>NC_014391.1:6682500-7025559 GCF_000145235.1 Micromonospora aurantiaca ATCC 27029 | reverse complement strand
AACCGCCCCTTCGGTCGCGCTTGCGCGCAGGTCGGACGCCCGAGTGTGACGTTTGACGGTCATTGCGCCCCTGCGTAGGCTGGAGCGGCTGCTCTCTCGCCCTCTGCTAGGGTGATTGATGCTTGCTGTCCGTGGCTGTCACCCCGCATCGCCGGGGAGCGTGTCGCGGCAGCGCCGATCGGAGGTCACCGACAGGTGATCTGGACCAGCACACGACCCCGGGCGATCCGCCGCGCGGGGCGTACGACAACGGAGAGCCTGACGTGAGCAAGCGCACCTACCAGCCGAACAACCGCCGGCGCGCGAAGACCCACGGCTTCCGGCTGCGCATGCGCACCCGTGCCGGCCGCGCCATCATCTCGACCCGTCGCTCCAAGGGCCGCGCCCGCCTGTCGGCCTGACGCCGACAGGTCCGGTCCGGGGACGTGGGCAGTCGTGCTGGCCGCCGCGCAACGACTGCGGCGCAGTAACGACTTCGCCGCAGCGGTTCGCGGTGGCCGACGCGTCGGCCGTGGCGCCGTCGTGGTCCACCTGACCCTCCCCGAGCCGATCGGCACCACCGCGACACTCTCGCCGGAGCCGGCGCGAAGCCTCGGTGCGGAGACCTCCGCACCGAGCCGCGCCGGCTTCGTCGTGTCCAAGGCCGTCGGCGGCGCTGTGGTCCGCAACAAGGTCCGCCGCCGGCTCCGGCATCTGGTCCGCGAGCGGCTGGGCGAGCTGCCCGCCGGCACCACCCTCGTGGTACGCGCGCTGCCTGCGGCCGCCGACGCGACGTACGCCCGGCTCGGGGCCGACCTGGACGCGGCCATCGCCGCCGCACGGGCCCCCCGGGGACGGCGGTCGCGGTGACCGGCCCGACGACGACTCCGTCGCCCACAACCGGTGCCCGCATGCTGCTGGCACCCATCATCGCGTACCGTCGGTGGATAAGTCCGGCACTGCCGGCCCGCTGCCGGTTCTACCCGTCGTGCAGTGCCTACGCCGTCGAGGCGGTGTCCCGGCACGGTGCGCTGCGGGGAGCCTGGCTGACGGTCCGTCGGCTGTCGCGCTGCCACCCCTTCCACCCTGGTGGACACGACCCGGTTCCGGAGCCGGGCGACCGCCGCCGTTCCGACGTGACTGGAGCCTGAGTGTTTAGTCTCGACTGGATCTACTACGCGATCTCGTGGATCCTGCTGACCTGGCACTCGGCCTGGGACGCCATCGGAGTTCCGGTCGGGGCCGTGATCGGTACGAACTGGGCCTGGATCCTCGCCATCGTCTTCCTGGTGGTGACGGTCCGGGTGATCCTGTTCCCGGTCTTCGTCAAGCAGATCAAGTCGCAGCGTGCCATGCAGGCGCTCCAGCCGAAGGTCAAGGAGCTCCAGGAGAAGCACAAGGGTGACCGGGAGACGCTCCAGAAGGAGATGATGGAGCTCTATCGGAAGGAAAAGGCCAACCCGCTCATGGGCTGCCTTCCGATGTTCCTCCAGATCCCGGTCTTCCTGGGCCTGTTCCACACGCTGCGCCGCCTCAGCCCTGACAACCAGGGCAAGACCCTGTACGGCTGGACCGTCGACCAGTTCAACAGCGCCTCCAACGCGACGCTGTTCACCGCGCCGATCTCCGGCAAGTTCGGCTCCACCGCTGACGAGCTGAGCCGGCTCGGAGCGAGCACCGGCACGGTCAAGGTGGTCGCCGGCATCCTGGTGATCATCATGATCGCCACCACCTACCTGACCAGCCGTCAGATGATCCTCAAGACCGGGTGGGCCGAGGACCCGCAGCAGCGCATGGTGCAGCGGCTGATGCTCTACGGCATCCCGCTGTCGCTGCTGATCTCGGGTGCGATCTTCCCGATCGGTGTGATCATCTACTGGGTCACCAACAACCTCTTCACGCTCGGCCAGCAGCAGTGGGTGCTGCGGAAGTTCCCGCCGCCGCCGACCGCGAAGAGCACCAGCGCCGCCAAGAGCACCTCCGGCAAGGGCCCCGTGCAGCCGGCCAAGGCCGGTGGCCTGTTCGGCCGCAAGGCGGCCCAGCCGCCGGCGAAGGCTCCGGCCGTCGCGCCGAAGGTGGCCGGCCCGAAGCCTGGCGCCAAGCCGGTCAACCCGAAGAAGGGTGGCAGCAAGCCCGCCAAGCGACAGGGCTGAGCCCACAGGGCCACCGTCGCGACGTCGGCGGTGGCCCGTTCCGGCCGCGTGCTGCCATCCGAGGAGTCGGCGCCGGGCCGGAATCGCCGCGCGGAGCGCGGACACGGGCGAAACTGGCCCGTACAGACGTGCCCGAGGGCACCCGGCGAACCTCCCGCCGGCCCCGGGAGACCAGCGGACCCCCGACGGTCCGGCCGAGCGAGTACGGAGATGAGACCCGTGACCGAGACCAGCATCCCCAGCGCCGACCAGTCCCTGGACGAGGAGACCCCCGTTACCGCCGCCACCGAGACCGAGGACGCCGCTGGCGAGGCCCGGGAGAAGAAGGCCCCGGCCGACAGCGACCTGTTCCGCCAGAGCGAGATCGCCGCCGACTACGTCGAGGGACTGCTGGACATCCTCGACTACGACGGCGACATCGACGAGCTGGTCTCCGGCGGCCGCCCCGTCGTCGAGGTCGTCGGCGGCCGGCTCCAGAACCTGGTCGGCCAGCGCGGCGCGACCCTGGAGGCGCTCCAGGAGCTGACCCGGCTGGCCGTGTTCCGTCAGACCGGCACCCCGAGCCGGCTGCTGCTCGACGTCGGCGGCTACCGGGCCGCCCGGCGCAAGGAACTGGCCGCCGTGGCGAAGAACGCGGTCGAGAAGGTCAAGGAGCACGGCGAGCCGGTGCGCCTGGAGCCGATGTCCGCGTTCGAGCGCAAGTGCGTGCACGACGTGGTGAACGCGATGAGCGGGGTGGAGAGCGAGTCCGAGGGCGTCGAGCCCAACCGCCGCATCGTCGTCCGGCCGGTGGCGGACTGAGGTCCGTGATCTCCGACGAGACGACGGCAGGAGCCGTGACCGGCCCGGGCGGTACGCCGCCCGGGCCGTCGGCTGTGCGCCCCGACAACACAGTCGACCCGGTCTTCTCCGATGACGACGGGCCGGCCGACCCGGCGTACCCGGGAAGGGCCGTGACCGACCCCGGCGAGCCCGCCTTCTCCGGCGAGCCGGCGGTGGTGACCGGGATCGAGCCCGCCGACCCGGCGGTGGACGTGACACCCGCCTTCTCCGGCGAGCAGGCGGCGGACGTGACGCCGGCCGACCCGGCCGCGGTGGCCGACCCGGTCTTCGCGGAGCCGTCGGCGGACGCACCGTCCCTCGTGGACGGTGACGACGTCCCCGACCCGGCGACGGCGACGCTGCCGCCCGAGCTGGCGGAGGCCGCCCGCGCGTTGTTCGGTGACCGGCTCGACCTGGCCGCCGCGTACGCCGAACTACTCGCCACCGACGGCGTGGTCCGCGGCCTGATCGGCCCCCGCGAGACGCCGCGCCTCTGGGAGCGGCACCTGCTCAACTGTGCGGTGGTGGCGGAGCGGATCCCGGAGGGCGCCAGCGTGATCGACGTCGGCTCCGGTGCCGGGCTGCCCGGTCTGGTGCTGGCGATCGCGCGTCCCGACCTCACCGTGACGCTCGTCGAGCCGCTGGCCCGGCGGACCGCCTTCCTGATCGAGGCGGTACAGCGTCTCGGCCTGACCCGGGACGTCCGTGTGTTCCGTGGGCGGGCCGAGGAGGCGGCGGCCGGCTCGCGTGACCGGGAACCACTGAGCGCCGACATCGTGACTGCCCGCGCGGTGGCGCCGCTGGACCGGCTCGCCTCCTGGTGCCTGCCGCTCGTGGCCCCCGGCGGACGGCTGGTCGCGCTCAAGGGCGCCTCGGCGGCCGACGAGATCACCGAGCACACCGAGGCCGTGATCCGCCTCGGCGGCGCGACCCCGGAACTGCACCGCTGCGGCGAAGGGGTGATCGACCCCCCGGCGACTGTGGTCGAGGTGGTCCGGGAGCGCGTGATCAACCCGCGCCGTCCGAAGAAGCCGAAGCGGTCGCGTGGCGGTCGCCGCCGCGGCGACCGCTGAGCCGGTACGCCATTCCGCACGCCCGATCCGGTCGTTGGACCGGTGGGCGTGACGCGATCGATCGCAACCCGACATGGACCCACCGCGCCCGTCGGCCGTAGGCTGACCGCGCGTCGATAGTGTGGAACGGCGGTGCCGGGCGGCACCCGAACCTGACGGTTCCCGCCGAACCGACGGCGCCGTGCGAGGCGCGGACGCGATTCGACGGGTGCGGACCGACCATCCGGAGCGGGTAGGGATGACAGGTGCATGACGACGGCAGGTACGACGATCCACGGTTGACCGGACCAGGAGGCGAGCCCTCCGCCGACCCCGTTTCACGTGAAACCAACTACCAGGAGTGGACGGTGAACGAGTCCGGCGAACCGTCCTCCCCGTACCCGGCTCAGCCGTCCAAGCGACGGGAGCCGTCGGCCGGCGGGCCCGTGCGGCCCGTGTCGTCCGTGCCGGCGAACGTACCGCCGGCACGCGACCCGCTCGACCCGGCCGACGGTCCGGTGAACGCACCGACTCCGCGCCCGCCCGCGGTGCGGGCGAACGCCGCGGTACCCACCCGCTACGAACCCCAGCCGCCCGTCTCGGCCGTGCCGTTCCAGGCCGTCCCCGAGGTCACAGCGGCGCCGTCCGACACGCCACAAGCGGACGGGTACGGGGACGAGGTAGACGCCAGCACGTACGTTTCACGTGAAACCCCGACGCGCGAAGAGGATGATCCACCGTTGGCTATGGAGGCGATGCGCGCCGTGCAGATCCTGAATCCCAGTGGCGAGGTCACCATGCCGCGCCCCGACCGGACCCGGGTGATGTGCGTCGCCAACCAGAAGGGCGGCGTGGGTAAGACGACCACCACCGTGAACCTCGCAGTGGCACTCGCGCTGCACGGCAACCGGGTGCTCGTGGTCGACCTTGATCCCCAGGGCAACGCCTCCACCGGTCTGAACGTGCCGCACCACACGGGCGTGCCCGACGTGTACGACTGCCTGATCGACAGTGTGCCGCTGGAGGAGGTGGCCCAAGCGGTCGAGGGCATCCCGAACCTGTGGTGCGTACCGGCCACGATCGACCTGGCCGGCGCCGAGATCGAGCTGGTCTCCGTGGTGGCCCGGGAGTCGCGCCTGGCGCGGGCCATCGCCGCGTACCCCGGTCACTTCGACTACGTCTTCATAGACTGTCCGCCGTCGCTCGGCCTGCTCACAGTCAACGCGCTCGTGGCCGCGCAGGAGGTGCTGATCCCGATCCAGTGCGAGTACTACGCGCTGGAGGGCCTCAACCAGCTGATCAACAACATCAACCTGGTTCGTCAGCACCTCAACCCGAAGCTCGAGGTCTCCACGATCCTGCTCACCATGTACGACAGGCGTACCCGGCTGGCCGACGCGGTGGAGCAGGACGTCCGGAACCACTTCGGCGACAAGGTGCTCCAGGCCGTCATCCCCCGCAACGTGCGTGTCTCCGAGGCACCGAGCTACGGCCAGTCGGTGATGACCTACGATCCCGGTTCGCGGGGGGCCACGAGTTACTTCGAGGCCGCCCAGGAGATCGCGGAGCGAGGCGTCAAGGAGCCGGTGAGCCGGAATGCGTAGTGCGGAGATGTCGCTGGGAGGCGTCGCATGAAGAACCGTCCCCGCGGCGGACTGGGCCGAGGGCTCGGCGCCCTCATCCCCACCGGACCGGTACCGGGCGCCGAACCGGCTGCCACCGAACCGGAATCGTCGGCCACTGCCGCGTCGCCGTCGACTCCGGTCGCCGGTGCGACCGCCGCCATCACCGGCGGCGTCGGGAGCACCCCGCCTCCGGCCTTCGAGCCCGAGCCCCAGCTGAGCCCGGTGCCCGGTGCCCGCTTCGCGGAGATCCCGGTCGACGCGATCGTGCCGAACCCGAAGCAGCCCCGGCACGTCTTCGACGAGGAGGCGCTGGAGGAACTGAAGACCTCGATCCAGGAGGTCGGCTTCCTCCAGCCGATCGTGGTCCGCCAGCTCGACCCCGAGAAGTTCGAACTCGTGATGGGTGAGCGGCGCTGGCGTGCCGCCCAGGCGGTCGGCCGGGAGACCATCCCCGCCATCGTCCGGGACACCAAGGACGACGCGATGCTCCGGGACGCGCTCCTGGAGAACATCCACCGCGCCAACCTCAACCCGCTCGAAGAGGCGGCGGCGTACCAGCAACTCCTTGAGGAGTTCGGTGCCACGCACGAGGAACTGGCCCGGCGGATCGGCCGCAGCCGCCCGCAGATCTCCAACACCATCAGGCTGATGAACCTGCCACCCGCCGTGCAGCGCCGGGTCGCCGCCGGTGTCCTCTCCGCCGGCCACGCCCGGGCACTGCTCAGCCTGGACAACGCCGAGGCGCAGGAGGCACTCGCCGAGCGGATCGTTCGCGAGGGCATCACGGTCCGCGGCGCCGAGGAACTGGTGCACCTGGCGCTCGCCGAGGAGCCGGCGAAGACGGCCGCCGCCAAGCGTCGGCCGAAGCCGCACGCCCCGGCGCTCACCGATCTCGCAGACCGGCTGTCGGACCGATTCGACACCCGGGTGAAGGTCGACATCGGCCGCAGCAAGGGCAAGATCACGATCGAGTTCGCCACCGTCGACGACCTGGAGCGGATCGTCGGCATCATCGGCGTGGGCGAGGACGGGCAGCCCGAGGCGTAGCCCTTTTCTCCGGTGTCGATCCGGCCGCATCCCGACGAGGGGATGCGGCCGGATCTGTGTCCGGGTCGGTTCGGTGCCGTTCGTCGGGCATGGCGGTTCGTTGGGTCACGGCTACTCGGTCGACGGGGACCGGCCCCTCCGAAGCCGATGCCGTCTCCGACGAGGGGCTGGGCCGTCTGGTGCCGGTGGTGCTCACCGATGCCCTAGCGTCCTTCCGCGCTGATGCGGTCGAAGCGGGAGCATCCTGGGTCGCATCGGCTGTTGGGGCTGTCGTGCCTCGCCCGTCGTTTCACGTGAAACGGGGGCAGGCGACTGGGTGGTGGCGGTGAATCTGCTATCCGCGTTACTGATCGGCGGCAGGCCGCGCGCCCGAGCGCTGAAGGGCTGAGTACGCGAGAGCCGAGTGCCAAAGGTTCCGAAAGAGCCGCCGTTCGGCGTTGACGAGTCGGTCCGCGCCCACTCCGCTGAGTCTGGCAGGAGGGCTGGCGGCGACGGCTCAGACGGAATCCGTTGCTTGGTGACCCGCTCGTTCCGCGTGACGCACCCGTCTAGCCGCCGGCTGGTGCCGCCCACCGATCGCACGCACGCGAACCGGTTCTCCGCCGGGAAGCCATTCGGGCCGCCGGGCTGCCGGGCCGTCGGGCTGCCGGGCCGTCGGGCTGCCGGGCCGTCGGGCTGCCGGGCTGCCGGGCCGTCGGGCTGCCGGGCTGCCGAGCCGCCATGCCCGGGCCAGCGTGCCGGCGTGCCCCGGGTTGGCGTGCCGACTGTCCCGGGTTGGCGTGTCGACTGTCCCGGGCGGCAAGCCCTGAGCTAGGGCAAGGGCGATCGGAGGATGACCATGCTGACGGGCCAGAGGGTTGAGCACGCCCGGCCGTGACGACCGCGCAAGAGCCGTCCTGCCGACCCCTATCCGATCAGCGCCTGTGAGCGATCCAGGCGCATTGAGCCGCGCCCCGCCGAACCGGGGAGCACCTGAGTGAGGGTCGCTGAGCCGAGCAGTGCCGAACCGAGCAGTGCCGAACCGAACACTGCCGAACCGGGGAGTGTCGAACCGGCGAGCGGCCGAGCCGGGAGCGCCGAGTCGGGAGCGCCTGTCGCGAGGAGCCCGGCCAGCTGGCCGAGCTGTGCGGCCCGGCTCAGCATCCCTGGGCCGAATGATGCTGACTCGTTCGCGCCGCCGTCGATGACCCGGCATCGCTCGCCGGGCCGGCCGGGTGCTCGCACGCCTCCAGGGCGGTGGCGAGCCCGATCAGCGATCGAGCGGCAAACCCGAGGCCCGGCAAACCCGAGGCCCGTGCGGCCAGCTCGGGCTCGGCCTGTCGGCTCAGACGCGCTTGCTGTTTCACGTGAAACGCGGCGACCAACCCGACCCTCATCCGATCGAGTCCCGGCTGTGCCGGGTACAAGCGATGCGGCGCGGTGCCGGCCACAAGTCGAGCGGTGGTCGGCGCGGCTCGGTATCCGCGCGGCCCGGCCCGCTCCCAACGAACAGCCGGGGGCTCGCCTCGCGACTCCTCTGTCGCCGTCGCCCGGAGGCGCCTCGTTCGATCTGCCGTACCCGCCGAGGATGCAGTCACGGAACAAGGTCAGGCGACGCCAGCGAGCCGAGCGACCGCGCCGAGATGCGGGCCGACGCATCCGCCGTTTCACGTGAAACACGCACGAGAAGAAGCCGTCGGCACCCGGTGCGGATCGGTCACCGGATCGTTGGAAGAACGGGCCCAGACGCACCCCGAGTTATCCACAGCGGTTGTCCACAGGCACTCCCCGTTTCACGTGAAACAAAGCGAGGAAACCCTTGCTGAGCAGTGCATGACGCGCTGTGCTGGTGATCTCGGCAGCCTGTGGACAACGCGGTGGACAACCGGTGGGCGGCCAGTGGAACAGGTAGGGACAGGCGTCGCCAACTCGGTTAGGGTCAGCGTCGTGCCGGACACCCCTCCCTCAGTTCCCGACTTCACCCAGTGGCCGTCCTTCCCCTTCGAGGGCGATCTCCGCGTCAAGCAACTCGACGAGCCCGTACCGTTCGAACCTCCCCGCCGCGGCGAGGCGGACCGGGAGTGCACCGCCTGCAACGCGCCCGACGAGGCGTACATCTGGGTCGGTGAGCGGTGGCGCGTCCGCGCCATGGACCGGCCCACCGGCCTGCCGATGGTCCTGATCCTGGAGTCCCGTTCCCACCTGGATCTGGGCGACCTGCCGAACCTGCTCGCCGCCGAACTGGGCGTGATGACCGTCCGCCTGGAGCGGGCCGTCCGCTCGCTCGACGGAGTGGCCCGCGTCCACGTGAACCGGTGGGGCGACGGCTCAGCGCACCTGCACCTGTGGTTCCTGGCCCGGCCGTACGGTCGACTGCAGCTGCGGGGCACGTTCCTGTCGCTGTGGGACTCGATCCTGCCCCCGATCTCCGAGGAGAAGTGGCGGGAGAACCTCGCCATGGTGGCCGCGTGGCTCGCCGAGTTCGGCGGCCGTCCGTTGGCCGAGCCGCCGCGCATCCACTGGCAGGCGCCGTCGAGTCTCTCCCCGACCTCGCCCGCGAACGCCGCTGAGGAGCCCGAGGACGAGGCCGTGTCGGTGATCGAGGCAGCGGACGAGATCCCCGAGTCCGACGCGGCAGCGGGCCTCTCAGACCCCTCGGCGGGCCCGTCGGATCCCGACCCGGCACCGCAGGCCGGCCCGGCACCGGAACACGCAGGGGACAGTGCCCCGGACAGCGCAGACGAGGACGACGCCGGGCCGGACGACGCCGCGGACGACCGGCCGGACGCAGCGCGTACCCGGGAGAGCTGAGGTCAGCGACGCCGTGCGGCGGCCCGGGTCACGAGCGTGCCGAGGACCCGGCCGAAGTCCAGCCCGGCGGCCTGGATCGCCAGCGGGAGGAGCGACGTCTCGGTCATGCCCGGTGAGACGTTGACCTCCAGCACGTGCGGGTCGCCTCCGGCGTCGACGATCAGGTCGACGCGGGACACGTCGCGCAGCCCGAGCGCGGTGTGCGCGGCGAGCGCCACCTCGGTCACCCGGGCGGTCGTCGCGGCGTCGAGCCGGGCCGGCGCGTGCCAGGTGGTACGGCCGGCGGTGTAGCGGGCCGCGTAGTCGTAGACGCCGTTGCGCGGCACGATCTCGACCGGGGGCAGGGCCTGCGGGCCCTTGCCGAGGTCGAGCACGGAGACCGCCACGTCCATCCCGGGGACGTAGCGCTCCACGAGCGCGGTCTGGTCGTACGCGAAACAACCCACCATCGCGGCCGGCAGCGACGCCGCCTCCCGGACCACGGCGGCGCCCAGTCCGGAACCGCCCTGCGCGGGCTTGACCATCAGCGGCAGCCCGAGGCGGTCGACGATCCGGTCCAGGACGGCCACCGCGCCCAACTCGGAGAAACGGTCGTGCGGCAGCGCCACCCAGTCGGGTGTGGGGATACCCGCCTCGCGCAGCACCGCCTTGGCGGACGGCTTGTCCCAGGCGAGGCGGGACGACCGGGCGTCGCAGCCGACGTAGGGCACGTCCCAGAGGTCGAGTACGCCGCGCAGCGAGCCGTCCTCGCCGGTGGCGCCGTGCAGGGCGATCACCACGGCGTCCGGCGGGTCGGCGGTCAGGGCGGGCAGCAACGCCACGTCGGCGTCGCGCAGTTCCGCGTCGACGCCGACGGCACGCAGCGCGTCGAGCACCCGGCGGCCCGACCGCAGTGAGACGTCCCGCTCGTAGGAGAGGCCGCCCGCGAGTACGAGCACGTGCAGCTCGTCGGCGGTGGATCCGGTCACGGGAGGCGGTGCGGCGGGGCTGTCGGACATGCGGGCATCATGCCAAGTCGGGACCGGGCGCGTCCGAGCCGCCCTGGCGACGGCGGGGTCTGGCGCCGCCGACCGCGCCGAAGACCTTGCGCATGGCGATCTCCTGCTCCATCACCCCGGCGAGCCGGCGGACGCCTTCGCGGATCCGCTCCGGCGTCGGGAAGGAGAAGTTGAGCCGCATGTTCCCGGTGCCGGTGCCGTCGGCGTAGAAGCCGGTCCCCGGCACGTACGCGACGCGGGCGGCCACGGCGCGCGGCATCATCGCCTTGGAGTCGAGCCCGTCGGGCAGCGTCGCCCAGACGAACAGGCCGCCCCGCGGTGTGGTCCAGGTGGTGCCCTCCGGCATCAGGTCGGCCATCGCGTCGAGCAACGCGTCCCGGCGCTCGCGGTAGACCTCGCGGTAGACCTTGAGCTGCTGCCGCCAGGGCATGGTGCCGAGGTACGTCGAGACGGCCGACTGCGCGTAGGCGCTCGGGCAGAGGATCTGCGCCTCGCTGGCGATGACCAGCTTGTCGCGGACCGCGTGCGGGGCCAGGATCCAGCCCACCCGCAGGCCCGGCGCGAACGTCTTGGAGAACGTGCTCAGGTAGAAGACCCCGTCGCGCCGCCGGGCCCGCAGGGGCCTGGGCGCCTCACCCTCGAAACCGAGCTGACCGTACGGGTCGTCCTCCACCACGAGCAGCCCTGCGCGCTCGCAGATGTCGAGCACCCGTTCGCGCCGCTCCTCGCTCAGCGTCACACCGGCGGGGTTCTGGTAGGTGGGGATGGTGTAGAGGAACTTCACCCGCCGGCCTGCTCGGGCCAGGTCGGCGATGGCCGTCTCCAGCGCCTCCGGGATGAGCCCCTCGTCGTCCATCGGCACGTGGGCCACCTGGGCCTGGGCGGCCTGGAACACCCCGAGCGCGCCGACGTACGTCGGGCCCTCGGCGAGCACCACGTCACCCGGATCCAGGAAGAGACGAGCGACCAGGTCGAGGGCCTGCTGGCCGCCGACCGTGACCACCACGTCCTCCGGTGAGGCGCCGCAGGAGGCGTCGATCCCGGACAGGGACATCACCTCGCAGATCCGCTCGCGCAGCTCCGGGGTGCCCTGGCCGATGCCGTACTGGAGGGTGGTGGCGCCGTGCTCGGAGCCGAGCCGGCCGAGCATCTCGCCGACCGCGTCGAGCGGCAGCGCCGCGATGTAGGGGGCCCCACCGGCGAGCGAGACGACCTCCGGCCGGCTGGCCACCGCGAAGAGTGCCCGGATCTCCGAGGCGGTCATTCCGCGGACGCGCCGGGCGTACCGGTCGGTGTAGTCGTCGAGCGTCGTGCCGGTCATGGACATCACCTCGATCGGGTGTCGGCGGGGCTGCCGCCCGGTGTGGTACCCGCGATGCCGACATCCATTGGCGGCGGGGGCCGGTTGGTCGATCGTAGTCCCCGGTGACGGTCGCGGCACCGGCCGTGTGGACACGTCCACATCCCGGACCCGCCGTCGGCCGTCCGGGCGAGGGCTCGCGCGTTCACTCCCGTACCGCCGGAGGGGGGCGTACGATCGCTCGTCGGGAGCAGGAGGGCGCGGGACTCACCGGCGCTCCGAGCCTAGTGGTGGGGTGCGCTCATGTCGCGACGTCTGGTCAGCCTGACCCTGGACACGCTGGAGGACCTGCCTCGATCCTGCCGGAGCTGCGTCTACTGGGAGCTGGATCCGGTCTCCGCCGAGCGGGCCTGCGCGGCAGGCGACCCGGGCCTGGAGAAGGAGGCGTGGGTCTCCCAGACGCTGCTGGAGTGGGGTTCCTGCGGCAAGCTCGTCTACGTCGACGGCATGCCGGCCGGTTTCGTCATGTACGCCCCACCGGCGTACGTCCCGCGCTCGATGGCGTTTCCCACCTCACCTGTCTCGGCGGACGCGGCTCTGCTGATGACGGCGCACGTGGTGCCCGCCTTCGCCGACGGCGGCCTGGGCCGGATGCTGGTGCAGGGCGTGGCCCGCGACCTGACCAAGCGCGGCATCAAGGCGATCGAGGCGTTCGGCGACGCCAAGTTCGGCGACGACGCGGACGACCCGGCCCGCGCGTGCGTGGCACCCGCCGACTTCTTCCTCTCGGTGGGCTTCAAGACGGTCCGGCCGCACCCGCGCTACCCCCGCCTGCGGCTGGAGTTGCGGACGGCGCTGAGCTGGAAGTCGGACGTCGAGTACGCGCTGGAGAAGCTGCTCGGCTCGATGAGCCCGGAGACGCTGCTGCGGCCGGTCCGCCCGGCACCCGCCACCCGCTCGACGAGCTGAGCCGCGGGTCAGTCGACGACGGTGCCGGCGGCCACGATCGCCCGCAGTTCGCTTACGTCGATCGAGCCGGTCGGCACGTCCCGCTCGATCGGCAGGTACATCCGCTGCACGCCGGCCACGATGGCCTCGACCACCCGGTCCCGGAAGCGCGGGTCGACGAGCCGCGCCCGGTCGTCCGGTGAGGTGAGGTAGCCGACCTCGACGCGTACCGCGGGCATCCGGGTGAGCCGGAGCAGCTCCCATGCCTTGGCGTGGGTACGGCAGTCGCGCAGCCCGGTGCGGGCCACGATCTCCCGCTGCACGAGCCCGGCCAGGCGCTCGCCGGTCGCCGACGTGACGCCGTTGTCGGTGCCGTAGTGGTAGGTGGCCACACCCTCGGCCTCCGGGTTGGCGTGCCCGTCGGTGTGCAGGGAGATGAACACGTCGGCGCCGAGGGAGTTGGCGAGCTGGGCCCGGTCCGCGTCCGGCAGGCAGTCGCCGGGCGACGGACCCCGGGTGAGCTGCACCCGTACGCCGGCGGCGGCGAGCCGCCCTTCCAGCCGGCTGGCGAGGTCGTGCACGAGGTCCGCCTCGCTCCAGCGCAGCGTGCCGTCGGGCACCACCACGCCCGGGTCGGTGCCCCCGTGCCCCGGGTCGATCACCACGGTCCGCCCGATGAGCGTCGGCCCGGCCTGCCGGATGGCGTCGGACTCGCGCAGCCACTGCGGGCGCCCGCCGACCACCTTGCGGCCGAGGCGGCGCAGCGCGTTGACGGTGTGCGGCCCGCACGAGCCGTCCGGTTTCAGGCCCATCTCCCGCTGGAACTGCGCCACCGCGCGGGAGGTGCGGATGCCGTAGATGGCGTCGGCGCGGCCCACGTCGTACCCCATCTCCAGCAGGCGTTCCTGGAGCGAGCGGACGTCCTCGCCGGTCAGCGGCTCGGGTACGGCGTGGTAGAGCGCGCGGGCCCCGAACCGCCAGCGGGCCGCGTCGAGCGCCCGCCAGGTCTCGGCGCCCACCCGCCCGTCGACGCTGAGGCCGCGGGACTGCTGGAAGGCCCGTACCGCGCGTTCGGTCTGTGCGTCGTAGTCGTCTCCTCCGGCCTCGGCGGGAAGAAGTTCCAGGCCGGCGAGGACGGTACGGATCTCGGCCACCGCCGGTCCCTGGTCACCGGGTCGGATCGGACGCACGACGACCCCCTCTGCACGGACGTTGGCGGACCGGAACTCCGACGGATGCTTACGGAGCGTACCGTGGGCGATACCCG
The DNA here is from genome assembly GCF_000145235.1 of Micromonospora aurantiaca ATCC 27029. NCBI lineage: Bacteria > Bacillati > Actinomycetota > Actinomycetes > Micromonosporales > Micromonosporaceae > Micromonospora > Micromonospora aurantiaca (nom. illeg.). Next base: position 7,011,578 of record NC_014391.1, on the reverse strand, counting down.
GCGGGTTCGTGTTCATGCAGGTCAGGAAAGCCGCAACCCCCGCCACCGGGCGTGGTGACGGGGGTTGCGGCGGTGCCGGTACGGCTCAGAGCGCCGACTCGATGAGCTTGACCAGCTCGCCCTTCGGCTTGGCGCCGGCGATCGACTGCACGGGCTGGCCGTTCTTGAAGATGGTCAGCGTCGGCACCGACATCACCCGGTAGGCGCGGGCCGTCTCCGGGTTCTCGTCGATGTTGAGCTTGACGATGGTGACCTGGTCCTTCATCTCGCCCGCGATCTCCTCCAGCAGCGGCGAGACCTTGCGGCAGGGGCCGCACCACTCCGCCCAGAAGTCGACCAGAACCGGCTTGTCGGACTGCAGCACGTCACTGACGAAGCTGGCGTCCGTGACCGCCTTGGTTGCTCCCACTATGAACTCTCCTCCTCCGAACCTTGCTCGTGGAACTCTCAGCCCTGAATGGTGGCGATGAACCGCTCGGCGTCCAGCGCGGCGGCGCAGCCGGTGCCGGCCGCCGTGATGGCCTGCCGGTAGGTGTGGTCGACGACGTCGCCCGCCGCGAACACACCGGGCACGCTGGTACGGGTGCTGGGGGCCTGCACCTTCACGTACCCCTCGTCGTCCATCTCGACCTGACCGCGGAACAGCTCGCTGCGCGGGTCGTGCCCGATCGCCACGAACACGCCCGTGACGTCGAGCACCTTGCTCTCGCCGGTGTGCACGTTGCGCACCCGTACGCCGTTGACCTTGCCGTCGTCGCCGAGGATCTCCTCGACCACGGAGTTCCACTCGACCTTGATCTTCTCGTTGCCCAGCGCCCGGTCCGCCATGATCTTGCTGGCGCGGAACGAGTCGCGGCGGTGGATGATCGTCACCGACTCGGCGAAGCGGGTGAGGAAGCTCGCCTCCTCCATCGCCGAGTCGCCGCCGCCGACCACCACGATGTGCTGGTTGCGGAAGAAGAAGCCGTCACAGGTGGCGCAGGACGACACACCGTGGCCGAGGTATTCCTGCTCACCCGGCACACCCAGCGGACGCCAGGCCGAACCGGTGGAGAGGATGACGGCGTGCGCGCGGTACGCGGTCTCGCCCACCCACACGGTGCTCACCGCGTCGGAGCCGATCTCGCCGGTGTCCTTCAGCTCGACCCGCGTCACGTCGTCGGTGAGGAACTCGGCGCCGAAGCGCTCGGCCTGCTTGCGCATGTTGTCCATCAGCTCGGGGCCGAGGATGCCGTCCGCGAAGCCGGGGAAGTTCTCCACCTCGGTGGTGGTCATCAGCGCGCCACCCGACTGCACGCCCTCGATCACCAGGGGCTTCAGGTTGGCGCGGGCGGCGTAGACCGCCGCCGTGTAGCCGGCCGGACCGGAGCCGATGATGATCAGGTTGCGGACCTCGTCCACTGCCGTCTCCCGATGTGTGTGTTCGTCACCGGTCGCACCGATGTCGATCCCGAGTGCCGACGGCTCAGGGGCGCCGGCGCCTGACTTGCAGAACGTCATCGTACGAAGCGGGGATTCCCGAGCCGGTCATCCGGTGGGTCAGGTCACGTGGCGGGACAAGCGTCGTGACCGCGTTTTCACCCTACCCGCGTCCGGAACCGCGTGTCCGCGCCGGACCCGGGTACTCCGCACTCCGGCCCGCTCACCCAGCCCCAGCGGGCGCCGCCCGCGTCCGCGAACGTCACCACGAGCGCCGGTGCGCCCTGGAACCGGGCGTAGTCGACCATGTTCACGGTGAGCGGCCCGGAACCGTGCTCGACCCCGATCGCGGTGAGGCACGCGGCGAGGTTCTCCGGGCGGGTCAGCCGGTCCAGCCCGCCGAGGCCGCTGAGGCGCTGACTGTCCATGGACAGGGGCGTCTCCGCGCCGTCCTTCGCCGCGCCGGACGGACCGGCCATGTCTCCGGGGATCGACTTCGCTCCGGCGGGCGCCCGGGCGCCGGCGAGGCGTTCCGGCGTCCAGTCGGTGCCGCTGCGCACTGCCGGTCCGGTGGTCCGGTACGGCGCGGCGGCCATCGGCGCCGCCTCCCGGGCCGCCTGGTCGGCCGTACCGCCGTCGCCCGGGTCGGCCAGCCGGCCGACACCGAGCCCCACCGCGGCGACCGAGGCCGCGGCCAGCGCCACCGGCCCGGCGATGCGGGCCCAGCGCCGGGGACGACGACCGGGGCCGCTGTGCCGGTCGGGACGGGGTGCCGTGCCGGGTGGCCGGCTCGCGCCGCCGGACTGCGCCGGCACGAGCGGCGTACCGTCGCGCAGCGCGGGGCCGGCGCCGGCGAGCGCCGCGGTGATCCGGTCGGCCACCGCCTGCGGCATCTCCGGCGCGGGGGCCGCGGCCCAGCCGGCCAGGTCGGCGCCGACCAGGTCGATCGCGTCGGCGAGATTCTCGTACGCGGCACGCCACGTCGGGTCCTGCTCGACCAGCCGTGCCACTGTCGCCTGCTCGGGGGTGCCGTCCAGCGCCCCGCCGAGGTAGTCGGCGAGCAGGTCGTGGTCGACCTCGCTGAACTCCCGGGAAGTCACGGCTCCTCCTGGCTGACGGCCTGACGGGACGCTCCCGACGAGGATCCGACGCCCTCGGGGCGTCTGCGGTTCCCGGAGGTGAGCCGCGGCACGTCGGCGGCCGGTGCGTCGGCGCCGGTACGCAGGTGCCCGAGCAGCACGGCGAGGCGGGCCCGGCCGCGGGCGCACCGGCTCTTGACCGTGCCCTCGGCGACCCCGAGCATGGCGGCGACCTCGGCCACCGGGTAGCCCTGCACGTCGACCAGGACCAGCGCGGCCCGCTGTTCGGCGGGCAGTGCCGCGAGCGCCTGCCGGACCACGAGCGCGGTGTCGTGGTCGTGGGCCGGCGCGGCCGGTTCCGGACCGCCGGTGTGCCGGCCCGGTTCGCCGTCGGTGTGCACGCCGTCGGGCAGCGGGACGGTGGCGTGGGTCTGCCGCCGCCGGATCCGGTCCAGGCAGGCGTTCACCACGATGCGGTGCAGCCAGGTGGTGACCGCCGAGTCGCCCCGGAACCGGGCTGCCGCTCGATGCGCCGACAGCATGGCGTCCTGGAGGGCGTCGGCGGCTTCCTCACGGTCGCCGATCGTCCGCAGCGCGACCGCCCAGAGGCGGTCCCGGTGCCGTCGGAACAGCTCGGTGAAGGCGTCCCGGTCGCCTGCCGCGTGTGCCCGGAGCAGCTCCAGGTCGGAGCGGCCGGGCTGCGCGCCGTCGCGTTCCGCCATCACCACATCCGGCGGAGGTGGCGCGGCGGGGACGGCGGCCGGGTCACGAGCCCTGGACCACGATCTCCTGGACGCCGAGCTTCCAGCTGTTGCCGCTGTCCTTCGCCGGCAGCTTGGTGATCCAGAACAGCAGGTACTGGTACTTCTGGTCCGGCTCGAAGGCGTTGAAGATCATCTTGGTGCCGCCGTCCTCGTTCGCCGGCCCGATCAGCGTCGAGTAGGCGTTGACGAGCTGCTTGTCGCCGGAGGAGCTGGACGGGAAGTCGCCGCGGGCGCCGGTACGCAGCTCCACGGTGGCACCGGTGGCCGAGAGCGTCGCCTCCAGCTGCTTGACCGTGTGCGGGGCGCCCAGGTCGATCCAGACACCCATGCCCTTCTTGAGGCCGCCGAACTTGCCGTTGTTGCGGTAGCTGTTGGTCTCCCAGCCCTCGTCGTCGTTCCCGTCGATCACCTTCTCGGCGTTGCGCACCTCGGCGCGGTCGCCGTCCGGGTCGATGATCCGTACGTCCTGGATGGTGAGCTTGCGGACCTGCGCGGCGGGCTCGGCGCCGCCCCCGGTGGCCGGCGCGCTGTTCGACGGCTGGGCGACCGGCTCCTTGTCGCCGTCGTCGCCACCACCGAGCGCGTTGATGCCGATGAGCAGCCCGACCAGGGCGACCGCCAGCAGACCGGCGATGCCGATGGCGACCTTGCGACCGCCGGCCGCAGCCAGCGGTGAGGGTTCCTCGCCGGGCTCGGCGGTGAAACGCAGCGGACCGGCCTGCTCCAGGAACTGCTCGTCGGCGGGGATGTCGAGCCGGCTCAGCTCGGCGGCCAGCACGTCCGACGACGGCGGAGGGATCTCCGCGTCGAGCAGGTCCATGGTGAGGTCGTCGAGGTAGGCCGGCACACCGGCGCGCATCTGCCGTGGCGCGGCGATGGCGCCGCCGGCGTCCCGGACGGCGTCCGGCAGGGCGGCGCGGCCGTGCCCGGCGGTGGCGCCGTGCAGCGGGGCCTCGCCGTGCGGCCAGTGCCCGGTCAGGGCGAAGTAGAGCACCCCGCCGACCGCGCGCAGGTCGTTCTCCTGGCTGTCCGCGCCGTCGGTACGCGCGTCGGCGAGCACCACGCGGCCGTCGTCGCTGATCATGACGGTGCCGGGGTGGAGGTTGCCGTGCACCATGCCGGTGGCGTGCACGGCGGCGAGGGCGCTCGCGACGGCGTTGCCGATCGCGGTGGCCCGGGCCGGGTCCAGCGGCCCGTCGGCGGCGACCAGCTCGCGCAGCGACTGCCCGTCGACCCACTCGCGGACCACGTAGGCCCGGTCGTCCTCGTCGATCGCGTCGTAGACGCCGACCAGGTTGGGGTGGATGACGCGGCTCGCGGCGACCGCGGCCTGAAGCATCTCGGTGGCGGAGTCGCCACCCGGATAGCGGAGGACCACGGCGACGGGACGGCGGAGCACCACGTCGACACCGCGCCAGACCAGCCGGCCCGCGCTGTCGTTGTTGATGTGCTCGACCAGTTCGTACCGCTCCGCGAGCAGCTCACCGACAGTGGGAGCACCGAAGGTCACGACCGCAGGAGAGGTCTCCTCCGCTTCCTGACCCTCGCCGACCTGGGTCACCCGTCCTCCCTCGGTGATCGCGTCGATCGATGGACCCGTGCTGCTGGGCATGTGGCTTCCCGCTCTGCCTTCGGTGGAACGGCCGGCGGTCTCGACACCCGCGCCGATCCCGGTCGTACCCGTCGAGAGCGACCTTACCCGGGATGCCCGGTTCTCCGACATGTCATCTTCCCGCTGTGACCGGCCGGAAGGCCAGTCGCCACGGGCCCCGGCCGGGTCGCCCGCCCACCCGGCGGGCGAGCCGGACACGCACCGTCAATCTAAAGGTTGGCGGCAACGAGGCGGCACAGGGGCGTACCGGTGCGGAGACGGGGAGGTTTTCCCCGCCCCGGCCTGCGCTCCCTCGTCCGTACGGTTGGTTGTCCACAGGCCGAGAGGCCCATTGGACGGCGGAATTCCAAGTTATCCACAGCCGTATCCCCAGCCTGGTGATCCTCGTTCACCGTCGGTCACCGAGGGGGTCAACGCCCGAGGCGCCGCCGGACCATCCCGACCACCTCGGTGATCTCGCCGATCCGCAGCACCATGGCGAGCCCGAGATAGGTCGCGCCGATCGCCGCGCCGCCGATCACCAACTGGACCGCCGCGGCGAGCCAGCTCAGGCTCGCCGGGTCGCCGGGGAGCACGGCCACCACGAGCACGCCGACGAGCGCGGCGCCGAGCGCCGCCACGACCACCCGGCCGAGCGTCCGCATGATCCCGCCCAGTCCGATCCGGCCCACCCGGGGCCGCAGCAGCATCGCCGAGATGATCGCCGCCGCCAGGTACGACACGGCGTTGCCGAGCATCATCCCGGCGGCCGCGAACGTGTTCGAGAAGAGCAGGAACAGGCCCACCTGGAGCAGGACGCGCAGCGCCACCACCGGGATGTTGATCAGAGCCGGGGTACGGGTGTCCGGCAGCGCGTAGAACGCGAAGGTGAAGAGCTGGCTCACCGCGAACGGCACCAGGCCCAGCGCCGCCACGAGCAGCACGGTCGAGGTGGCCACCGCGTTGTCGCCGGTGAACGCGCCGTACCGGAAGACCACCACCGAGATCGGGGCGGCCAGCACCGCGTAGCAGACCGCGATGGGCGCGAGCACCGCGGTGACCATCCGGGTGCCGCGGGACAGGTCGGCGGTGACGTCGTGGAACCGGTTCTCGGCCGCCGCCGCGCTCATCCGGGGCATCAGCGCCGTGATGATCGAGACCGCGATGATGCCGTGCGCCATCATCAGCAGCAGGAAGACGTTGTTGTAGATCAGCAGGCCGGCGTTCTCGCCGTCCCCGCCGCTGGCCCGGTTGAGCAGGTTGACCACCACGAAGAGGCCGAGCTGGTTGACCGCGACGTAGCAGAACATCCAGGCGCCGAGCCGGGCCAGCTCGCGCAGCCCCAGCTCGCGGAAGTCGAACCGCGCCTTCCACCGGAAGCCGACCTTGCGCAGCGCGGGCAGCAGGCCGATCGCCTGCACCGCCACGCCCAGCAGCGTGCCGCCGCCGACCAGCAGGATCCGGTCCCAGCCCACCTCGTCGGGCCGGAGGCCGGTCGCGCCGAAGACGACGATGTACAGGCCGAACGTGCCGATCGACACGAGGTTGTTGAGGATCGGCGCCCACATCGGGGCGGCGAAGTGCCCCCTGGTGTTCAGCACCGCGGCGATCAGCGCGCTGATGCCGGTGAAGAACAGCATCGGCAGCATCAGGTACGACAGCCGGGTGACGAGCGTGGTGTACGCCGGATCGTCGCCGCCGGCCGCGTACACGGCGGTCAGCACCGGGGCCAGCAGCACCGCGATCAGCGCGGTCGCGGCGAGCGCCAATACCGCGAGCGTCAGCAGGCGCTGCGCGTACGCCTCGCCCCGGTCCGCGTCGATCTTGCGGCGGCGCACCAGCACCGGCACCAGGACGCTCGTCAGCACGCCGCCGAGCAGGAACTCGTACACCTGGTTGGGCAGGAACTGGGCGGTGGTGAACGCGTCGCCGACCATCGTGCCGAGCGCGGCGCCGATCATCAGGTTGCGGATGAACCCCGTACCCCGGCTCACCAGGCTGCCGATCGCCATCACCGCGCTGTTCGCCGCGGCGCTGGTCTCGGCGACCACCTCCTGCGGCGGTGCGACGGCCTCGACGCCGGGCTGGTTCAGGGGCTCGGCCGAGATGAAGGTGGCGCCGTCGTCCGGCGGCAGGCCGCCGCCGTGCGCGTTCGCGCTGCGGTAGAGCCCGCCGCTCATCTGCCAGCCTCCAGGGGGTACGTGGCGATCGGGCCCGGCCGGCCCCGCCCAACCGGAACCTTAGTCAACCCGGACCCGTTACCCGCGCCCGGCGCGGTCGATCCACCTCCGGCCCGATAGGCTGGCGATCCCATGTCCGAAGCCTCCGCCTCCCACGCCGCCGACCGCCGCGAACTGACCGCCGCGCAGCGCAACGCCGTCGCCGAACTGCTCCGAGTCTCACCGGTCGCCGACGAGCTGGGCCGGCGCTTCGCCCAGGCCGGTCACGAACTGCACCTGGTGGGCGGATCCGTCCGCGACGCGCTGCTCGGGCGGCTCGGCAACGACCTCGACTTCTGCACCGACGCCCACCCGGACGAGACCATCAAGGTCATCCGCGGCTGGGCCGAGTCGATCTGGGAGACCGGACGCGAGTTCGGCACCATCGCCTGCCAGCGCGACGGCCTCAACCTGGAGATCACCACGTTCCGCGCGGAGGTCTACGACCAGGTCAGCCGCAACCCGGTGGTGCAGTACGGCACCAGCCTGACCGAGGACCTCAAGCGCCGCGACTTCACAGTCAACGCGATGGCGGTCAGTCTTCCGGACCACCGGTTCACCGACCCGTACGGCGGACTGGCCGATCTGGCCGCCAAGATCATTCGTACCCCGGGAACGCCGCAGGAGTCGTTCCGCGACGACCCGCTGCGGATGCTGCGCGCGGCCCGGTTCGCCGCGCAGCTCCGCTTCGCCGTCCACCCGGACGTCCGCGCGGCGATGACCGAGATGGCTGCGGACCTGGACCGGATCACCGCCGAGCGGATCCGGGACGAGTTCACCAAGCTCCTCTGCGGTGCCGACCCGATCACCGGGCTGCGCCTGCTCGTCGACACCGGGCTGGCCGAGCGCTTCCTGCCCGAGCTGACCGGGCTGAAGCTCACCATCGACGAGCACGCCCAGCACAAGGACGTCTACGAGCACACGCTCACGGTGGTCAGCAACGCCATGTCGATGGAGTCCGACGGTTGCGACTTCGTGCTGCGGATGGCCGCGCTCATGCACGACATCGGCAAGCCCGCCACCAAGGCGGTCGGCGCGGACGGCCGGGTCAGCTTCCACCACCACGAGGTGGTCGGTGCCCGGCTGACCAAGAACCGGATGAAGGCGCTGCGCTACTCCAAGGAGATCACCTCCCAGGTGGTCAAGCTGGTCGGGCTGCACCTGCGCTTCTACGGGTACGGCCGGGGCGAGTGGACCGACTCGGCGGTCCGCCGGTACGTCACCGACGCCGGTGACCTGCTGTCCCGGCTGCACAAGCTGACCCGCTCCGACTGCACCACCCGCAACCGGCGCAAGGCCGCCCAGCTCGCGGCCGACTACGACGCGCTGGAGGAGCGGATCGCCCGGATCGCGGCCGAGGAGGACCTGGCCCGGGTCCGCCCCGACCTGGACGGCAACGCGATCATGGAGCTGCTCGGCGTACCGCCGGGGCCGGTGGTCGGTCGCGCCTGGCAGTACCTCAAGGAGCTGCGGCTGGAACGCGGGCCGCTGGACCGCGACGAGGCCGAGGCGGAGCTGCTGCGCTGGGCGCGCGACGAGGGCATCACCGGCTGAGGCCGGCGCCGCGGATCTGACGACGATACGCCGGCGTGTCGACCGAACGGTTGACCCGCTCCGGTCGATGTCTCCCGCATGATGAGTCATCGGCAGCCGCCGAATCGACAGATGCGGCTGTTCTGATTCATCCGCCCGTCCGATCCGGACGGTCGCTGGACACGGGGAGACAATTCGTGACACGTCGTGGCGGCTTGCGCCGCTCCGCCCTCGTGGGGCTCGCCCTCACCAGCGCCACCTCCATCCTCTGCGCCACCGTCGCCGGGCCGGCCCTCGCCGACCCGAAGCGACCGTCGGTCCGTGGCGCCGGCACGGCCGAGGCGGTGCCCGGCCGCTACATCGTGGTCCTCAAGAAGGGCAAGACCACCCCGGCCAAGGTGAAGTCCGCCGCGTCCGCGCTGGCCGGCGAGCACGGCGGCACCGTCCGCCGGGTCTTCGGCAAGGCGCTGAACGGCTACTCGGCCACCATGGACGCCCGGCAGGCCGCGCGGCTCGCCGCCGACCCGGACGTCGAGTACGTCCAGCAGGTCCAGCGCTGGAGCACCGCCGGCACCCAGACCACCCCGCCGTGGGGCCTGGACCGCATCGACCAGCTCAAGACCCGGACCGACGGCAGGTACACCTACCCGTCGACCGGCGCCGGCGTGACCGCGTACGTGATCGACACCGGCATCGACATCGACCACCAGGACTTCGGCGGGCGCGCCCGCAACGGCTACGACGCGGTCGAGCAGGACGACGTCGCGCAGGACTGCGACGGGCACGGCACGCACGTGGCGGGCACGATCGGCGGTACGACGTACGGCGTCGCGAAGGCCGTCGACCTGGTCGCCGTCCGGGTCCTCGACTGCTCCGGCCAGGGCGACACCGAGCAGGTGATCGCCGGCATCGAGTGGGTCACCACGAACGCCACCGGGCCGTCCGTGGCGAACATGAGCCTCGGCGTCGACCGCGTCGACCAGGCGGTCAACGACGCGGTCGCCCGCTCGATCGCCTCCGGCATCACCTACGCGGTAGCGGCCGGCAACAGCATGCAGGACGCCTGCGGCTCCTCGCCGGCGAGCGTGCCCGCCGCCATCACCGTCGGGGCCACCGACCGGGTCGACATGCGCGCCTGGTTCTCCAACTACGGCCGCTGCCTGGACCTGTTCGCCCCCGGCACCGGCATCGTCTCGGCCAAGGCCGGCACCAGCGCCGGCTCGGAGTCGATGAACGGCACCTCGATGGCGTCCCCGCACGTGGCGGGCGCCGCCGCGCTGCTCCTGGAGGAGCACCCGGGCTGGTCGCCGCAGCAGGTGCGCGACTCGGTCGTGACCACCGGCATCGGCGGCGCGGTGCACGACATCATGGGCTCCACCGACCGGCTGCTGCACATCGGCTCGGCCGTGACGGCCCGCGGCTCGTACGGGCTCAAGGCCCGGGTCAACGGCCGCTACGTCACCGCGGAGAGCGCGGGGACGAAGCCGCTGATCGCCCGGGGCACCTCGATCGGCGCCTGGGAGAAGTACGACGTGGTCGACGCCGGCGGAGGCCTGTTCGGCCTGCGGGCGCGGGTCACGAACAAGTTCGTCACGGCGGAGAGCGCCGGGGCGAAGCCGCTGATCGCCCGCTCGGCCACCATCGGCGCGTGGGAGAAGTTCCAGATCGTCGACAACACCGACGGCACGATCAGCCTGAAGGCGGCGATCAACGGCAAGTACGTCACCGCGCCGAGCGCCACCTCCCCGCTGATCGCGAGCAAGACCGCGATCGGCACCGCCGAGAAGTTCGACTTCGACGCCCCGGCACCCCTCGTGAGCATCAAGTCGGTGGCCAGTGGCAAGTTCGTGACGGCGGAGAGCGCCGGGGCGAAGCCGCTGATCGCCCGCTCGGCGACCGTCGGCGCCTGGGAGAAGTACGAGCTGGTGAACGTGGGTGACGGCTACGGCACCTTCGGTCTGAAGGCCCAGATCAACGGCAAGTTCGTGACGGCGGAGAGCGCCGGGGCGAAGCCGCTGATCGCGCGGGGCGCCTCGATCGGCGCGTGGGAGGGGATGTCGTTCCTCGACTACAACGCCGACGGCTCGGTCTACCTGTACGCGAACATCAACGAGAAGGCGGTCACCGCCGGCAGCGCCGGCACCAGCCAGCTCATCGCGAGCCGGACCATCGACTGGAACAGCCCGACCCTCGGCCTGGGCGCCGGCGAGAAGTTCGTCGTCGCCGTGCTCTGACCCGTACCACCGCACGACGCCCGCCGGCTCCCGAGGGGAACCGGCGGGCGTCCGTCGTCACGGGGTGACCGTGGTGCCGTCCACTGTGGTCTTGCCGTTGTGCTGGGCGCTGCTGCCCAGCCGCGCCAGCAGCCCGGCCAGGTCGATGCCGGTCAGGTCGCTGCCGAGTTGGAGGCCCTGTGCGACGTTGCCGGCCACGGACTTGGTCAGCGACGACGCCCCGTCGGTGGAGATCACCGTCATCTTGTCGATCGCGCCGATCGGGGCGCTGGCCGCACCGACCACCTCGGGCAGCACCTTGACCAGCAGGTCCAGCACGGCCGCCTCGCCGTACGCGGCGAACGCCTCGGCCTTGCGGGCCATCGCGTCGGCCTCGGCCTGACCCTTGGCCAGGATGGCCGCGGCCTCGGCCTGGCCCTCCCGCTCGACCGCCTCGGCGATCGCGGAACGACGGCGCTGCTCGGCCTCGCCCTCCTTGGCGCCCTCGATCGCGTTAGCCTCGGCCAGCGCGGCCCGCCGGGCCCGCTCGCCCTCACCGGTGAGGCGGGCCTGCTCGGCGGAGGCCTGCGCGGCGGCGATGGTGGCCTGCCGCTGCGCGTCGGCGTTGAGCACCGCCGCGTTGCGGGCCGCCTCGGCCTCCTGCTCGACCTTGTACCGGGCCGCGTCGGCCGGCTTGCGCACCTCGGTGTCGAGCTGGCGCTGCTTCAGCTCGGCGTTGCGCTCGGCCACCTTCTGCTGCTCGGAGAGGATCGCCTGGTCCCGCTCGGCCTGCGCGAGCGGCCCGGCCGCCGCCGACTTCGCCTTCGCCGCGTCGATCTCGGCCTGGATGCCGGCCTGCTTGAGCGCCAGGTTCCGGTTCGCCTCGGCGATCGCCTCCTCGGCGAGCAGCCGCTCCTGCTCGGCCTGCTGCCGGGCCCGCGCCTCGGCGATGGCCGCGTCCTTGAGCACCCGGGCCGCCTCCGGCCGGCCCAGGTCCTGGAGGTAGGAGCCCTCGGCCGAGATGTCCTGGAGCTGGAACGTGTCGAGCACCAGGCCCTGGTTGGTCATCGAGTGCTCGGCCTCCTCGGCGACCGCGCTGGCGAACGCCGCCCGGTCCCGGATGATCTCCTCGACGGTGAGCCGCCCGACGATCGAGCGCAGCGCGCCGGCGAGCACCTCGCGGGTGAAGTTGTCGATCTCCTCCTGCTGGTTCAGGAAGCGCTGGGCGGCGGCGCGGATCGCGTCCTCGGTGCCGCCGACCTTCACGATCGCCACGCCGTGCAGCTCGGTGCGGATGCCCTGCTTGCTCACCGCGCCGCGGATGCTGACATCGATCCGGCGGCTGGACAGGTCGAGCGACTGGAGCTTCTGCACCACCGGCAGCACGAAGACCGAGGCGCCGAGCACGACCTTCTGGCCGGACATGTCGGTGGAGCGGGCTCCGTCGGCGGACTGGGTGGTGCGGCCCTTGCGGCCGGTGACGATGAACGCCTGGTTCGGCCCGGCCACCTTGATCCGGGACAACACGAAGAGAACGAGGACGACGGCGAGGAGGACCGCGCCGCCGATGGCGACGAGCAGGGGCATGGGCGTTCCCGTCTGTGTGGTGGTGTCAGTAGGTCTCGACGTGCACGCTGGTCTCGCTCAGTGCTTCGACCACGAAGATCCGGGTGCCGACCGCGATCGGCCCGTCGGCGCGGGCGTTGAGCTTCACCGGCTGGCCGGCGAGGCGTACCCGCACCTCGCCGTAGCCGCCGCTGGGGATCGGCGTCACCACCAGGCCGATCGCGCCGGCCAGGTGGTCGCGGGTGGGTGTGGCGTCCGTGCGCATGTTGCGGGCCGCGCGGCTCAGCCGCGCCGCCAGCCAGCCGGTGGGCACGGCGGCGAGCGCGCCGCCGGCCACCGCCGCCGCGATCATTCCGGGGGTACGACCCCCGAGCAGCTCGTTGACGATCGCGCCGCCGAAACCGAACGCCCCGGTGAACCCGGCGGCCGCCTCCAGCGACACCGGCCCGTCGACGTCCGGCTGGCCGAGGTGGAGCACTCCCGAGCCGAGCAGGGCGAGGGTCAGCACGCCGACACCGATCCCGCCGATGATCAGGAAGATGAGCGTCCCGGTGGCCATGACCTGCACGGTATCGACGCCGTGCAACATCGACTTCGCTCAGCGGTCGTCCAGCCCGCCCTCAGGGAACCGGCCGGGGAGAATGTCGGCGTGGGCGCGACAATGGGTGGCATGCGCTGGACCGTGCTCGACTCCCCGATCGGCGAGTTCTCCGTCGGCACCGACGACGACGCGGTGCGCGGCGCGCACTTCGGCCGGGTGGACGGGGCGTCAGGCGAACCCGGCGACGCGGTGGCCCGGCTGGCGGTGGCGGAGCTGCGGGCGTACTTCGCCGGTGAGCTGACCGAGTTCACCGTGCCGGTGTCGGCACCCCGGGGCTCCGAGTTCGAGCGCGCCGTGTGGCGGGAGATGACCCGCATCCCGTACGGGGAGACGAAGACCTACGGCGAGGTGGCGAAGGCGGTCGGAGACCCCGGAGGCGCCCGGGCGGTCGGGGTGGCCTGCAACCGCAATCCGGTGCCGGTGATCGTGCCCTGTCACCGGATCGTCGGCGCAGGCGGCAAGCTGGTCGGCTTCGGTGGCGGGCTGCCGCGCAAGGTGACGCTGCTGGAGCTGGAGGCGTCGGTGGCCCTGCGGCGAGCCTGGTCCTGACGTACGCGAAGAAGGAAGGCCGGGTCCGCGCGGACCCGGCCTTCCTTCTTGTGCGTGTCAGCGCGTCAGCGCTCGATCTCGCCGGCGATGAACGCCTCGACGGCGGCGTGCGCGTCGTGGTCGGCGTACTGCTCCGGCGGGGACTTCATGAAGTACGAGGAGGCGGAGAGGATCGGGCCACCGATCTTCCGGTCCAGCGCGATCTTCGCGGCGCGGACGGCGTCGATGATGACACCGGCCGAGTTCGGCGAGTCCCACACCTCGAGCTTCAGCTCCGCGTTGAGCGGGGTGTCACCGAAGGAGCGGCCCTCCAGGCGGATGTACGCCCACTTGCGGTCGTCGAGCCACGGCACGTGGTCGGACGGGCCGATGTGCACGTCGCTCTTGCTCATCTCGTGCGGGATCTGGGAGGTCACCGACTGGGTCTTCGAGATCTTTTTCGAGACCAGACGGTTGCGCTCCAGCATGTTCATGAAGTCCATGTTGCCGCCGAAGTTGAGCTGGTACGTGCGCAGCAGCTCGACCCCGCGGTCCTCGAAGAGCTTCGCCAGGGCGCGGTGCACGATGGTGGCACCGACCTGGCTCTTGATGTCGTCGCCGACGATCGGCAGGCCGGCGTCGGTGAACTTCTTCGCCCACTCCGGGTCGGAGGCGATGAAGACCGGCAGGGCGTTCACGAACGCGCAGCCGGCGTCGATCGCGGCCTGGGCGTAGAACTTGTCGGCCTCCTCGGAGCCCACCGGGAGGTAGGAGACGACCACGTCGACCTGCGCGTCGCGCAGCGCCTGCGCCACGTCGACCGGCTTGGCGTCCGACTCCTCGACGATCTCGCGGTAGTACTGGCCGAGACCGTCGAAGGTCGGGCCGCGCTGCACGGTGACGCCGGTCGGCGGCACGTCGCACAGCTTGATCGTGTTGTTCTCGCTGGCGACGATCGCCTCCGCGAGGTCCATGCCCACCTTCTTGGCGTCCACGTCGAACGCCGCGACGAACTTCACGTCCGAGACGTGGTAGTCGCCGAAGGTGACGTGCATGAGACCCGGGACGCGGTCGTTCGGGTCGGCGTTCCGGTAGTACTCCACGCCCTGTACGAGGGACGAGGCGCAGTTACCCACACCGACGATGGCGACGCGGACGGAGCCCATAGCGTCTGCCTCCTTCTTCTTCATCACGGCCGCTCTTTCCTGGACGTTCCAGGCGTGGGCGGGCTGTCGTTGTCTCCTCGGCCACCGGCCGTCCCGGGTCGCGGGTCGGCGGGGGCCCGGCCGGAGCGCTCGTTGGCGATGAGCTCCTCCAGCCAGCGGACCTCGCGCTCACAGGCGTCGAGCCCGTGGCGCTGCAGTTCCAGGGTGTACGCGTCGAGGCGCTCGGCTGCCCGGCCGAGCACGTCACGAAGACCTTCGCGACGTTCCTCGATCTTGCGGCGACGACCTTCCAGGATCCGGAGCCGGGTGGCCTGGTCGGTCCGGGCGAAGAACGCGAAGTGCACGCCGAAGCCCGTGTCGTCGTACGTCTCGGGTCCAGCCTGCGCTATGAGCTGGGCGAAGCGTTCCTTGCCCTCCGCGGTAATGGTGTAGACCACCCGACCGCGTCGGCTGGTCAGCGCGGGAACCTCCTCGGCGGTCGCGGGTGTCTCGGCGGCTTCGGCGATCCATCCCGCCGCCTGCAGCCGACGCAGGGTCGGGTAGAGCGAGCCGTAGCTGATCGCCGCCCGGATGGCACCGAGCTTGGCGGTCAGCTCCTTGCGCAGCTCGTAGCCGTGCATCGACGCCTCCTGCAGGAGGCCGAGGATGGCGAGCTCGAGCACGGGCCATCCCCTCTTTCCCCCTGCGCGGAGCGCTAACCACCGCGATGTATCGAACCGATACATCGCACGTTAGCGGAGAGGTGAGGATGGGGCAAACCCCTGCTTACGCGACGCGATCATCACGCATCGTGACCATGGTCGCCTGGGTTCGCGGGAGCGCGTACCCTTTGCCGCATGCGTACGCAGCGCCAGGTCGTCGACTACTCGCTTCAGAAGCGAGCTGTGCTGCGTGAACTGCTCGCCGGGCGGATCGGCACGTACGACGTCTGCGACGCCTCGCCGTACCTGAAGAACGCTGCTCGCTTCCACGGCGAGCCGACCGACCACCGCTGCCCGATCTGCCGCAGCGAGAACCTGATCCACGTCCACTACATTTACGGTGACGAACTCAAGCAGTCGGCCGGCCAGGCGCGTACCCGGGCCGAGTTGCCCGTCCTGGCCATGACGCTGCGTGAGTTCCAGGTGTTCGTGGTGGAGGTCTGCCCCGGCTGCGACTGGAACCATCTCGTCGAGCAGTTCCTGCTCGGCCGGGACGGTCTCGCTGGCGAGGCGGAGGACGCGGACGAGTCGGTCGCGGCCAACGGCTCCACCCCTCGGCGAAGGCGAGAGGCGCAACGGTGAACGCGGCTGTCCCGATCGCTGCCGGCCCATTCCCCGGGCGGCAGGATCGACAGCCTTTACGCGTAATTGGTCCGAATAGATCGGATTTGACGGGCGATCGCTGGCACGGCCGGCGGGTAACGTCCCGTGTTCCAGCTCACGGCAACCCGGTGGCGGCGCCCCCGCGCCCCACCGCGACCGGCAGGGTGTGAGGAATGAACTACGGCGATCCCAGTTCTTCGCGTGGGCGGGCCCAGATCCCGGGCCCGAACGGCGACCCCGGTTCCGAAGGGAGCCGGGGCGGGAACGGTTGGTCCGGCGCGGCTGAGGGCGGCGCCTCGGCGCGCGCCTCCGCGACACCGTACGGCGCGGGCGGCCGGGCCTCGGTCGGTGGCGCTCCGGCGCCGCGCGGGGCGGCAGGCTCGGCCTCGGTCGGCCGGGCCGGCGCGGGCGGCCGGGCCTCGGTGCCCGTCTCGCCGGCACCCGGCGTCTCCGGACGCGCGGGCGCCGGCCGGGCGTCGGTGCCCGTCTCCCCGGCCGCTCCGGCCGGACGCGCCTCGGTGGGCGCGGCGAGCGTCGGCGCGGCCGGCGTCGGCGGGCGTGCGAGCGTGGGCGGACGCGCGAGCGTCGGCGCGGCGGCCGTCGGTGGCCGCGCCCGGGTGCCCGGCGCCGCCGGCGGCGGCCCCGGTGGTCCCGGCGGTCCGGCCGGCCCCGGCCGGCGTGGCCGCGGCGAGGACCCGGCGCGCGCGAAGAAGCGCCGCCGGATCAACATCCTGATCGCCGGCTTCGCCGTGTTCATCATGCTCGCCGGCATCGGTGTGGTGAGCTTCACCTGGTACTCCACCAAGGTGGTGCTCCCGGAGGACACCATCCCGCCGCTGTCCACCACCATCTACGACTCGAGCGGCCAGGCGATCGCCCGGATCGGCGACCAGAACCGCCAGCTGGTCACCATCGACCAGATTCCGGAGCACGTCCAGCACGCGGTCGCCGCGGCGGAGGACCGGAACTTCTACAAGCACTCCGGTGTGGACTACAAGGGCATCGCCCGGGCCGCGTGGAACAACCTCACCGGCGGCGACAAGCAGGGCGCCTCGACCATCACCCAGCAGTACGCGCGCAACGCGTTCGAGAACCTGAACCAGGACACGTACGGCCGCAAGGTGAAGGAGGCGATCCTCGCCTCCAAGCTGAACGACAAGTACGACAAGCGCGTGATCATGCAGCACTACCTGAACGTCATCTACTTCGGCCGTGGCGCGTACGGCATCCAGGCGGCGGCGCGGACCTACTTCGGCAAGGACGTCAAGAGCCTGACCGTGGCCGAGGCCGCGGTGCTCGCCGCACTGATCAAACAGCCGGAGCCGAGCGCCACCCACCAGGGCTACGACCCGGCGATCAACCCGACCGCCGCACTGGATCGGTGGAACTACGTGATCAACGGCATGATCACGGAGAAGTGGCTGGACGCGCCGAACACGCCGCAGCACCCCACCGAGTACCCGAAGAACATCGCGAAGCCGTCGAAGAACAGCGGCGGTGGCTTCGGCATCGACACCCCGTACGGCAACATCGTCAACTACGTCTCGCAGGAGATCCGCGAGATGAACCTCTGCACCGACAACGAGGCCGAGGCGACCGAGAAGAAGCCGCTCTGCGCCAAGGCGCTGAGCCGGGGTGGTTACAAGATCACCACCACGATCAACCGGAAGATGCAGGAGGCGGCGCTCGCCGCGGCCCAGCGGGCCAAGAAGGGCTCCGAACTCGCCGGCCAGCCGCCGAACCTGATGGCCGCCGTGGTGGCCATCGACCCGAAGACCGGCCGGGTGCTCGCCTACTACGGCGGCGACAACGGCACCGGCACCGACTACGCCGGGAAGAACGTCGACAACGGCGTGGTCAGCGGCGGGCACTCGCCGGGCTCGAGCTTCAAGATCTACACGCTCGCCGCGGCCCTGAAGGAAGGCATCTCGCTCAAGTCCCGGTGGAAGGGATCGGCGTTCACGCCGAAGGGCACCAAGTTCAAGGTCAGCAACGCCGGCGCGGACAAGGTCTCCTGCGGTGACTCCTGCACGCTCGAACTGTCGACGCTGAAGTCGCTGAACGTTCCGTTCTACTACATCACCGAGAAGATCGGCCCGGACAAGGTGCTCGACATGGCCAAGCAGGCCGGCGTCACCACCATGTGGCAGACCGACACCAACCCGGCCAAGGCGCACGACCTGACCAAGGCCGACCCGAAGGACCTGGCTCCGTCGCCGTTCTTCCACGTCCTCGGCTACGGCCAGTACCCGATCACGGTGCTCGACCACGCCAACGGCGTCGCCACGTTCGCCAACCAGGGCGTCTACCACAAGGCGCACTTCGTGAAGCTGGTGCAGAAGCAGAACCCGGACACCGGTAAGTGGGACACGGTCGGCGGGGAGAAGCTCAAGGGGCAGCAGCGGATCGACAAGGACATCGTCGCCGACGTGACGTCCGTGCTGAAGCAGTACCCGGGCCAGATCAACAAGAAGCTCGAGGAGGGCCGGCAGGTCGCCGAGAAGACCGGCACCTGGGAACTCGGTGACAAGACCACCCGCAACGGCGATGCCTGGATGATCGGCTACACGCCGCAGCTCGCCACCGCCGTCTGGGTCGGAAACGTCAAGGACCGCAAGGCGATCAAGTACAAGGACGGCCGGGACATCAGCGGCGCCCGGATGCCGGGTGACATCTTCCAGCGCTTCATGAACGACGCGCTCAAGGGCAAGGACAAGGAAGAGTTCCCGCCCGCCGCGAACGTCGGCGACGACGAGGCCGGCAACGGCGAGGTGCCGCCGCCGACGAACGAGCCCGGCCAGCCGGGCGGCCCGAACTGCGACCCGCTGGGTCTGTTCTGCCCCGGCGGCACGCCCGGTGGCGGCAACCCCGGCGGCGGCGACCAGGGTGGCAACAACCCCGGCGGGGGTGGGCTCCCCGGAGGCGGCGGACGCCCCGGTGGTGGCGGTGGCGGCGGTGGGCTGCTGCCGAGCACACCACCGACACGGCAGAACTGACGCGTACCACCTGACGGCGGCGGCCGGACCCGAGCGGTCCGGCCGCCGCCGCGTTTCGCGTACCGGAATTTCTCCGCGCGCGACGGGACGGCGACCCCCGGTGTACGGCAGGATGCCTCTCCATGAGCACCCAGTCGCCCGCAGGCATCGATGAGCCCGGCGCGTCCGAGGCGGCGCCACGATCCGCAGAGACGGTGGACCACCCGTCCCGCTCGGACTGGTTCGTCCGGGGCGCCTCCGGTCTGATCGGCGGGCCGCTCGGCGACCACGCCGCCGCCCTGGACCGGCCCGCCGGCCGGGAGAGCCGGTTCTGGACCGCCGGCCGGATCGTGCTGGCGCTGGTGTGCCTGACGCTGGCCCTGCACTGGGTGCAGAAGTCGCCCTGCCAGGACGGCGCCTGGCAGAACAACGTCCAGTACACCCGGATGTGCTACACCGACGTGCTGGCGCTCTACTACGCCGAAGGGCTCAACGAGGGCAAGGTGCCCTACGCCGACCACCCGGTGGAGTACCCGGTGCTGACCGGGTACTTCATGGGCGCGCTCGGCCTGCCGGTGCACGCCCTCGGCGCCGACAACCCCGCCATCAACCAGGGTCAGTGGTTCTACAACCTGAACGCGCTGGTGCTCGGCGCGCTCGCGGTCGCCACCGTCGCCGTGATCCTCAGCCTGCGCCGACGACGACCCTGGGACGCCGCGTTGTTCGCGCTCTCCCCGGCGCTGGTGCTCACCGCCACCGTCAACTGGGATCTGCTCGCCATCGGCCTGGCCGCGTTCGGCCTGCTGGCCTGGGCGCGCGCCCGGCCCGACCGGTACGCGCTGCTGCTGCCCGGAGTAGCAGGCGTCCTCATCGGACTGGGCGGCGCGGCCAAGATGTGGCCGCTGTTCATCCTCGGCCCGATCCTGGTCCTCGCGTTGCGCGCCGGGAAACTGCTGGCCGGGCTCGTCGCCACGGCGACCGCGCTGGTGACGCTCGTGGCCGTGAACCTGCCGGTGGCGATCCCGTACCGGGAGAACTGGGAACGCTTCTTCGACCTGAACACCACGCGCCCCATCGACTGGGGCACGCTCTGGTACATCGGCCGCTACCTGGACGGCCGGATCAGCCCGTCCTCACCCGGCCAGCTCGGGCCCTTCGAGTGGCTCAACGCGAACATCCCCACCCTCAACTGGCTGTCGTACCTGCTCTTCGGCCTGGCCTGCCTCGGCGTGGCCGGGCTGGCGCTGCTGGCGCCGCGCCGCCCCCGGCTGGCCCAGCTCGCCTTCCTGGTGGTCGCCGCGTTCCTCATCTTCAGCAAGGTGTGGTCCCAGCAGTTCGTGCTCTGGCTGCTGCCGCTCGCGGTGCTCGCCCGGCCGCGCTGGGGCGCGTTCCTGGCCTGGCAGGTCGCCGAGGTCGGCTACTTCGCCGCGTTCTACGGCGAACTGCTCGGCACGGCCATGTCCCGGCCGGTCTTCCCCGAGGGCGTCTTCGTGCTGGCGTCGAGCCTGCGCCTGATCACCGTGGCGGTGCTCTGCGGATTCGTCATCCGGGACATCATGCGGCCCGAACTGGACGTCGTCCGGCACACCTACGCCGACGACCCGGACGGCGGGGTGCTCGACGGCGCGCCCGACGCGCCCTGGCATCAGCGCTGGCGGGCGCGCGCCGCCGAACGGCCCGCCGAACCCGTTCCGGTGTGACCGAGACGGTCGTGTTCCGGTCTACAGCCGGAACACGACCGCCTCGCCGACCTGCTCCCGGGTCACGCCCAGCGCGTCGACCGGCCGGTCGAGCATCCCCTCCCACGGGGTGCCCTCCAGCTCGTCGCGCAACACGACCACGTTCTTCACGCCGATCTGCCGCAGGTAGTCGACGCTCGCGTAGTCCGGGAAGCTGACTGTCGCCTCGCGGATCTGGGCCTGCGAACGCGGCGTGAAACCGCTGCCGCCGTTGACCATCGGCTGGAACCGGTCGGTGGACCACAACATCACCGGCTGATCGAGGTTCTGGCTGCTCGGCAGCACCAGCATCGGGCCGTCCACAGTCCGCATCGCCGCCGGCTGCCGCGGCACCACCGGCTGCGGCGTGGCGTTCAGCCCTTCCACGAGCACCAGCGCCAGCGGCAGCAGCGTGGCCAGGCGCAGCCACGGGCCCGGCCACGGCGGCACCCGCTCGGCGGCCAGCTCGCGTACCCGCATGCAGAACGCGGTGACCGCGCCGGCCGCGAGCAGACCCAGCAGCAGCGTGGTCCAGAGCATCATCCGGCCCGGCGTGCGCAGCCCGCTCCAGCCCGGCACGTAGTCGAACAACGGCACGTAGGTGAACCGGCCGCCGAAGAACCGGGTGCCCATCGCCAGCGCCATCGTCACCAGCACGCCGGCGAGCAGGAAGATCCGGTGCCGGACCCGCCAGACCGAGAAGAACAGACCACCGGCGGCGAGCGCGTAGAGCACGAAGCCCGGCAGCAGCGTCATCTCCGGATGCCAGGGCAGCACGGCACGGGCGCCCTCGTGCAGCCCGCCCCAGACCCGGGACTCGGCCGGCGCGGTGAAGAACCCGCTCGCCGGCGGCGAGTAGAGCCCGATGTCGCCGAGCGTCCGTTCCGCGTTCGGGTGCAGCTCGGCCACCCTGAAGTACGGCACCGCCAGCGCCGCGCCCACCGCGGCGAAGGCGAGCCCGCCGAACACGTCGGCCAGGAACAGCCGCCGCCCGAACGGACGCTTCACCCGGCGCCGTCGCACGAACCACAGCACCACCGCGACCAGAACGGTCCCGGCCAGCATGTACGCGAACGGCAGCCCGATACCGAACCCCAGGCTGAGCTGCCACGCGGCCACCAGCCACCCGGCGAACGCCCAGCCCGCGTGCCGGCGGCGCGGCCGGTAGCCGTACCGCAGCGACCAGCCGTGACCCCGCGCCAGCATGGCCAGCGCCAGCGGGATGCCGCCGTTGGAGAGGATGTGCAGGTGCCCCGCCTGGGCCAGCAGCCACGGCGCGTAGGCGAAGCTCGCCCCGGCCACCGCGCCGCCGATGCGGCCCGCGCCGAGCTGCCGGGCCAGCACGTACGCGCCGAACGCGGCGAGCGCGTGCGCCAGCACGAACATGATGTTGTAGCGCAGCACGGCGTGCTCCGGGCCGACCCCGATCAGGCCGGCCGGGGCGTACCCGAGGAGCGTGTCGGAGAACGCGAAGCTCCAGTTCTCCGGATAGAACGTGTTCGCGTGCCACAGCATCGCCGGGTCGGTCCGCAGGATGTGGCCGGACCACGCCATCTGCCACGCCTGCAGGCTCGGATCCCAGTAGTCCTGCGGCAGCGTGTGCCGCGGATAGCGCAACGTGGGCCAGGTCATCGCCGCGGCCAGCGCCAGTGCGGCGACGGCGGCGAGCGTCCACTCGTGCACCAGGAACCGGCCGACCGCGCGGACGGCCCGGCGGGCCCGGCCGAGCACCGGCTCCGGCGCGGGCCCGAACGCGGACCAGGGATCGGCGGCCTTGTCGTCGGCCGTACCCGTTGTGTTCTCGTCTCCGGCGTCGGCCTTGTCGGCGGCGGTTCCGCCGTCGCCGCCGTTCGTCCGGGCGTCGTGGGCGTCGCCCTCGGCGGCGGCCTCGTCCCGGGCCTCGGCCTTCTTCCCGGCGGTGTCGTCCGTGCCGGATCCGCCCCCGGCGGTCCCACCCTCGCCGGGCGGGGCCGTCCCGGTCGCGTCGTCCGGCCGGTCCGGTGCGGCCGCGTCGCCGTCCGGACGGGGCTCGGCGCCGGACCGGCGGCCGGTCGTTCCGGACTGCTCGGTCGTCACGCCGCCGCGCCCAACTGCCCGCGCAGGAACGCGATGTCGGCGGCCTGGCCCTCGACGCCGCCGGGGGTCTCCACGATCACCGGCGCGCCGGCCGCGCGGATCACCGCCACCAGCAGCTCCGGGTCGATGGTGCCGCCGGTCAGGTTGTCGTGCCGGTCCTGGCCGGAGTTGAACGCGCCCTTGGAGTTGTTCGCGTGGATCAGGTCGATCCGGCCGGTGATCGCCTTCACCCGGTCGACCAGGCCCAGCAGTTCCTCGCCGCCCGCGTACGCGTGGCAGGTGTCCAGGCAGAAGCCGACCTCGTGGTCGCCGAGCGCGTCCCAGAGCCGGGCCAGCGAGTCGAGGTGCCGGGCGCAGGCGTTGTCACCGCCGGCGGTGTTCTCGATCAGCACCGGCAGCGGGAAGCCGCCGGAGTCCGCCGCGTACGCGAAGGTCTTGCGCCAGTTGTCGAAGCCGACCGCGACGTCGTGGCCGGCGTTGACGTGGCCGCCGTGCACGATCAGCCCTCTGGCCCCGACGTCCGCCGCGGCGGACGCGTGGGCGAGCAGCAGCTTGCGGCTGGGGATGCGGATCCGGTTGTTGAGCGTGGCCACGTTGATCACGTACGGCGCGTGCACGTAGAGGTCGACGTCGGCGGAACGCAGGCGCTCGGCGTCCTCGCGCGGCTTCGGGGCCTTCCAGCCCTGCGGGTCGGCCAGGAAGAACTGGACCGCCTCGGCCTGCCGGGCGGCCGCCTCGGCCAGCGGGTCGGTCGGGTCGACGTGGGCTCCGATTCGCATGCAGGGCAGCCTACGTCGCGCCTGCGACGGTCGGCGCGCTCGCGGGAGGCGCCCGGCGGGTCGGCCGCGTCACCACCCGGCCCGGCGGTCGTTGTCCGAGGTGGGATCGATGGTCGACGCTCCGCCCGCACGTGGTCCACAGCACGGACGGGCGAGGGTGGACCCCCGGAAACGGGACGCCCCGCCGTGCGGCCCGGCACTGCGGGGCGGGATCCGCTCGTCATCCCGGTACGGGAGGCCAGCAGTAGGACCAATTCCTCCATTTACCCCAAGTGGTGACGAGAGCCATTGTATGGTCAGACCAGGTGACAACACGATAAAGCTCCGCGGGGCGTCTTCGATCCAACCTCATCGGTGTGGTCGTTCCTCCCCAGGTCCCACCCAAGGAATGCGGACGGGACGCCCCGCGGTCCCGTGGACAGGGGTCCACCTGCCGGCTCGCCGGAGGTGGGCCCCTGTCGCCGCACCCGGCACACCGGGACCACCGGCCCGGCCATGATCGTCCGGACCGGCTATCCTGGTCCGGTTGTCCGTGTGTCCGGCCGGGTTCCCCCGGCACCGGCGCGGGCAACGACGCACGACCTCCTGCCACGGAAGGACCGTGGCCGCTTAGCCCACAGGAGGTGAGCACGTCTTGCGTCATTACGAAGTCATGGTGATCCTCGACCCCAGCCTCGAGGAGCGCACCGTCGCCCCGTCGCTCGACACGTACCTGAACGTGATCCGGACCGCGGGTGGCTCGGTGGAGAAGACCGACGTGTGGGGCCGCCGGCGCCTCGCGTACGAGATCAACAAGAAGGCCGAGGGCATCTACGCCGTCATCGACCTCCAGGCGACGCCGGAGGCCGTTGGCGAGCTGGACCGTCAGCTCCGACTCAACGAGTCGGTGCTGCGCACCAAGGTCATCCGCCCGGAGATGCGCTGAGCATCTAGACCCGGCACGTCCGGATCACAAGCCTCATCCACGCTGTCGTACGGCTCTGAGAGCCTGACGGCACAAAGATGAGTGCGCGAGGAGATGGTCATGGCAGGAGACACCACCATCACGGTCATCGGCAACCTGACCGATGACCCCGAGTTGCGATTCACCCCCTCCGGCGCGGCGGTCGCCAAGTTCCGGGTCGCTTCGACGCCCCGCTTCATGGACAAGGCCTCCGGCGAGTGGAAGGACGGCGAGCCGCTGTTCCTCTCGTGCACGGTCTGGCGCCAGGCCGCCGAGAACGTCGCCGAGTCGCTGCAGCGCGGCGCTCGCGTGATCGTGTCCGGCCGACTGCGCCAGCGGTCGTACGAGACCCGCGAGGGTGAGAAGCGCACCGTCATCGAGCTGGAGGTCGACGAGATCGGCCCGTCGCTGCGCTACGCCACGGCGAAGGTGCAGAAGATGTCCCGCTCCGGTGGCGGTGGCGGCGGCTTCGGTGGTGGTGGCGGCCAGGGCGGCGGCGGAGGCAACTTCGACGACCCCTGGGCCTCTGCTGCCCCCGCCCCCTCCCGCGGTGGTTCGGGCGGCAACTTCGACGAGGAGCCTCCGTTCTGATGGCGCCGAGCGCCCGCGATCGCAAACCAGGAGCACGAGCAATGGCTAAGGCTGCGGCCCTTCGCAAGCCGAAGAAGAAGGTGAACCCGCTCGACAAGGACGGGATCACCTACATCGATTACAAGGACACCGCGCTGCTGCGCAAGTTCATCTCCGACCGCGGCAAGATCCGCGCTCGACGGGTGACCGGCGTGACCTCGCAGCAGCAGCGGCAGATCGCCCGTGCGGTCAAGAACGCCCGCGAGATGGCGCTCCTGCCGTACACGGCCACGACCCGCTGAGAGGAGGCACGGACATGAAGATCATCCTCACTCAGGAGGTGTCCGGCCTCGGCTCTCCGGGCGACATCGTCGAGGTCAAGGACGGCTTCGGCCGTAACTACCTGCTGCCGCAGGGCTTCGCGATCGCCTGGACCAAGGGCGCGGAGAAGCAGGTCACGGTCATCAAGCGGGCCCGCTCGGCCCGCGAGATCCGCGACCTGGGCCACGCCACCGAGGTCAAGACCCAGATCGAGGGTCTGAAGGTCAACCTGAAGGCCCGCGCCGGCGACGGCGGGCGGCTCTTCGGCTCGGTCACCCCGGCCGAGATCGTCGACGCCGTCAAGGCCGCCGGCGGCCCGACCCTGGACCGCCGCCGGCTGGAGCTGCCCGGCCACATCAAGGCGCTCGGCTCCTACCCGGTCAGCATCCGGCTGCACCCCGAGGTGACCGCCAAGTTCGACCTGAACGTGGTCAAGGGCTGACACCCGAAGCACGACGCGAAAGGCCCGCACCGGTCGCCGGTGCGGGCCTTTCCGCATCTTCGCCGCTCAGCCGAGCGGATTGCCGGTCACCGCGCTGATCACCACGGTGGACAGCCCACCACCCACCACCGCGGCCGCCAGCGCCACTGTCGCCGACCGCCACGTCGTCCCGACCTGCCGCAGCAGCACCGCCACCACCAGACTGCTCACCATCGCCAACCCGAACCGCGGCGCCGCCGACACCAACGACTCCAGCGCGTGCGCACGCGGCGAGTCACAACCACCGCCGGTGATGTCCGTGACGCACCCCGCCGGAGGCTGCCCGCTCAGGAACAGCAGGCCGACCACGAGCAGCACCGCCGGAACCAGATAGCAGGCCGCCGTGTAGACCAGCGGCCGCAACGGACCACCCGGATCCGGGTCCAGCAGGTCGTCCTCCAGCCGGCGACCCCACGAACCGCCGCCGATCGTCTCCACCCGCCGCCGCAACGTCGACGCCGCCGGCTCCACCGGGCGACGACGAGGCGCGGTACGCGGCCGCGGCGCCGAGTACGCCACCGCGGGCGAACGCGGAGCAGTCGACGGTGTCTCCATCCACCGGGGGTCGTCACCGGAGAGCCGGGTACCCGACCAGAACGCCTCGGCCCGCGCCGGCGACGCCCAGCCCTCCCGCACCGGCGGCGCCGAACGGTCCCACAGATCGGCCTCCGCGTACCGGTCGTCGGTGTCCCGCACCGGCTCCAGGAAACCGGTGTCGGTGAACCGGTCCCACTCACCCGTGTGCTCCGTACGGTCCCACCGGCTCTCCGCCCGCTCCCAGCGGCTCGCGGGCACAGGCCGGTCCCAGGCGTGCACGCCCGACGCGTCCCACGGATCGACGGCGGGCGGCTCCACCGGCTCACGCTCGGCGCTCCGGCGGCGCTGCCACGGATCCGCCACCGGCCGCGACCGCGCCGACTCCGATGGCGTCGCCCGCGACCAGGCCGGCTCCGACTCGGACGCCGTCGCCCGTCCCCAGGCCGGCTCCGACTCCGCTGCCGGCGACGCCGGCCGGCCCGCGTCCGACGCCGACGCCGGCCACTCGGCATCCGTCCCCGAGCGGGACCACGCGCCGTCCGAGGCCGCCGGCCGCGACCATGCGGAGTCCGACCCCGCCGGCGGCGGCCAGGAGGAACCCGACGCCGACCGGCGACGCCGACCCGCCGGCCGTTCACCGTCCGATCCGGCCGGCCCCTCGCTCGTACCCGCCGACTCCGGCAGCCCGGACCAGGTCACCTGCGGCCGGCGCGTCGCCGCCCGGCGCGGGCGACTCCGGGGCGCCGCCCCCGACACCGGCTCGTCGTCCTCGTCCGCCCGCCGGTTGCCCACGTACCCCCGCTCCTGCGGGGCGTCCATCGTCCACTCGGCGGTGTGGTCCGACAACGGACCCGCACCGATCGCGCGCAGATCCCGCCGGCCGGCACCTGAGGCCGGCGCCTCCACCTCGTCGTCGTCGGGCGCGGCATGCCGCCCGCCGCCGTCCGCGCGACTCACCCCGGACTCCAGCGCCCAACGGGGAAGGTACGTCTCCACCGGCTCGTCCTGGCCGCGCTCGATCGCCCGCCGCCGGCTCGCCGTGCGGTAGCCCTCCGGCGCGTACGAGTCGACCCGGCGCGGCCCGGCGGGCTCGTCCCAGGAACCGCTCGGCCGTCGCTCGCGCGGGCCGTCCTCCCCGCTTCCCCAGTCCCGGTGTCTCACGGCCGGAGCGTGACCTCTCTCAACCCGAAAGTAAACCCGCTGTCCCAGGTGTCGCCGTTTCGCAGCGATAGTACGGGACGAACGACGACAAAGCTCGGCCGGAAATCTTCCGTCCACAGGGTGGGGATAGTAAAAGCCCAGGTCAGAGGCGATAAGCCCGGAATTCCCCATCACTTTTCCACACCCCTGTGCACACCCTGCGCACATGCCTGTCCCCAGGCGTCCACAGGTTGTCCCGAGGCTCATCCACCGGCCTTGTTGAGCGGTTGACCTCGGGTTCCGTATCGTGGTCCCCCGACCGCCGGGCGATGACCCCCGATCGACCGGAGGGTCGGCGGAGAGTTGTCATACCCCGGCGATACAGCTGGACTCGATCCGACGCAGCGAGGGGGGAACCCGTGTCGGTCACCGACGAGACGCGTGCGGAACGGACCGGGGGATCATCGCCCGAGCCGCCGCCGCGCGAATCTGCGTTCGAGAAGACACCACCCCAGGACGTCGCCGCCGAGCAGTGCGTACTCGGCGGCATGCTGCTGTCCAAGGACGCCATCGCGGACGTCGTGGAGATCCTGAAGACAAACGACTTCTACCGTCCGGTCCACGCCACCATCTTCGACGCGATCCTGGACATCTACGGTCGCGGCGAACCCGCCGACCCGATCACCGTGGCGGCCGCGCTCGCCGACTCCGGCGACCTCGCCCGGATCGGCGGCGCCCCCTACCTGCACACGCTGATCGCCAGCGTGCCCACCGCCGCGAACGCCGCGTACTACGCCCGGATCGTCGGCGAACGGGCGGTGCTGCGCCGGCTGGTCGAGGCCGGCACCCGGATCGTGCAGCTCGGCTACGGCACCGGCCCGAGCGGCAGCCGCGACGTCGACGACATCGTCGACCTCGCCCAGCAGGCCGTCTACGAGATCACCGAGAAGCGCGTCAGCGAGGACTTCGCCGTCCTGGCCGACATGCTCCAGCCGACGCTGGACGAGATCGAGGCGGTCGGCGCCCAGGGCGGGGTGATGACCGGTGTGCCGACCGGGTTCACCGACCTCGACCGCCTGCTGAACGGCCTGCACGCCGGCCAGCTCATCATCGTGGCCGGCCGGCCTGGTCTCGGTAAGGCGCTCGCACTCGACACCCCGCTGCCCACCCCACAGGGCTGGACCACCATGGGTGAGGTGCGCGTCGGCGAGCAGCTCCTCGCCGCGGACGGCATCCCGACGACGATCACCAACGTCTTCGACGTGATGTACGACCGCCCCTGCTACGAGGTCGAGTTCTCCGACGGAAGCGTCATCGTGGCGGACGCCGAGCACCTGTGGAAGACCACCACCCGGGCCAGCCGACGCCAGCCGGAGGCACGTCGGCGGCACCACTGGGCCGAGCCGGCGTTGGCGAAGGTACGGGCGGCCGAGGTGGCTGCATCCGCCGAACCGCACCGCCTGGTCACTCTCGCCGAAACCCTGGAACAGGTCGGCCCGGAATTCCGCAACGTGCTTCACACGGTGGCGCAGACAGTGGGTTCCAACGGCCGGGTCGCCCGCCCGGTGACCTGGGCCGGCAAGACACGCAACTGGACGGCTCCTGGCCACCCGGTGGGCGCGTTGATCTCCGGCCTCCGTGCACGCGCGGAACGACCGGTGAACGCCGGCAGCCGCGCCGAGCATGACGGGATCGTCACGACGGCGCAGATCGCGGCCACGCTACGTACCGAGACGGCCGACCGCCGTCTCAACCACGCCGTGCGGAACTGCGCGCCGCTCCGACTTCCGGAACGCGACCTGACCGTCCCGCCGTACACCCTCGGGGTGTGGCTCGGCGACGGGCACACCGGGGCCAGCCGCTTCACCACCGCGGACGCGGAGATGCTCGACCTCGTGGCCCAGGACGGCTTCCTGGTGCGCCCGAGTGGGCCCATGGTCTACAGCGTGCATCTGCCCACGCCGGCCAGGACGGCGGACCGCACCTGCGTCGACTGCGGCGGCTCCACCCGTGCCCTGCGGGAGAACCCCGCAACCCGCCGCTGCGCCGAGTGCCACGAGCGGAACGGCTCCTTCCTGGCCCTGCTCCGCCGGGTCGGTGTGGCCTACGACAAGCACATTCCGGACGACTATCTACGCGCCTCCGAAACCCAGCGCCGGGCGTTGCTCGCCGGTCTCATGGACACCGACGGCACGGTGGCGCCGACCGGGAACCTGCAGTACACGTCCACCTCGCGGCGCTTGATCGACGGCGTACGGGAACTCGTCGTCAGCCTGGGCTATCGGTGCACCATGACCGAGCGCAAGGTGCGCGGCCGTACCGAGGAGTCGTCGATCGCGTACACGCTGAACTTCTCCACCCCGGACACGGTCTTCCGGCTGGACCGGAAGCGGACCGCCCATGCGGCCCGGCGCCGGACGTCGTCGGACGTCCGCTCCCACTCGCGGTTCATCGTGGACGTCCGTCCGGTGCCGAGCGTTCCGGTGCGCTGTGTGACTGTCGACAATCCCGACCATCTGTATCTGGCGGGCCGCTCGATGATCCCGACGCACAACAGCACGGCGAGTATGGACTTCGCCCGAAATGCCGCGATTCGCGCCAACCAGGCGTCGGCGATCTTCTCGCTGGAAATGAGCAAGGTCGAGATCGTCATGCGACTCCTCTCGGCCGAGGCGCGCGTGCCGCTGCACGTCCTGCGCAGTGGCCAGCTCTCCGATGACGACTGGACCAAGCTGGCCCGCTGCATGGGTGAGATCAGCGAGGCGCCGCTCTTCGTCGACGACACGCCGAGCATGAACCTCATGGAGATCCGGGCGAAGGCGCGGCGGCTCAAGCAGAAGCACGACCTGAAGCTGATCGTCGTCGACTATCTCCAGCTGATGACCTCGCCGAAGCGCACCGAGAGCCGGCAGCAGGAGGTCGCGGACCTGTCCCGTGGCCTGAAGCTGCTGGCCAAGGAGGTCGAATGCCCGGTGATCGCGGTGAGTCAGCTGAACCGTGGCCCCGAGCAGCGCACCGACAAGCGACCGCAACTGTCCGACTTGCGGGAATCAGGCTCAATTGAGCAGGATGCAGACGTAGTAATCCTTTTGCACCGCGACGACTACTACGACAAGGAGTCGCCGCGAGCGGGCGAAGCAGACTTTATTGTTGCAAAGCACAGAAATGGTCCTACCGACACGGTCACCGTAGCGGCCCAGCTGCACCTGTCGCGCTTCGTCGACATGGCCATCGTCTGAGCGACGTCAGCCGAGCAGCGGGAACCAGCCGGCGGCCTCGCCCAGCTCCAGCCGGTCCCGGTCGGTGAGCGGCACCCGCCCGGCGGCCTTCAGCAGGTAGTCGTGGTCGTCCCAGCCGGCCGGCCGTACCGCGTCGTCGCTGAGCAGGCCGTCCATCGTGGTCACCGCGACCCGCGTCGGGTCCGCCGCCGGCCGCGGCGCGTCCGGCAGGTCCACCACCAGGTCCAGGTGATGGATGACCGCCTCGGTGGTCAGGGTGGCGAGCAGATGGGGTACGCGCAGCACGTGCCCCTGTGTCGTCACGTACCCGTCGGGGTCGGCCGCGGTGGCCGCGCGGACGGCGGCGGGCGCGGTGTCGGTCCAGAGCCGGACCACGCCTGTGGGCCTGTCGAAGGCGGCGGCGGAGCGGCGTGCCCACCAGGCGTGCCCGGCGCTCACGTCGTCGTCGCCGGGGGTGAACGCGCGCCAGTAGCTGACGTCGTCCACGTCGGCCGGTCCGGGTGCGGGGCTGGCCAGAGCGACGAGTGCGCGCTGGGCGTCGCAGAGCACGTGGAAGAGCAGGTCGGCGACGAGCCAGCCGCGGCACCGGGTGGGCCGCTGCAGGCCGGCGTCGTCGAGCGGAGTGACCACGGCGGTGATGCCGTCGTACGCCTGGGCCAGCGCCTCGTGCTGCCGGATCGGGCTCATGCCGAGCAGCCTGCCACGGTGCGGCAGGCGCGGCACGCCGACGAGCGCGCCGGGTCGATGCGGTGCACCGGCCCGGCGTGCGCGTTGCCGGCGGTCAGTCGAACAGTTCGCCGAGGAAGCCGTGCTTCTTCTTGCGCCGGTAGTGGCCGTGGTAGCCGTGGTGCTGCTGACCGTGGCCGTACGCGGGCTGCGCGTAGCCGTGGCCGGGCGGCGGCGGAGGGGGCGGGGGGACGGCGCCGTAGCCGGGCTGGTGCGGCGCGGCGGCGGGCGGGGGCGGCGGAGGTGGCGGGTAGCCGGCACCGGACGGCGCGGGCTGCTGCGGGGCGCCGCCGTGCTGCCGGTTCCAGTTGGCCTCGGCATCGAACAGCTTTTCCAGCTCGCCGCGGTCGAGGAAGATGCCCCGGCATTCGCCGCACTGGTCGATGACTACTCCGCTGCGCTCGTACTGGCGCATTTCTCCGCGGCACTTGGGACAGGTCATCTGCATGACAACGACGGTACCGGGTGTTTTCACGCAGTGGCGGTCAGCGCCTGCGTGACCTCGTCGTCGGAGACCTCGTGGAAGTCCTCGTAGTACGCCCCGACGGCGGCGAAGTCGGGCGGGAGTTGGCAGCTCACGACCGTGTCGGCGTCGGCGGCGAGCATGTCGTACGCCTGCTCGGATCCGACCGGGACGGCGACCAGGACGCGGACGGCGCCGAGGTGGCGGGCGACCTGGACGGCGGCGCGGGCGGTGGCGCCGGTGGCGAGGCCGTCGTCCACGATGACGGCGGTGCGCCCGGTGAGGTCGAGCGGTGGGCGGCCGCCGCGGTAGCGCTGTTCGCGGCGTTCCAGTTCGGCCTGTTCGCGGCGGCGGACCTGGGCCCTGTCGTTCTCGCTGATCCGGCCGGCGACCATCTCGTTGAGGACCTGCACGCCGCCGGGGCCGAGCGCGCCGTACGCGACCTCGGGTGCCCAGGGCACGCCGAGCTTGCGGACGACGAGGACGTCCAGTGGTGCGCCGAGCCGGTCGGCGACCACCCGGGCGACGGGTACACCGCCGCGTACCAGGCCGAGCACGATGACGTCGGGCCGGCCGGCGAGGTCGGTGAGTCGTTCGGCGAGTTCGCGTCCCGCCTCGGCCCGGTCGCGGTAGGTGGTCATCCCTCAGGTGTACGCCTTCCGGCCGGATCGCGCGGGGCGGTTGCCGGGAATGCCGCCCTGTCGTCCGGTCGGGTGAGCGCCAGCGCGGGGGCGAGGACGAGCAGGGCTGCCGGGTAGAGCAGGTACCCGAAGCGGGTGGAGGGCATCAGCAGGATCGCGGCGAGCAGTCCGTACCCGCAGATGATGGCCGTGGCGGCGGCGGTGCGGGGCGGACGGCGCAGCAGCCGGACGGCGATGGCTCCTCCGGCGGCGACGAGCAGCGCGGCGGCGACGGCGCGGCCGGCCGGGAGTGTCTCGGCGATGAGGTGCCCGGGGAACGGCGACTGGGCGGGGCTGGTGACGAGGCCGTGGCCGAGCGGGAAGCGCAGCACGTTCTCGACGAGGGCGTCGCGGTCGACGAGGAGCACCGGGACCAGGGCGAGGACGGGTAGGCCGATGGCACCGAGGGCGGTGCGGGTCGCGGACCGGCGGGTGGCGGCCCAGCAGATCAGCACGACGGCGACCGGCCAGGCGAAGAGCTTCAGGGCACCGGCGGCGCCGACCGCGAGGCCGGCCAGGCCGGGTCGGCCGGCGGCGGCGAGCGCGAGGGCGAGCAGGCAGAGCGCGAGTACGGGGAGGTCGTCGCCGCCGGTGGCGAGGGTGAGCGCGCAGACGGGCAGGACTGTGGCGGCCTGGACGGCGCGCAGGACGGCGGCGTCGCGGCGGGGTGCGCCCGGGCCGCCGCTTGCGCGCAGCGTGGCGACGAGGGCGACGAGGGTGAGCGCGGTGACCACGGCGAACCAGACGCGGGAGTCGGTCCACCAGGCGTCGACGGCAGCACGGGGCAGCCCGAACAGCGCCATACCGGGCTGGTAGGGGGTGTAGCCGAGGAGTTGCTCGCCGGGGGGCAGGGCGGCGATGGCGTCGGGTCCGAGGTAGGGGGTGCCGTGCTCGGCGAGGCGGGCTCCGGCGTGTTCGACCACGATCACCTCCTCCTGAGCGCGGTCGGTGCGTCCGCCGGCGCGTTCGACGCTCTGCGTGACGATCGGCAGCAGCGCGGTGGCGGCCCAGGTGAGACCGGCGACGGTCCAGCGTGCGGGCAGGCCGGCCAGGGGGGTGCCGGGGTGGCGGCGGCGGGCGAGCAGCTGGGTGGTCGCGGCGAGCGTGGCGAGCGCGTACCCGATGGTGGCGACGGCGCCCCAGGCGCGGTGCGGCGGGAGGGTGGAGGTGGCGGCGGTGATCGCGGCGAAGACGGTGGCGGCGGCGTAGAGGCCCAGGTCGAGGGCGAGGCCGCCGGCGGCGGTGTCGAGTGCCGACCAGCGGCGGGAGACGGGGGTTGCCGGGTCGGCTTGGGCGGTCACGCGGGCCAGTGTGGCAGACCGGCGGGGTGGCCCGGCCGGGTCAGGGTTGCCGGGCGTCGGTGGCGGCGGGGGGTGACGGGCGGGTGCGGCCGGTGCGGCGGCCGGGGAGGCGGATGACGGCGCCGGCGTCGTGCAGCGCGGGTGCGAGCGCGCCGGTCCGGCCGCCGTGGCCGCGCTGGAGGGCGGCGAGGAGCGCGGCTGCGGGCAGTGGCCGGGCGAACAGGTGGCCCTGCCCGGCGGCGCAGCCGAGTTCCCAGAGCGCGCGGCGTTGCGGTTCGCTCTCCACGCCCTCGGCGACCACGGTGAGGTCGAGGCTGCGGCCGAGGTCGAGGGTGGAGCGGATCACGGCGGCGGCTTCGGGCGCGGTCTCCATGGCGCCGACGAAACTGCGGTCGATCTTCAATTCGTGTACGGGGATGCGGGAGAGCAGGGAGAGCGACGAGTATCCGGTGCCGAAGTCGTCGAGCGCGAGCCGGACGCCGGAGTCACGCAGCCGGCTGAGGACGCGGTCGACGACGTCGAGCTGGCTGAGCGTGAGCGTCTCGGTCAGTTCCAGCACGAGCCGGTCCGGCGGGAGGTCGTGGGCGCGTAGCCGGGCCAGCACGGCGCCGGGGAAGCGGGCGTCGAGCAGGCTGCGCGGGGACACGTTCACCGAGACGGGCAGGTCGAAGCCGGCGTCGCGCCAGGAGCCGGCGGCGATGAGGGCCTGGTCGAGGATCGCCTCGGCGAACGCGGGGAGCAGCCCGGAGCGTTCCACCGCTTCGAGGAAGCGCAGCGGGTCGATGAGCCCGTGGGTGGGGTGGTGCCAGCGGGCCAGGGCCTCCGCGCCGATCACCTCGCCGCTCGCCAGGTCGACGATGGGCTGGAAGTTGACGGTGAACTCGTGGTCGGCGACGGCGCGGGGCAGTTCGCCGCCGAGGGTGAGCCGGCTCAGGTCGGCGGTGTCGCGGGCCGGTGCGTAGGTGGCGACCCGTTGGCCGGCGCGTTTGGCCTGGTACATGGCCACGTCGGCGCGGCGCAGCAGTTCGGCCATGCCGCCGGTGGCGGGGGCGACGGCGATGCCGCCGCTGGCCTCCACGCTGATCCGCATGCCGTCTAGGTCGAGCGGGTCGTGCAGCGCCGCGAGCAGGGCCTCGGCGCGGTGGGCGGCGACGGCCGGTGCGGGCAGGCCGCGCAGGAGTACGGCGAACTCGTCGCCGCCGAGCCGGGCGACCAGGTCGTCGGGGCGGGCCGCGCCGCGGAGGCGTTCGGCGACCTGGATCAGCACCTGGTCGCCGGCGCCGTGCCCGAGGGTGTCGTTGACTTCCTTGAAGTGGTTGAGGTCGATCAGCACCAGGGCGGTGACGCCGTCGGCGTGCCGGCTGGTGAGCTGGGCGCTGCCCTCGTCGAGCAGGTGCCGCCGGTTGGACAGGCCGGTGAGGGCGTCGTGGGTGGCGGCGTAGGCGTGGTCCTCGGCGATGCGGGCGAGTTCGGCGTACGCCTGGGCGTTGCGGACCGCGGTGCAGAGGGCGGAGGCGAAGGTACGCAGGGTGTACTGCTCGCGTTCGGAGAGTTCGACCGGGCCGGCGAACCGCAGCCGCAGCACGCCTACGTCGTCGGTGCGGTCGTGGCCCTCCAGCGGGACCGGCATGACCTGACCGTCGACGGCGCTGGGCCGGGGGGCTGTTCCGTCGTACGCGATGTCCGTGCCGTTGCCCCGGACGGTGCGTTCGCCGTCGCGCAGCTCGATCTCGACCTCGTCGGCGGAGAAGAGTTCGCTGGCCTCGGTGAC
This sequence comes from Micromonospora aurantiaca ATCC 27029, assembly GCF_000145235.1. Lineage (NCBI taxonomy): Bacteria > Bacillati > Actinomycetota > Actinomycetes > Micromonosporales > Micromonosporaceae > Micromonospora > Micromonospora aurantiaca (nom. illeg.). The sequence goes on along the minus strand of NC_014391.1, from coordinate 6,975,875 downwards.
CGCTGTGGTGAGCACCTGGTCGAGGTCGACCACGTTGAGGGCGTCGGTGGCGCGGGCCAGGCGCTGCCATGCCTGCTGCTCGGTGCGGGTGCGGATGCGGCTGGAGTAGGCCAGGTGCAGGCTGAGCACCAGCGCCGGTACGGCGAGCAGCAGGCGGGGGTCGACCCGCAGGATGAGCACGGTGCTGGCGGCCACCAGGAAACGCAGGCCGAAACCGGCGATCCGCAGGTCGAGGTCGTCGCGGAACTGCTGGAGGATCGGTGTGCGGGAGGCGAGCGCGATGACCGGGATCGCGAGGACGTCATCGAGGACCGCGGCCACCAGGTAGACGAACCCCAGTAGGACGACGATGCCGAGTGGCTCCCGAGGCGGCCAGGCGCTTCCCAGCAGCAGGGTGGCGATAGTGGCTCCGCCGGCCACCAGTGTGTGCTTCGCGATGGCGAATGCCACCTTGATGGGGGCCAGGCGGGTGACTGATCCGCACGCCACGCCGATCCCGGTGGCCAGGACGACCCACGAGGGCGGAGCGACGGCGAGGCCGATGACGATCGCGGTCTCGACCCAGGCGAAGTAAAAGGTGGTGGAGCGGATCCGCAGACGGGTCTTGATGACGGTGGCCAGGGTCACCGTCACGACGAGGGCTGTGACGGTGACGAAGTCACGTACGGAGTCAGGGTGTTGTGTACGGGCGGAGTAGATCGCGGTGAGGGCGACGATCGTCGCCCCCGCGACCAACGTGTAGACGATCCCGCGCAGGTGTGGGTCGACAGCCGTTCGGCTTTCCGTGGTTCGGCTCAACCCGAGTCACCCGCCGCTCACCGTCGGTATGCGATGAGCGGCAGCCTACCGCTTCACCCGGGTCCGGGAAACTCATCCCCATTCGGTGCTGCGCATTGTGCTGCCCTCCTCGGATATCGCTTCGGGGCGGAATGGTCACGGACTGAAGTCGTTACTTCGATCCGCTGCCGCTCATTGCCGCCGGCGCCCTGTGCCTTCTTTGCGCGTATCCGCGCCTTGCTGACTGAAGGCAGATTAGGGGATATTCGAGTTGGTCTGAAAGAATTAATGTCGGTATGCGCAATATAAGTAACTATTGCGGGTTAAATGACGTTCTGTCCATGGCCTGCTTGCGGAGCGAAGCCGACTGTCTCCTTTAGGTACCCGGGCCGTCGCTGAGCGCATCGAATAGCGTGATACCACTCGGTCCGTGTGTAGCGTCGCTGTGGCGGCGAAACATTACAACCGTGCTTCGGGTGACTTCGGCAGACGTGTCGGACGACGGCGGCGACCAGCGCCTGAGCCCGGGGCGACGCCTCTGTGACGAATCGATTACGCTGTCGCTTCGTGGTGGGCGGGTGCCCACTGAGGCTGGAACAGCAGCATGGAAATCCGGGTTCTCGGGGGCTTGGCGGCGCGACTCGGCGCCGTGGACCTTCCGCTTGGAACGCCCAAGCAGCAGTTGGTGTTCGCGCTACTCGTCGCGCGGGCCAACCGGCTGGTCACGGTTCATGACCTGGTGGACGAGCTGTGGCCGGACGCTCCACCACGGTCGGCGATCGCAAACGTCCGGACCTACGCCGCCAATCTGCGGCGGAGTCTCGGCTCGGGTGCGGACGACGAAGCGAGGATCGTCCGTGAACCGGGCGGCTATCGACTTCTCATCGACGAGAAGCTGATCGATCTGCATCGACTGAACGTGCGCTCGCGCCGCGCCCGGGAGTTGATGCGGGAGGGGCGGTCGGCGCAGGCCGTCCCGGTGCTCGTCGAGGTGGTCGGCGCGGCGGCCCCACTGCTCGCAGGGTTGGCGCTGGGGCCGGCACTCACCGTTCAGCGCGAGGCCGTGAGTCAGGAACGGCAGGCGGCGCTGGAACTGTTGACAGAGGCATATCTCAACCTCGGGCGCCCCGAATCAGCGGTGTCGTTACTGCGTGACCACGTCTCGCATCAGCCGCTGCGCGAGCGGGCGCAGTGTCTCCTGATGCGCGCGCTCATCCAGACCGGCGACGCAGGGGGCGCCCTGGCCGTCTACCGCGCCACTCGCGAGGCGTTGTCCGATCAGCTCGGGGTGCCACCCAGCGCGGAGATGGAACGACTTCGTGTGGCGGCCACCCGGGCGCGACGCCGGATTCCGGAATCGGCGCGCGAGGTGGAGACGATCCGGAGTGGTGCTCATAAGCGCAATTGGTTGCCGCGGACGGTGATGGATTTCGTCGGCCGGGAGGAAATGGTCGATCGATTGTTGTGCGAAGTGCGGGAGGCATCCGGGCAGGGTCCGACGATCCGGGTGATCGACGGCATGGCGGGCTGCGGCAAGACGACCCTCGCCCTGCATGTGGCATCCCGGTCGGCCGAGCGCTTCCCCGACGGGCAACTTTTCGTCGACCTGCGGGGACACAGCACGCGAACACGGATGCGCCCCGCGGTGGCACTGGACACGCTGCTTCACCAACTGGGTGTGCCGACCGGCCGGATACCGCTGGAACTGCCCGACCGGCAGGAGATGTGGCGGCGCGAACTGGCCGCGCGTTCGGTGCTGGTGGTGCTCGACAACGCCGCCGACAGCCGGCAGGTCGAGCCGCTGCTACCCGTCTCCGGATCGGCCGTCGTCCTCGTCACCAGCCGGCGGCGCCTGCTGGCACTCACCGAACGACCGCCGGTGTCCCTCGCCGTCCTCGCCGAGGCCGAGGCGCTCGAACTGCTCGCCACCCTCATCGGGAGCGGCCGGGTGGCGGCCGAGCCGGAGGCCGCGCGACAACTGGTCGCCATCTGCGGCTGTCTACCGCTCGCCGTCAGACTGGCCGGCACCCGGCTGGCACATCGGCCCGACTGGCGGATCGCCGACCTCGTCGACAGGTTGAGCCACAGGTCGATCTTCCTCCCCGGTCTCCGCGCCGAGGCGCGAAGCGTGGTGGAGGCGTTCGCCGAGTCGTACGAGCCGCTCGACGAGGCGTGCCGGAAAGCCTTCCGATCCTTCGGGCTGGCGGCCGGGAACCACCTCGACACCGCCATGGTCGCCGCCCTCACCGACCTGCCCCTGCGGGACGCGGCGGACGTCCTCGACGAACTGGTGGACCGCCACCTCGTGCAGGAGACCTCGGCCGGCCGGTACCGCCTGCACGACCTGATGAGGCGTTACGCCGCCGAACTGGCCCGGCAGGAGGACGAGCCGACGACCGGGCGACCGGCGATCCGGAACCTGCTGGATCACGTGTTGCACTCGGTGGTGCGGGCGTCCGCGTCGATCGAGGACGGCCGGGTGCTCGCGCAGCACCTGCGGCTCGGAGAACCGCTTCGACCGGATCTGCTCGCCGGACGCGTCGACCGCGACCTGGACTGGCTGGAGGAACAGCGGTCGAACCTGGACGCCTTCGTCCGTCAGGCGGCTGACCAGGGCCATGAACCGATGGCGTGGCGTCTGGCTCGCGCCGGTTGGCGGTTCTTCTACATACGCGGTTACTTCGACGACATATCGGCCACGCACGCGGTGGGTCTCGCCGCCGCCCAGCGGTGCGGGGACCGGCACGCCGTGGCCCTCATGCACAACTATCTCGCCTCGGCGTGCGTACGCACCGGCGCCTACCAGGACGCCTCGGCACACCTGCACGAGGTCGTGTCGATCCTCACCGGGCTCGGTGACGAATCGGGCGCCCAGCGGGCACGGTTCAACCTCGGCGCCGTGCACTGGCTGACCGGGCGGCTCCACCAGTCGCTCGAAGCCAACCGCATGACGCTGCGCAGCTGTGCGCTGGACACCCTTCCGGTCCTGCCGAACCTCGGCCTGACACTGCGCTACCTCGGTCGTTACGACGAGTCGATGGCGGTTCATCGGCTGCACCTCTTCGCCGCCCGGATCAAGCAGGATCCGTTCCACATGTCGAACGCACTGGGGCATCTCGGTGGCCTCAGATACCGCCTGGGACAGAACGCGGCGGCGGAGCGCCTGCTCCGAGCCTCGCTCGCGCTCCGGGATCGCACCGGCAACGGCTTCGGCCGTGCCGAGACGCTCAGCGACCTCGCCGGCACCTACCGGCAACTCGGCCGCTACGACGACGCGCTGCGGCACCACGAGGCCGCCATCGAGGCCGCCGCCGCATCCGGCGAGCGGCACGTCCAGGCCCAGGCACGCAACGAGCTGGCCGTCACCCTGGGAGCCACGGGGCGAGCCGACGAAGCGGTGGCCGTCTTCGAGGAGGCACTCGCCATCGCCACCCGGATCGGCCATCCGTACGAGCAGGCCCGCGCCCTGGACGGCCTGGCCGGACATCTTGCGGAGAAGGAGCCGGCGCAGGCGCGACGGTACCGGCAGCGCGCGTTGGCGATCTTCGAGCGGATGGGTGCGCCCGAGCGCCACGACCTGCGCCGGCAGCTCGTCGAGACGCCGACCTGAACCGGCTTATCGATTTCTTATCGCGGCGTTCGTTAGCGTCCCCGGCATCGGCCACGGGGAGGGTTCAGCGCCAGAGCGGACCCGGCCGAACGAGGCCCCCACCGTCAGTTCCCCCCAGCGAATCGGCGGTGGGCAGGTGAGGGAGGGGCGTCGTGCACCGGCACCCGACACGACGCTCCTCCCCGCCGCAGGCCGCGGCACCCGGGCAGGCCGGAGCACCCGCGTCGTCGTACCCGGCGGATAGGGTCGGGCCGTGACCGAACCCGCGCAGCTCACCCACGTCGACCCGGCCGGTGCGGCCCGGATGGTCGACGTCTCCGCCAAGCCGGTCTCGGGCCGGCTCGCGGTCGCCGCCGGCCGCCTCCGCACCACCGCCGAGGTGGTGGAGTTGCTGCGCCGCGACGGCCTGCCCAAGGGCGACGCGCTCGCCGTCGGCCGGCTCGCCGGCATCATGGGCGCCAAGCGCACGCCCGACCTGATCCCGCTCTGCCACCCGATCGCGTTGCACGGCGTCACAGTCGACCTCGACCTCACCGCCGACACGGTGGAGATCACCGCCACCGCGAAGACCGCCGACCGAACGGGCGTGGAGATGGAGGCGCTGACCGCCGTGGCGGTCGCCGGGCTCGCCCTGGTCGACATGGTGAAGGCGGTCGACCCGGCCGCGTCGGTGGACGCCGTCCGGGTGCTCCGCAAGGAGGGCGGCAAGACCGGCGAGTGGGTCCGGCCGGAGGACCGGCCGTGATCCGGGCCCGGGTGATCGTGGCGTCCAACCGGGCTGCCGCCGGGGTGTACGAGGACACCAGCGGTCCGCTGCTCGTGACCGGGCTGCGCGAGCTGGGCTGCGAGGTCGACGCTCCGGTGGTGGTGCCCGACGGCGAACCGGTCGGCGACGCCCTGCGTGCCGCCCGCGCAGACGGCGTCGACGTGGTGCTGACCAGCGGTGGCACCGGCATCACCCCGACCGACCGCACGCCCGACGTGACGCGCGCGCTGCTCGACTACGAGATCCCCGGCATCGCCGAGGCGATTCGCGCGCACAGCCGCGACACCGTGCCGACGGCTGCGTTGTCCCGCGGGCTGGCCGGGGTGACCGGCCGGATGCTCGTGGTCAACCTGCCCGGCTCACGCGGTGGCGCCCGGGACGGTCTGGCGGTGCTCGGCCCGATCCTGCGGCACGCCGTCGACCAGCTTCGCGGCGGCGACCACTGAACCCGCGCGGCACGTGCCCCGGCGTTAGGCTCGCCGGATGAGCACGGAAACCGAAGCCGCCGCGGCCGAGGCCGGCACGCCACCACCGGCCGGGTGGGAGGAGGCCCGCTCCCGGGTGTACGCGGTGGGCCTGTCCGCCGCGCTCCCCGCGGTCGCCCGTCCGCTGGCCGAGGCCGACGGGCACACCCTGGCCGAGCCGCTGACCACGCGCACCGACCTGCCGGCGTTCCCCACCTCCAGCGTGGACGGCTGGGCGGTGCGCGGCGCGGGGCCGTGGCGGGTGGTCGGGCGGGTGCTCGCCGGGCAGACCACGCCTCCGCTGGAGGCCGACGGCAGCACGGTGGAGATCGCCACCGGCGCGATGGTTCCCGAGGGCACGACGGCGATCCTGCGGATCGAGGAGTCGACGCGAACCGCGGACGGCCTGGTGTCCGGCACGCCCCGCCCGGCGCCGGAGTGGCGGGAGCCGGGCGAGGAGGCGCACCTCGGGGAGGTACTGCTGCCCGCCGGCACGCCCGTGGACCCGGCGGTGATCGGCCTGGCCGCCTCCTGCGGGCACGACACGCTGCGGGTCCGCCGCCCACCCCGGGCCGCGCTCCTGGTCTTCGGCGACGAACTGCTCACCTCCGGTCCGCCCGGCGCCGGGCGGGTCCGTGACGCGCTCGGTCCGTCGGTGCCGGCCTGGCTGCGCCGCTACGGCTGCCAGGTGCGCGCGGCCGACGTGGTCGGCCCGGTCGCCGACACGCTGCCCGCGCACGTGGCGGCGCTGCGGGGCGCGCTCGCCAACGCCGACCTGGTCTGCACCACCGGCGGCACCATGCACGGTCCGGTCGACCACCTGCACCCGACGCTGGAGGCGCTCGGCGCCGACTACGTGGTGAACACCGTGGCGGTGCGCCCGGGTTTCCCGATGCTGCTCGCCCGGCTGGTGGACGGCGACGGGCGGGTGCGGTTCGTGGCCGGTCTGCCCGGCAACCCGCAGTCGGCCGTGGTGGCGCTCGTGTCGCTCGTCGCGCCCCTGCTCGCCGGTCTCACCGGCCGGCAGATGCCGGTACTGCCGCACGTGACACTGGCCGAGCCGATTCCCGGGCGCGGCGACTACACCCATCTGGCGCTGGCCCGCTGGGACCGCGTCGCCGGCACCGCGTACCCGGTGCGGCACGTCGGCTCGGCGATGCTGCGTGGGCTGGCCGGCGCGGACGGGTTCGCGATGATCCGGCCCGGCACCAGCGGCGCGGCCGGCGACCGGGTGCCGCTGGTGCCGCTGCCACTGACCCCCGGGGAGCGATTCGGGTGAGCGCGACGAACGAGCCGACGGGAGACGTCGTGACAGTGGAAGCAGGCGTGGTGCTCGGCGCGGTGACCGACCGGCCGCTCGACCTGGCCGCGCACGAGGCGGCGGTCGCCGACCGCCGTGCCGGCGCGGTGGTGTCCTTCCAGGGCGTGGTCCGCGACCACGACCACGGGCGGGCGGTCACCCGGCTGGAGTACGAGGGCCACCCCACCGCCGAGGCGGTGCTGCGCGAGGTGGCGGCCGAGGTGGCGGCCGACCCGCAGGTGTACGCGGTGGCGGTGTCGCACCGGATCGGCCCGCTGGAGATCGGTGACGTGGCACTGGTGGCGGCGGTCAGCACGGCGCACCGCGCGGCCGCGTTCGCCGCCTGCGCCCGGCTGGTCGACGAGGTGAAGGCGCGGCTGCCGATCTGGAAGCGGCAGGTCTTCGACGACGGCAGCGAGGAATGGGTGAACTGCCCCTGAGGGCTTAGCGCCGGGCGGCGAGCGCGGCGGTGCGGCCCAGCCGCTCGTGGTAGAACGCCGGCTCGGCGCCGGGACGCCACGGCAGCGCCGCGACGAGCACGATCAGCGCGATGGCCAGGGAGTTCTCCATCAGCGCGCCGAACAGGCCGTCCTGGTAGTGGGACACCTCGGGGAGCTGGTGCTCGTACGGCCAGATCGGTGAGATCAGGAACAGCAGGTAGAGCCCGAGCGCGCCGACGCCGTGGCGGAGCCCGGTCAGCGTCGGGTACCAGATCGGCGGGCGCAGTGCCGGCACACCGTTGGCCGAGGGACCGCCAGTGCCGCGCGGGGGCAGGCCGCGGCTGGCTTCGCGGCGGCGTACCGCGGCGTCGGCCAGCACGATGATCGCCGGGATGACCCAGATCAGGTGGTGCGACCAGGAGATCGGGCTGATCACGTTGGCGGTGAGCCCGACCAGCGTGAACGCGGTCAGCTCGTCGCCGTCGGCGCGGGCGCTCATCGCCCGGGACAGGCCCAGCGCCAGGATGAGCACCGAGAACGCCAGCCAGAGCAGGCCGGGCGTCTCGATCGAGTCGTAGAGGCGCGCCAGCAGACCGGCGAGGGACTGGTTGGCGGTCATGTCCGCCGCGCCGACCCGCTCGGTCTGCCAGAGCACGTCGGCGAAGTACGCGCGGGACTCCTCACCGAGCACACCGAACGTAGCGATGGTCACGCCGATGGCGGTGCCGACAGCGGTGAGCGCGGCCCGCCACTGCCGGGTGAGCATCAGATAGGCCACGAACAGCGCCGGGGTGAGCTTGACCGCCGTGGCGAGCCCGATGCCCACACCGGCCCAGGCGCCGCTGTAGACGAACCGGGCCAGCGGCGAATCGGCCGTCTCGTAGTGGGTGCCCCGCTTGGCCCGCCAGCGCAGGCCCACCATGTCCGCCATGATCAGCGCGAACAGCAGCAGGTTGACCTGCCCGTAGCCGAGCGTCTCCCGGGACGGCTCGATGGCGACCGCGAGCGGGGTGGCGATGCCGACTGTGAACCAGAGCGGCCAGCCGAGCCGGTCCACGATGGGGCGTAGCAGCGCCGCGAGGACGACGGCGAGTGCGCCGATGCTGGCGAGCGCGTTGACGAAGCCGGCGCCGTCGACCGGCAGCCACGACATCGGCAGCATGACCAGGGCGGCGAACGGGGGGTAGGTGAAGCCCAGCGTGGTCGAGGGCGCGACGAAGTCGTACAGCTCGTTGCCGCCGGCCCACCACAGCACCGCGCCGTGGTAGATCTTCATGTCGAAGAAGTTGTACGGCCGTCCGAAGGCGCCGATGGCGAGCCACGCGGCGTACGACACGGCGGCGACGACGCCGAGACGCACCACGATCCGGCGGTCGACGCGGGAGGTCGGGGCGAGGCGGTTGGTCCGTCTACCGACTGTCGTCGGCATGGCGTGGCCACCCCCGTACCAAGGTCGTCGTACCCGTCCAGGTCCAGAACGGAGCCTAGAACGGCGCCTCACGTTGCTGCCTCCCGCGTTACGCGACCGTGTCCGATCCCACACGTGTTTTTGACATTTCCACCGCGTTAACGGGTCTCGGACGGTTCAGGTGATTGGTGGCCTTGCGGGGGGTGGTAGGCCGTACAGAGTGCCTGGTCAGCCGGGCATGCGGCGGGCGGTCGCCGCGGAGCGTACGGCGATCTTCGTCTCGCGGCGCGCCGTGCGGACCGCGCGCTTGACCGACCGGCGAGAGTGGTCGATCCGGTGGCCGGCGCGCCAGCGCAGCCCCGGCTTGCCCTCGGTGTCGGCGGCGGCGAGGAGGAGGCCACCGAGCAGGCCGAGGTTCTTCAGGAAGTGGATCTGGTTGTTGTTGCGCGCGGCCGGGTCGTCGTTGTTCCAGAAGGCGTGGCCGGCGGCGGTGGTCGGGATGAGCGTGCCCGCGAGCACCAGCGCGGCCGGACGGGTGAACCGGCCGGTGGCGAGCATCAGGCCGCCGACCAGCTGGGTGGCGGCGTTGGCCCGGATCAGCGAGACCGTGTCGGTGGGGATGCGGGGGTGCACGTTCTGGATCAGCGGGGCGACCTTCCCGGTGACCGGTTCCGCGGCCTGCACCAGGCGTTCCGGGTTGCGCAGGTTGCGGGCGCCGCTGACCACGAAGATGCCGCTCAACATGACTCGGGCGAGGGAGCGCACGGGCTTCATGGCTCAGTCTTACCCCGTCGGGGGCGTCGTCATCCCCGCAACACACGAAAGGTATCGGCCGACGTGGACGTCCGAACGGTATCGATTTCAGCGACCGTCGCGGATGGACCGGTTGCGTTCGGTAAGGTCGCGCGGGTGACGACGCTGCGACTGCGCCCCGAGGGCCCCGCCGACGAGGCGCCGGTGGCCCGGGTGCTGGCCGCCGCCTTCGCCCGCCCCGACGTGGCCACCCCACCGGAGGTCGGCCTGGTCGAGGAGCTGCGGCACAGCCCGGCGTGGATCCCGGAGCTGGCCATGGTCGCCGAGTACGGCGGCGAGGTGGTGGCGTACGCGCTGCTCACGCGCGTCGGCGTACGCACCGAACGCGGCACCTGGCCGGCGCTGGCCCTGGGTCCGGTGGCGGTGGCGCGGCACCGGCAGCGGCTGGGGCACGGCACGGCGGCGGTGCAGGCGGCACTGGACGCCGCGACCGAGCTGGGCGAGCGGCTGGTGGTGGTGCTGGGCGACCCGGCCTACTACCGGCGGTTCGGGTTCGGCCCGGCGGACCGGCTGGGCCTGACCAGTCCCTGGTCCGGGCTGGGGGAGCCGTGGCAGGCGCTGGTGTTACCGCCGTCGGCGAGCGGAGAGCCGTCACCGCCGTCCGGCGAGGTGGTCTTCCCGCCACCGTGGTCGCGGGTCTGAGCGGTCCGGATCGCGGCCGAGCGGCCTGAGACCGCGTGGCCCGAGCGGCCTGAGCCGTCAGGCGGGCTGGGTACGCAGGTAGCGGCCGAAGTGCGGCACTGTGAACGCCACAGTCCCCCGCTCGCCGGAGTAGATCAGCCCCTTCTTGATCAGCGCATCACGCGCCGGGGAGAGGCTGGCCGGTTTGCGGCCGAGCGCGCGGGCGATCTCGGCGGTCGGCACCGCCGCGTCCATGTCGTCCCGGCCGCCCTCCTCGCCGTCCACCAGCGCCAGCGTGGCCATCGCGCGCATGTACTCGCGTTCGGCAGGCGTGGCCCGCTCGAACCGGGAGCCGAAGAACCCCACCGCCAGTTCGGCCTCCGCCTCGGGCGCGGCGACCCGGACGTCCGCCGCGGTGATCGGGGAGCGGGGTGCGTGGTCCCAGGTGGCCTTGCCGTACGCCTGGACGAAGTAGGGATAGCCACCCGACTTCTCGTAGAGCAGGTCGAGGGCTTTCTGCTCGTACTCGACCTCCTCCCGCTCGGCCGGCGCGCAGAGCGCCTGGTCGGCGGCGATCCGGTCGAGCCGGTCGATGCGCTGGTAGCGGTAGAGCCGCTCGGAGTACGACTTGGCGGCGCTGAGCACGGCCGGCAGGTGCGGCAGGCCCGCGCCCACGACGATGAGCGGCGCGCCGAGCTGGGACAGCTCGTGGCAGGCGGCGCAGAGCGCGGAGACGTCCTCGGCGCCGACGTCCTGCATCTCGTCGATGAAGATCGCGATGCCGGTGCCGACGTCGGTGGCGACCGCCGCCGCGTCGCTGAGCAGTTCGACCAGGTCGATCTCGATGTCGCCGGAGTCGGCGCGCCCGCTGCTCGCGGGTACGTCGATGCCGGGCTGCCAGCGGTCGCGCAGCTTGGGTGCCGCGCCGCCCCGCCCGGTGGGGGTGGAGCGTTGCGCGAACGCCTTGAGGACGCCGAGGAACGCGTCGATCCGGTCCGGGGCACGGTGCCGGGGCGCCAGCTCGCGGACGGCCATGTGCAGCGCGGCGGCGATCGGGCGGCGCAGCGACTGGTCCGGCCGGGCCTCGATCTTGCCGGTGCCCCAGAGGTGGTTGATCGCCTCGGAGCGCAGCGTGTTGAGCAGGACCGTCTTGCCGACTCCCCGCAGACCGGTGAGCATCAGGCTGCGTTCGGGGCGACCGCGGGCGATCCGTTCCAGCACCACGTCGAAGACGTCCAGTTCCCGCCCCCGCCCGGCGAGTTCGGGCGGGCGCTGGCCGGCGCCCGGTGCGTACGGGTTGCGGACCGGATCCACGAATCGCACAGTATCGGGTTCTCTAGCGACCAGGCTAGATGCGCATAGAGGCGGCTACCGCGTGTCGGCCTCGATACAAAACTAGGGCTGTCTAGCATCCACGCTAGACAGCCCTAGTTTTGGTTACCGACAGTCGGACAGGGTCAGCGGCGCTTCAGGCAGAGCACGAAGTCGAGCGTGTCCAGCTCACTGTCGAAGAAGTACCAGTCGGTGTAACCGGCCACCTTCCCGCACTTCGCCTCCGCGTCCTTCTTGCCGCTCGTCGCGCCGTCGATGCGGCGCAGCACCTCGTACGTCTTCGGGGCGCAGTCGGCGATCACCAGCTTCGGCTGGCCGCCGCCACCTTCGTTGGCGACGCACTGGCCCGCCTTGACGAAACGCGGATCGGTCGACGAGGCCGGGGCCGCCGTCGTGGGCGTCGTGTCGGCCGGTTCGCTCGGCGGCGCGGCCTCGCCGGTCGGATCCGCGGCCGGCGCGGTGGCAGCGGTCGTGCCGCCGGTCGGGCTCTGCTCGTCCCGGCCCAGCATCCAGTACGCCCCGGCGCCGCCCAGCAGCAGCACGGCCAGCACGATCACCACCACCAGCAGCGGGCCCTTCCCGCGCTTCGGCGGCGTCGGCTCGGCGTACGGCGGCTGCCCGCCGCCGTACGGCGGCCCGGCATAGGGGTCACCCGGGTGGCCCTGCTGCGGCGGCCCGGGTGACCAGGCCGGGCCCGGCTCGAAGCGCTGCGTCGGCGGCCCGTACTGATCAGCCGGCGGGCCGTAGCGGTCGCCGGAACCGTACTGCTGGGCGGGCGGGCCGTACCGGTCGGCGGGGCCGTACTGCTGGGTCGGCGGGCCGTACTGCGGGTCGGGCTGCGGGGCGTAACGCGGGTCGCCCGGCGGGGCGTAGCGAGGATCGGGCTGCGGGGCGTAGCCGTCGTCGGGCCGTCCCCAGGGCTCGAGAGAGCCGCCGCCCGGTGGACCGAAGTTCGACATGAACGCCTCCTGCGTACGCCAGTGCTGAGAGGCCGGCCACCAACTGGGGACGCCGACGCCGTGGTCACCGTAGCGTGGTCCCACGATGAGCTCACGCCCTACGAGTGCGACGAACGTTGTCGATTCCGCGACGCCGCCGGCCCGCACCGCGCTGATCTGGACCGCACTCGTGCTGGTCTACCTGCTCTGGGGCTCGACCTACCTGGGCATCCGGGTCGCTGTCGAGTCCCTGCCGCCACTGATCTCCGCGGCGATGCGGTTCGCCGCCGCCGCGGTGGTGCTCGCCGTCGTGCTGCGCCTGCGACGTGGACCCGGCGCGTTGCGGGTGCCCGCACGCCGCGTCGGCTCCGCCGCGCTCGTCGGTGTGCTGCTGCTCGCCGGCGGCAACGGCCTGGTGGTGCTCGCCGAGTCCGGCCCGGCCGGGACCGCCGTACCGTCCGGGGTGGCGGCGCTGCTCGTCGCCACCGTGCCGCTGCTCGTGGTCCTGCTGCGGACGGCAGGTGGGGACCGGCCGCGACCGTGGACGTTCCTCGGAGTGGCACTCGGCTTCGCCGGTCTGGTCCTGCTCGTGCTGCCCCGCGACGGGGTGGACGGCGTGCCGGTGGCAGGCGCGCTGACAGTGGTCGCCGCGGCGGCGAGCTGGTCGGTCGGCTCGTACCTGTCCGGGAAGATCCGGATGCCCGCCGACCCGTTCGTGGCCACCGTCTACGAGATGGTCGCCGGCGCTGCGGTGCTCGCGCTCGTCGGCGTGGCCCGAGGTGAGCTGCGCGGCTTCTCCTTCGCGGACGTGACCGGACGGTCCTGGGCGGCGATGGCCTACCTGATGGTGGCCGGTTCGCTGGTCGCCTTCACCGCGTACGTCTGGCTGCTCGCCCACGCGCCGATCTCGCTGGTCTCCACGTACGCGTACGTGAACCCGGTGGTCGCGGTGGCACTCGGCGCGTTGTTCGTCGCGGAACCGATCACCTCGCAGGTGCTGATGGGCGGTGCGGTCATCGTGGTCGGCGTGGCGGTGGTGGTGAGCACCGAGCGACCCCGCCGGTCCCCGCCACCAGCCGTCGACGGGACGGCCGGGGAGCCGGCCGGGCGGTAGCGTCCCGGCCCGTGTCGGCGCTGCTGGTGACGGGGGTCGCGCTGCTGGGTGCGGCGGCCGGGTGGGCGGCGGTCCCGGTCGGGCGGTCCTTCGTTCCCGACACCGGCGGCCGGGTCCGAACTCCGAACCGGAGTGTGCTCGCCCTCGTCGGCGCCGTGGTGTTCGGCGGGCTCGCCGCCGCTCGGGGCGCCGATCCGGCGCTGCCCGCGCTGCTGCCGGTCGCCGCCACCGGGTTGGTCCTCGTGGTCACCGACCTGACCGCGCTGCGGCTGCCCGACCCGCTCGTCGGCCTGGTCGCGCTCGGCGGCGGGCTCGGACCGGCCGCTGCCACAGCGGCGACCGGCGAACCGCGCCACCTGGCCGTCGCGGTGGCCGGGGCCACGCTCTCCTTCATCGGGTACGCGCTGCTGGCGCTGCTGCCCCGCGCCCGGCTCGGCTTCGGCGACGTGAAGCTCGCCGCCGCGCTCGGGCTGCCGCTGGGCTGGCTCGGCTGGCCGGCGCTGCGGCTCGGGCTGCTCCTGCCGCACGTGCTCGCCGGAGTAACGGTGCTGGTCCTGCTCGCCGCCGGCCGGGTACGCCGGGACACGCCGGTGCCGTTCGGCCCGGCGCTGCTCGGCGGTGCGTGGCTCGCCGCCGTCCTCGGCTGACCTGCGCGCTCGGCGCGGGTGCCGCGGGCGGTCAGATCAGACGGAGCTGGTGGTCCTTCGGACGGCGGGGCTCGGTCGCGTCCAGACGCTCGAACAGCGCCGGGTCGATCACGTCGAGGAACGGCGACGGGCGGGTGTCGCGTTCCGCGCCGTGCCGGGCGCGGCGGCCCGCGTGGCTCACGTAGAGCCGGTCCTGTGCCCGGGTCAGCCCGACGAAGAACAGCCGGCGCTCCTCGGCCACCGCGTCGTCGTCCGGCTCGGATCCGGGCCAGCGCAGCGGCAGCAGCCCGTCCTCGGCGCCGACCAGGAACACCACCGGGAACTCCAGACCCTTCGCGGCGTGCAGCGTGAGCAGCGTGACCGCCTCGGCGCGCGGGTCGAGCGCGTCCACCTCCGCGCCGGTGGCGAGCTGGTTGAGGAACAGGTCGAGGTCGTCGCCGCAGCGCCGGGCCAGCGGGGTGAGCAGGTCCACCGCCGTGCGGACGTCCTCGGGGCGTACCGCGCCGGAACCGTCGAGCGTGGGCACGGCGAAGCGCTCGGCCAGGATCTGCCCGGCCTGCCGTACCCGGGCCGCGAGCGAACCGTCCAGACCGGCGTGGCGCAGCTCGCGGGCGATTGCGGGCACGCCGGGACGGTCGCGCAGCCGGTCGTGCGAGCGCTTCTGCACCGGGATGTTCGCCCGGGCCAGCGCGTCCACGATCGGTGCGGCCTGCGCGTCGGTCCGGTAGAGCACCGCGATGTCGGAGAAGGACAGCGAGGTGGTCCGCCCGTCGATCCGACCCGAGTCGAGCGAGCGGTGGGACAGGCCGCCGACCAGCTCGTCCACGGTACGGACCACGAAGTCGGCCTCGTCGTAGGCGGAACTCGCCGCGTACCGGCCGACCAGCGGCGCCTCCGGGTCGAGCCGGGCCGGGTCGAGACGCCGGCCGCGCACCAGCGACGACGGCGCGATGGCCTGCACCGCGGCGGCCAGGATCGGCGCGGAGGAGCGGTAGTTGCGGTTCAGCCGGACCAGCCGCGCGTCGGTGAAGTCCTGCGAGAACCGCAGGAAGTAGCCCACGTCGGCGCCCCGGAACGAGTAGATCGCCTGGTCCGGGTCACCGATCGCGCACAGGTTGCCGTCCGGCGGGCTGAGCAGCCGCAGCAGCTCGTACTGCACCGCGTCGACGTCCTGGTACTCGTCGACGAAGATCCACTTCCACCGCTCGCGGTACTCGCGGACCAGCTTCCGGTCACCCTTCAGCAGGGCCACCGGCAGCGTCAGCAGCTCGTCCAGGTCGACCAGGTCCCGCTTGCGCAGCAGTGCCACGTACCGCTCGTCGTCGTCACCGGCCTCGGCGCGCGCCGCCGCCCGGTCCGCCTCGTCGGCGATCCGGAAGTCCGCCGGCAGCCCGGCCGCCGTCGCGTTCTCCCGCAGCACGGTCAGGCCGAGCGAGTGGAACGTACCCACCGTGACGTCCTCGGCGACCGGGCCGAGCAGCCCGTCCAGCCGGTGCCGCAGCTCCTCGGCCGCCCGCCGGGTGAACGTGATCGCCAGGCACTGATCGGGGAAGACGTTCAGCTCCGCGCACAGGTACGCGATCCGGTGGGTGAGCGTGCGGGTCTTGCCGGTGCCCGGACCGGCCACGATCAGCAGCGGGCCACCCGGCGCCGACGCGGCCACCCGCTGCATCGCGTCCAGCCGGTCCAGCAGGCCGGTGCCGACCTCCTCCATCCCGGCGAGCATCGGCTCGAACGGCTCGTGCGGAGACGGCGGCGGCGCGATCGGGGGCGCTGGCGTCGGCGTCCGCTTCGGTTCCGGCCGGGCCGCCGCCGGGCGCTTGGCCTTCGGTTTCGGCGCCGACTCCGCCGGCCGCCGCTGCGCGGGCACCGGTACGTCGAACAGCGTCTCCTGCCCGGCCCGGGCACCCCCGGCGCCCAGTTCCGCCGGGTCGAACAGCGTGATCACGCCGTACTCCCCGTCGTAGCCCGGCACCCGGCGCACGTCGCCGCGGCGCAGCCGGCCGATGCCCTCCGCGAGCAGCTCGCCGCCGACGCGGCCGATCTCCTCGATCGGGGTACGCGTGAGGATCTCCAGCTCCGGTCCGAGCGCGGCGATCAGCTCGTTGAGCTTGCCCTCGACCTTCTTCGACCGCGCGCCGACCCGGTTCAGCTCGCCCAGGATCTCGGCCAGCGGCACCAGATGGGTCACCTCGCGGGCGTGCGCCGGCCGGTGCCCCGCCGCGCGGTCCGCCAGCTCCTCGACCCGGCTGAGTACGCCCACAGTCAGCGGCTTGCCGCACTCCGGGCAGCGTCCGCCCGCCTCGCGGGTCCGCTCCGGGGACCAGTTCACGCCGCACAGCCGGTGCCCGTCGGCGTGGTACTTGCCCTCCTCCGGGAAGAACTCGACGGTGCCCGCGAGCCCGTCGCCGGTCCGCAACGCCTCGCGGATGGCGAAGTAGTCGCGGGCGGCGGTGAGGACCGTGGCCTCCCGGGCCAGCGCGGGCGGCGAGTGCGCGTCCGAGTTCGACACCAGCTGGTAGCGGTCCAGGCTGCCGACCCGCCAGTTCATCTCCGGGTCGGACGACAGGCCGGTTTCCACCGCGAAGATGTGCTCGGCCAGGTCGGCGTAGCAGTCGGCGATCGCGTCGAAGCCGGACTTCGAGCCGAGCGCGGAGAACCAGGGCGTCCAGATGTGCGCGGGCACCAGGTAGCCGTCCGGGCTTGCCTCCAGCGTGATCTCCAGCAGGTCGCGGGAGTCCAGCCCGAGGATCGGCCGGCCGTCCGAGCCGAGGTTGCCGATCCGGCCCAGCGCGGTGTTGAACCGGGCCACCGCGTCCAGGTCCGGCAGGTAGATCAGGTGGTGCACCTTGCGCGTCCGGTCGTCGCGCTTGTAGATCGTGGAGATCTCCACGCTCAGCATGTACCGGACCGGGTCGGCCTCCGCCTCACTGGCCAGCCGGGGCGGCAGCCGCCGGGCGACGTCCCGTTCCGCCTCGGGTGAGAGCCGGTACAGGCCCTGCTCGGCCGGGTGCAGCGTCTCGCGCAGGTGGTCGTACCAGGCGGGATGGGTGAAGTCGCCGGTGCCGAGCACGCCGATGCCCTTGCGCCGGGCCCACCAGGCCAGGTTCGGCAGGGTCAGGTCGCGGCTGCACGCGCGGGAGTACTTCGAGTGGATGTGCAGATCCGCGACGTACGGCGGGAGGCCACCGGGGGGTGCGGCGCTGAACGGAGGCACGCCGCATCCTGTCACGTCCGGTCCCCCGCCCGCCCGTCGCCACGCGTACGGGTGACCTGAGCAATGCGGTGCTGGACTCGGCGGCCCATGCACGCTATTGAGCGCGCAGCTCGACGAGCGTCACCTGGGGAGGCGCGCCCACCCGCACCGGCGGGCCCCAGAAGCCGGCGCCGTTCGTGACGTAGACCTTCGTGCCGTCGACCTCGCCGAGACCGGAGACCACCGGCTGTTCGAGCTTCACCGCCAGGTTGAACGGCACCATCTGGCCGCCGTGCGTGTGCCCGGAGAGCTGGAGGTCGACGCCGAACTTCGCCGCCTCCTGCGCGGCCACCGGCTGGTGCGCCAGCAACACCACCGGCCGGCTCGGGTCGCGGTCGCCGAGAGCGGCGGCGTAGTCGGCGGGCGCGGCCACCCCGGTGCCGGCGGCGCTCACGTCGTTCACCCCGGCGAGGTCCAGCACGCCGCCCCGGGCCTGGATCTCCTGCCGCTCGTTCTGGAGCACGCGCAGGCCGAGCCGGTCGACCTCGCGGACCCACTCCTCGACGCCCGAGTAGTACTCGTGGTTGCCGGTGACGAAGAAGCTCCCGTACCGGGACCGCAGGTCGCGCAGCGGCTCGGCGGCCTCGCCCAGTTCGGCCACCGTGCCGTCGACCAGGTCACCGACCACGGCGACCAGGTCGGCGTCCATCCGATTGATCATCGCGACGATCCGCTCGGTGTGCGCCCGGCCGCGCAACGGCCCGATGTGGATGTCGGAGACGGTGGCGATACGCAGTCCGTCCATGCTGCGGGGCAGCTTGGCCAGCGGGATCTGCACCCGGTCGAGCTGCGGCGGACCCATCGCGGTGCGGACGCCGTACCCGGTGACACCGGCGGCGGTGAGCCCGGCGAAGATCGCCGCCCCGCGCGCGAGCAGCAGCCGCCGGGAGGGGTCGTGGTCCGGCGCGTGGGTGCCGGCCGGCGGCGCGTCGGTGGGGTCGACCGGCGGCGGCGTCGGACCGTCCGCCGTCGCCGCGCCCACGAGCGCGGGCTCGGGCTCCGGGCCGGCGGCGACCGCCGAGCGGGCCCGCCGACGCAGCACGAGCCGGACCACAGCGGTCGGCACCTCCAGCACAAGCAGCAGCACCAGCAGGTAGAACATGAGCGCGACCCAGAGGTAGCCGGGCCAGGCCAGCCAGTACCAGCCGTTGCGCGTGCCGGCCATGGTCACCGGCACGAGCACCGCCAGCGCCGCGATCGTCACGCCACCGGCCCGGCGCCACCGCCCGGGGCGCGTGGTGTCCCGGACCAGCCGCCTCCACAGGTAGAAGTGGATCAGGCCGATCACGAGCACGACGAAGCCCAGGAATGTCGCCATGGCCAGCACGTGTGCCCCCCTCAGCCGCCCGCGAAGGGCGGCAGCACGTCCACCGTCACCCCGGCCGGCAACAGTGCCCGTCGATCATGACAGGCCACGCCGTCGACCAGGAAACTCGCCGCCTTCAGCACCACCGCGAGGCGTTCGCCGTGCCGGGCGGCCAGGTCATCGAGGAGTTCGTCCAGGGACCGGCCGGCGGATGCGGTCTCCTCGGATCGTCCCGCGGCCGCGCGGGCCCCGGCGAAGTAGCGGACTGTGAGCTCCACCCTCAGCCTCCGATCGCCGACATCGAGCGCGCGGGCTGGAGGAACGTCGGATCGTCGATGCCGTGCCCGGCCCGCTTGACCCACATCGCGGCGCGCCAGCGGCGAGCCAGCTCCTCGTCGTCCGCGCCGTCGCGCAACGCGCCGCGCAGGTCCGACTCCTCGGTGGCGAACAGGCAGTTGCGCACCTGGCCGTCGGCGGTGAGCCGGGTGCGGTCGCAGTCGCCGCAGAACGGCCGGGTCACGCTGGCGATCACCCCGACCCGGGCCGGCCCGCCGTCCACCAGCCACGTCTCGGCCGGTGCCGCACCGCGCTCGGACGGGTCCGGCGTCAGCGCGAACGCGGCGTGCAGGGAGGCCAGGATCTCGTCGGCGGTGACCATGGTCGAGCGGTCCCAGCCGTGCTGGGCGTCGAGCGGCATCTGCTCGATGAACCGCAGCTCGTAGCCGTGCGCGAGCGCGAACCGGAGCAGCGCGGGCGCCTCGTCGTCGTTCGTGCCGCGCATGAGCACCGAGTTGATCTTCACTGGGGTCAGCCCGGCTTCCGCGGCCCCGGCCAGCCCGGCGAGCACGTCGGCGAGCCGGTCGCGGCGGGTCAGCGCGGTGAACCGGTCCCGGTCCAGCGTGTCGAGGGAGACGTTGACGCGATCCAGCCCGGCGGCACGCAGCGCCGGCGCCATGCGGGCCAGACCGATGCCGTTCGTGGTCAGCGAGATGCGCGGCCGGGGCGTGAGCGCGGCGACCGCGGCCACGATGCCCGGCAGGCCCGGCCTGATCAGCGGCTCGCCGCCGGTGAAGCGCACCTCGGTGATGCCGAGCCGGGAGACCGCGACACCCACCAGCCGGATGATCTCGTCGTCGGTGAGCAGCTGCGGATTGGCCAGCCAGGGCAGGCCCTCCGCCGGCATGCAGTAGGTGCAGCGCAGGTTGCACTTGTCGGTGAGCGAGACCCGTAGGTCCCGGGCGACACGGCCGTACCGGTCGGCGAGGACGCCGTCGGCCGTCCGGGGGGCGCTCATCCCTCGACCGTAGCGCGGTCGGGCCCCCGGAGGGCGGCACGGGCGGTGGAGAGGACCGCGTCCGCGTACGCCGCGCCGAAGATCGCGGTGTGCACGAGCAGCAGATGCAACTGGTGCAGCGGTACACGTTCCCGCCACCCGTCGGCGAGCGGCCACGCCTCCCGGTAGGCGGCCGTGATCCGGTCCAGGTGCGGCGGACCGCCGAACAGCGCGAGCTGGGCCAGGTCGGTCTCGCGGTGGCCGCCGTGCGCGGCCGGGTCGACCAGCCAGACCCGGCCGTCGGCGCCCCAGAGCAGGTTGCCGGGCCAGAGATCGCCGTGCAGCCGGGCCGGCTGCTCGTCACCGCCGAACTCGCCGATCCGCTCGACGACCTGCTCGACGAGCGCCGCCCCGGCACCGTCGAGCGCGCCGCCGTCGACCGACATGCGCAGGTAGGGCAGCAGGCGGCGCCGGGCGAACCAGTCCGGCCAGGGACCGGGGTCGGGCGTGTTGTCCTGCGGCAGCGCGCCGATGAACCCCGGCCAGTCCGCGCCGAACGCGGGCGCCCCGGCGCGGTGCAGCCCGGCGAGATCGCGGCCGAACGCCTCCGCGGCCTCCGGCGTCGGTTCGCCGGGCTCCACCCAGTCGAGCGCCAGCAGGTCGGGCAACGCGACGAGCACATCCGGTACGGGCACCGGGCCGGCCTCGCGCAGCCAGCGCAGCCCGGCCGCCTCGGCGGCGAAGAAGCCCTCCGGCAGCGGACGCGCCGCCCGTTCCGGCCAGGTCTTGGCGAACACCGAGTGCCCGTCGTCGAGCGTCAGCCGGGAGGCGGCGCAGATGTCACCGCCGGAGACCGGGGTCTCCCGGATCCGCTGGTGGGTCAGGAAGGTCGGCAGGTGCTCCGGGTGTGCCCGCAGGTACGCCAGGTCCATGTGCGCAAGGTAGCGGTTACCCCGGACATCCGTGTGCCGGGCGGCACCGCCGATCGCCGCTGACCTGGACCGATACGCTCCGTATCTGTGGACGGACCGCGTGTCGTCCACAGGGGCGGACGCGGTGACGCGCGACCGCCCACGCTCCCGGCATGAACTCCACCGAGCCAGCGCGCCTCTCCGTCCGCTCGCCGGCCGACATGGTCGCGGCCGTGCCCTACCTGCTCGGCTTCCATCCCGCCGACAGCGTGGTGGTGGTCGCGGTACGCGGCCGCCGCGTCGTCTTCGCCGCCCGTGGCGACCTGCCCGCACCGGGCGCCGACCCCGGTCCGGCGGCCCGGCACCTGGCGCAGGTGGTGGCCCGGCAGGACGCCGACGCCGCCACAGTCGTCGGCTACGGTCCGGCCGCCCGGGTGACGGGCGTCGTCGACGCGATCGGCGACGCGCTGACCGCCGCCGGGCTGGTGGTGCTCGACGCGCTGCGGGTCACCGAGGGCCGCTGGTTCTCGTACCTCTGCGTCGAGCCGTCCTGCTGCCCGCCCGAGGGCACCCCGTACGACCCGGCCGCCAGCCAGGTCAGCGCGGCGGCTGTGTTCGCCGGTCAGGTCGCGCTGCCCGACCGGGCCGCGCTCGCGGCGCAGGTGTCCCCGCTCGACGGGCCGGTCCGGCTCGCCATGCGCCGGGCCACCGGTCGGGCACGCCTCCGCCTGGCCGCGCTCACCGGACGGCCGTCCACGCCGTCGGCAGGGAGCCCGGCCGGAGGCTTGCCAGCCGACAGTTCGAGGGCGGGTGCGGAGCCGCCGGTTCCGGCGGACGGTGCTGGGCCGGAGGGGGAGTCGTCGGTCCCGGTTGGCGGGCCCGGGTCGGGCGGCAAGTCCCAGGTGCCGGCAGGTCGTGCCGGATCAGGTGGGGAGCCGCGGGCCGTGCGGACGGCGGGCACGGCCGCGGTGCGAGCCGCCTTCCGCCGGCAGCGGCGCGGTGAGCGGCTGGACGACGACGAGGTGGCCTGGCTGACAGTGCTCCTCAGCCACGTCGCGGTACGCGATCGCGCCTGGTCCCGCACCGACGGCCGGGACGAGGACATCAGCCTCTGGACGGACGTGCTGCGACGCGCCGAGCCGGACCTGATCGCCGCGCCGGGCTGTCTGCTGGCGTTCGCCGCGTGGCGATCGGGGCACGGGGCACTTGCCGCTGTCGCCCTGGAACGGGTGTTGTCCGCCCACCCCGGCTACTCGCTCGCGGTGCTGCTCGACGAGGCGCTCCGGCGGGGAGTCGCCCCGTCGGCACTGGACGGGTGGCCCGGTTCCGACGACGGCGCGGTGCTGCGGCGCCGCCGACGCAGGCCACGCCGATGAGCGGTCACCCTGCCGGGCGGTCACCCGCCTACCGGGCCGCCGACGGCCGCCACGCCGGTGAGCGGTCACTCGCCGATGCGCGCCGCCCCGGCGTAGACGTTCATGGTCGGCCCGCGCAGGAAGCCGACCAGCGTCATCCCGGCCTCCTCGGCCAGCTCGACCGCGAGCGTGCTCGGCGCGGACACCGCCGCGAGCAGCGGCACGCCCGCCATCCACGCCTTCTGGGTGAGTTCGAAGCTGGCCCGTCCGGAGACCAGCAGGACGTGCCCGGCCAGCGGCAGCCGCCCTTCCCGGGTGGCCCAGCCGAGCACCTTGTCCACCGCGTTGTGCCGCCCGACGTCCTCGCGCAGCACGACCAGCTCCCCGTCGGGGGTGAAGAGGCCGGCGGCGTGCAGGCCGCCGGTGCGGTCGAAGGCGCGCTGCGCGGCGCGCAGCCGGTCCGGCAGCCCGGCCAGCAGTTCGGCGGTGACCACCAGCGGGTCGTCCCGCACCGCGAACTGCGAGCGGGTGCGTACCGACTCGATGCTCGCCTTGCCGCACACGCCGCACGAGCTGGTGGTGTAGAAGTTGCGCGACGGGTCGGTGACGGGCTCCGGCACGCCGGGCGAGAGCACCACGTCGACCACGTTGTAGGTGTTCGGGGTCTCCGCGCCGGCGCAGAGCTGCGCGGTGTGCACGTCCTCCGCCGATCGGATCAGCCCTTCGGTGAGCAGGAAGCCGATCGCCAGGTCCAGATCGTCGCCGGGCGTACGCATCGTCACCGCCAGCGGCCGGCGTCGTCCCGGACCGGCCGCGCCGACGCGGATCTCCAGCGGCTCCTCCACGGCCAGGTTGTCCTGCCGGCCGATCCGCCCCCGGCCGTCCCCGGCCGCGTCGAGGTCGATCCGCAGCACACCACGCCGATCCGTCGCCCGTCCCATGCCGCCATCCTCCCCGGGCGCCCCGCCGCCCGCACGTCGCCCCAGGTCTTCCGCCCCCACCCACCCACCCCGGCCGGCCCGGCCGGCCCCAGGCCCGATGATCGACACCAGTTCGGCGAAGTGGCGGTATCGGAGGGCCCTGGATGCCACCACTTCGGCGGAAAGCAGTCGATCAACGTCGGAAAACCGCCGACAACGCTGGGCGCCGGCCCGAGCCGGACCGGCGGTCGTGGCTGTGGCTACTGTGAGGCAGTGACGGGGTACGCGGCGATCCTGCTCGCCGGTGGCGCGGCCCGACGGATGGGCGGGGTGGACAAGCCGGCCCGGGCAGTAGGCGGCCGGCCGATGCTGCACCGGGTGCTGGACGCGGTGGCCGACGCGGACCAGCGGATCGTGGTCGGCTCGTCCGGCCCGCTGCCCACGGGAGTCCGGACGGCCCGGGAAGAGCCGCCCGGGGGCGGTCCGGTGGCCGCTACGGCAGCCGGGTTGGCGTTGCTCGACCCCGGTACGACGACAGTCGCAGTGCTCGCCGCCGACCTGCCGCTGCTCACCACCGCAGCGGTGGCCGAGCTGCGACGCGCGCTCGCCGCCTGTCACTTCCGCGACGACCCGCCGCCCGCGCTCGACGCCGCAGCCGCCGGGCCGGAAGACGCACCTGCCGCCGTCGGGCCGGAAGACGCGCCCGCCGCCTGGCGGGAGACGCTGGACGGTCGGTCCGCCGCGCTCGCCTGCTACGTGGACGGGAACGGCCGCCGCCAGCACCTGTGCGCCCTCTGGCAGGTACCGGCCCTGCGGTCCGCCCTCGACCGGCTCGCCGCGACGCGGGGCGGCTCGCTCGACGGCGCGCCGGTACGCGGGCTGCTGGCCGACGTCGCCGTACGCGAGGTGTCCTGGTCCGGCTCGGGGCCGCCGCCGTGGTTCGACTGCGACACTGACGAGGACGTACGCCGGGCGGAGGAGTGGACGAGATGACGGTGCTGGACGACTGGGTCACGGCGGTCTGCGCGGAACTGGACCTGGACCCGGCGGGGGTGCCCGTGCCGACAGTGCTCGACGTAGCCCGGGACGTGGCCCACCAGGTGGTCCGGCCGGGTGCGCCGGTCACCGCGTACCTGCTGGGGCTGGCGGTGGGGCGCGGCGCGGACCCGGCCGCGGCGGCCGAGCGGCTCAGTGCGCTGGCCGGTTCCTGGCCGGTGGACCTGGGTGGTTCCACGCCTGAGGATTAGCGCCTCGCGCGGGATTCGGTCCCCTTCGCGCCTGGGTAGGGTGGCGGGAACGGACGGAGGCGATCATGACGGCAGACCACCCCTCGGAGCCGGTCGACGAGCCTGCCGGCGGCGCGCCGGAGCACCACGCCACCGGCGCCACGTCGGCGCATCAGGCCACCGGCGGCGCGCCGGAGCAGCACCACGAGTCGATCCTGCTCGACGAGCCGACCACCGCTGATCTGCGGGCCAAGGTCACCGAGGCCTGGCGGGAGTTCGCCCGGTCGCTCGCCGACCGGCTGCGCGGGCTGCCCTCCGGCGGGCACCTGGAGGTCACGCTCGACCCGACCGCCTCGGGCACCGGCGACGCCGTCTACTCGGTGAGCGTGGACGCGGGCGAGGCGGGCCGTCTCTCGGCCCGCGCGGTCGGAAACGCCACGCTGCCGCAGGGCTACCGGCTGGACCGGGCCGCGGTGGCCGACATGGTGGCGCTCGGCTGGTCGCCGCCGGGTGTGGTGCCGGGTTCCGGGGAGCAGTTCGGGCTGGACTGCGGCACCGACGAGGCGACCCGGCTGGCCGCCGTGCTGTCCCGGACGCTGCGGGACGTCTACGGCGCCCCGCATCCGGCCTTCCTCGTCTACCTGGTGCACGACGCCGAGGGCGAGGCGCTTCCCGTGGAGCCGCTCGGTACCGCGCGCAGCGAGTTCGGCCCGGACCGCGACGTCGAGGCCGACCTGGACGAGGCGCTGGCCGCGGCGGCGGCCGCGCAGTCCGGCGAGAACGACGTGCTGGCCCTGGAGGAGCGGGTCCGCACCGTCGTGTCGACAATGCTGAAGTCGGCGTCCGACCAGCTTCAGGTCGACTCCGACGGTGACATCAACATCCGGGCCGGCTCGGCCATGGTCTTCGTGCGGGTGCGCGACAACCCGCCGCTCGTGGACGTCTTCTCGCCGGTGCTGACCGAGGTCGAGCCGACCGAGCGTCTCTACGTGAAGCTCTCCGAGCTGACCAACCGGATGCCGATCGGCCGGCTCTACTGCGCCGACGACACGGTGTGGGCCTCGATCCCGGTGTTCGGCCGCAACTTCCAGCCCACCCATCTGATGCTCGCGGTGCAGGTGATGACCGGTCTCGCCGACGAGCTGGACGACCGCCTGCACGGCGAGTTCGGCGGCAAGCGCTTCTTCGGCGAGGGCGACAAGCCGGCCCGGGCCGAGGAGCACCGCACCGGCATGTACCTCTGAGCGCTGCTCAGCGTACGTCGAGCAGGGTCTTGCCCAGGGTTTCCCGGGCCTCGATCGCGGCGTGCGCGGCGGCGGCCCGTTCCAGCGGGAAGCGCTGCCCGATCAGCGGCCGCAGCCGCCCGGCCGCGCCCTCGGCGAGTGCCGCCTCGGTGAGGGCGCGCAGCTCGTCCGGGCCGGGCCGGGGGCTCAGCAGCGTCACCCCGCGTGCGGCTGCCGACTCGGCCGGGATGTCCGCCCAGGTGCCGCCGGCCAGCCCGAAGCTGAGCATCCGTCCCCCGGGGGCCAGCAGGTCGAACGCCTCCCGGGCGAGCGGCCCGCCGACGCCGTCGAACACCACGTCGACGGCGCCCACCGAGTCCCGGACCCGGTCGGTCCAGCCCGCCCGCCGGTAGTCGACCACGACGTCGAGCCCGGCGGCACGGAGCACGGCCACCTTGCGGGAGCCGCCGACGGCGGCCACCACCGTGGCGCCGGCCCGTGCGGCGAGTTGGACCAGCAGCGATCCGACCCCGCCGGCCGCCGCCTCCACCAGGACGCGGTCACCGCGCCGCAGCCCGGCCGCCCGGGCCAGCATCAGGGCGGTCCGGCCGTCGGCCATCAGCGCCACCGCCGCGTCCAGCGGCAACCCCGGGGGTACGGGGACAGGCGCACCCTGGTCGACCACGACGCGCTCGGCGTACCCGCCGGTGCCGCCGGTGGTGGTGACCACGACGCGGCCGGCGAGCGCCGGGTCGGCGTCCGGTCCCAGCGCGGTGATCGTGCCGCCGACCCCGTTACCGGGGATCACCGGCAGTTCGGTGCCGAACGGCCCGAAGCCGCTGGCCCGGAACATCGTCTCGACGAACGTGATGTTCGCGTGTGCCACGTCGACGAGCACCTGGCCCGGTCCGGGTGCCGGGTCGGGCGCCGTCCCCGGCACGAGCACCTCCGGTCCGCCGAACTCCCGCAGCCACACCGCACGCATACCGCCCCCTCGCTTCAGGCCGGTCACCAGTGCACGACATGAAGCGAGGTTGAGGTCAAGGCGTGGACGGTCCGACGCCGGGGGACTCGACCAGCCGGGAGAGCACGATGGTGCTGCGGGACGAGGTGACGAACGATTCGGCGCGCAGCCGTTCCAGCGCCTCCTCCAGGTGGGAGATGTCCGCGGCGCGCAGGTGCACGAGCGCGTCCGCCTCGCCGGAGACGGTGTACGCGCCGACCACCTCGGGGTGCCGGCGGGCGGCGGCGCCGATCTGCGCCGGCGTGGTCCGGCCGGCGCAGAACAGCTCGACGAACGCCTCGGTGGTCCAGCCGACCGCGGCCGGGTCGACGACGGCGGTGAATCCCCGGATCACCCCGGCGGATCGGAGGCGGTCGACGCGTCGCTTGACGGCGGGGGCGGAGAGTGACACCCGGCTGCCGATGTCCGCGTACGAGGCGCGAGCATCCGCGACGAGTAACGCAATGATTCGCTGGTCAACCGCGTCTATCTGCAACGTTCTGCTCCCGGGAAGCAATGCTTGTGGCTGTTACCAAAGTTGTACCGTACCTACTCTTGGTGACCGTGAACCAGCAGCGAGTCTCGCGAAAGCGGACATATCTCATGTGCTCGCCCGAGCACTTCACGGTCGAGTACGCGATCAACCCGTGGATGGACGTGACCACGCCGGTCGACGCCGACCTGGCGGTCAAGCAGTGGGACCGGCTGCGCGAGACGCTCGTCGGGCTGGGCCACGAGGTGCACCTGCTCACCCCCGAGGCGGGTCTGCCGGACATGGTCTACGCGGCCAACGGTGCCTTCGTGGTCGACGGCAGCGTCTACGGCGCCCGGTTCAAGCACGAGCAGCGGTCCGCCGAGGCCGCCGCGCACCGGGCGTTCTACGAGCAGCAGGGCTGGCGGTTCATCGCGCCGAGCGAGACGAACGAGGGTGAGGGCGACTTCGCGTACCTGCCGGAGGCGCACGGCGGCCTGATCCTGGCCGGGTACGGCTTCCGGACGGAGCCGGCCGCGCACGCCGAGGCGCAGGAGGCGCTCGGGCGGCCGGTGGTCTCGCTGCACCTGGTCGACCCGCGCTTCTACCACCTGGACGTCGCGCTGGCCTCGATCGACGACGAGAACGTCGTCTACTACCCGGGGGCCTTCTCGGCTGCGAGCCAGAAGGTGCTGGCCCAGCTGTTCCCGGACGCGATCGTCGCGGACGACGAGGACGCGCTGGCGTTCGGCCTGAACCTGGTCAGCGACGGGCTCAACGTGGTGCTGAACAACGAGGCGATCCGGCTCGCCGGCAAGCTGAAGGCGGCCGGCTACCACCCGGTCCCGGTGGAGCTGGCCGAGCTGAAGAAGGGCGGTGGCAGCGTGAAGTGCTGCATCGCCGAGCTGCGGCACTGAGCCGAGGCTCGACGCCACGCCACGCCACGCCTCGGCGCGAAGGGCGGCCTCCCGGTGGGGAGACCGCCCTTCGCGTGTGTACGAGGGCTTTGTCAGCCCAGCGTCGCCAGCTCGTTGATCACGACGTTGGAGAGCAGCCGGCCGTCGGTCTGCACCCGGCGCAGGTACCACTTCTGCTGCGGGGTACGCGTCTGGTTGAACTGCCAGGTGCCGCGCGGGCTGTCCACCTGGCCGACCTTGCCGAGCGCCAGGTTGACCTGCTGCGGCGAGGGGTTCCCCCCGGCCAGCCGGATCGCCTTGTCCAGCACCAGCGCGGCGTCGTAGGAGGCCATCGCGTACGTGGTGGGCGCCGAGTTGAACGTCTTCCGGTACGCGGAGGCGAAGATCCGGTTCGCGGTGTTGTTGAGGTCGGCCGAGTAGTTGAGCGCGGTCTCGATGCCGTACGTCTGGATCAGCTTGCGCTCGCGGCCCTTCTCCCCGTCGTCGAGCTGGTCGAGCGCGGTGCCCTCGGTGAGGAAACCGGGGGCGTAGATCGGTCCCCGGTAGCCCTGGGCGTAGAGCTGCTTGACGAACTGCACGGCCTGCGCGCCGGAGTAGTGGCAGAAGACCGCGTCCGGGTTGCGCCCGAGCGCCTTGCGGATCGGCCCGGAGTAGAGCGACCGGGAGGGGTT
The DNA here is from genome assembly GCF_000145235.1 of Micromonospora aurantiaca ATCC 27029. Lineage (NCBI taxonomy): Bacteria > Bacillati > Actinomycetota > Actinomycetes > Micromonosporales > Micromonosporaceae > Micromonospora > Micromonospora aurantiaca (nom. illeg.). Next base: position 6,947,112 of record NC_014391.1, on the reverse strand, counting down.
GGGGTCGTCGTCGGTGAAGATCGGATCCTCGGTGAGCCGGCGGCCCCGCTCGTACGCGCGCCGCAGCCCTTCGATGACGTCCTGGCTGCCCGGGCCGCGGGTGCCGAAGATGGCGATCCGGCTCGACGCGTCCAGCTTCTGGCGCAGGTACTCGCCGAGCGCCTCACCGGGCTCGGTCAGCACGTACGACGTGCGCCAGATGTAGACGACGCCCTGGAGCGTCGACGGGGAGGCGTTGGAGCCCAGCAGGGGCACCCGGGCCTCCTCGACCGCGTCCTTGATGCCGGTCATCACGGTGGGGCTGACCACGCCGGTGAGCGCGAGCACGCCCTCCTTGAGCAGCCGGTCGACGGCGGCCTTTCCGGTGGCGGCGGTGTCGCCCTCCTCGGCGGTCACGACCGTGACCGGGTGACCGGCGATCTGCTGGCCGCGCATGCTGAGGAAGAGCTGGAAACCGTTGGTGATCTCGTCACCGATGGCCTTGTTCGCCCCGCTGCCGGGCACGATCAGCCCGACTTTGATCGGGCTGCCGGATCCGGCCTCGTCCCCGGTGTCGTCCCCGGATCCGCAACCCGCCGCCAGTCCGGTGGTACCCAGCGCGGCCAGCAGTTGCAGCGCCCGCCTGCGGTTCATCTGTGCCACCGAATTTCCTTCCCGACGGGGCGGCCATGGTGCACACCCCTTCGGCGTTCTACCTGGTCGACGACGCTGCGTCAATGCCCGGAAGATCATCGTGAAGCGACCGCAACGCCTCCACCACCTGGGGCCATGCGGTGGAGCCCGGTGCGATCAGCCCGAAATGCTCGCATTCGGGCAGCTCAACGAGCGTGGCGGAGCCTCCGGTGGCCCGATCTGCCGCCACCCAGGATCGGCTGATCGCGATCGGGACCTGGACATCTTGATCACCGTGGATGACTACTGTGCGTGTTCGGATGGGCACCAATGCCGATGGATCCGCTGCGGCGTACCGGTCCGGCACGTCGTCCGGGCCGCCGCCGAGCAGCGCGGCCACCGCACCCTCGTCCAGGTCCAGCCGGTACGCCTGCGCGAGGTCGGCCACCGGCGCCAGCGCGAGCACCCCGCCGACCGTCTCCGGGGCGTGCGCGGCCACGTACAGGGCCAGGTGCCCGCCCGCGGAGTGACCGACCAGGATCGGCGGCACGGGCGCCACCCGGCCGGGCAGCGCGGCGGCGGCGAGTTCCGGCAGCGCGGCGATCCCGGCGCGGACGTCGGTCAGCGTGTGCGGCCAGCCTCCGTCCGGCCGGCCGGTCCGGCGGTACTCGATCTGCGCGACCGGGTGGCCGAGCGCGGCGAGCGCCGCCGCCATCGGGCCGGTGTGGGCCCTGTCGTACTCCGCCCGCCAGAAGCCGCCGTGCACCACGACCACCAGCGGCCGGGGCGGCCCGTCGCCGGCCGGGAGGCGCAGGTCGGCGCACTGGTCCGGATGGTCGCCGTAGGAGACCGTGGCATCCGGGGGCGGGGACGGGCGGGTCAGCACCTCGCGCGGGTCGGAGAGCATGCGGCGACCGTAGCGTCCCCCGGACCGGCCGCGTGCACATGGTCGGCGTGGGTAAAGATGGGTGCCATGACCGAAGCGCACTCCGCCGGACACGACGACGAACAGGGCAACGATGGCATCCCCGGCACCGTGGTGGTGGTCGGGCCGGACGGCCGCCCGGTCGGCACGGTGCAGACCGACGAGGGCAAGGGCGAGGACCCGACCCGTCTGGTCGAGCAGCCGGCCAAGGTGATGCGGATCGGCAGCATGATCAAGCAGCTGCTGGAGGAGGTGAAGGCGGCGCCGCTCGACGACGCGAGCCGGCACCGGATGCGGGAGATCCACGAGCGCTCGATCGTCGAGTTGAAGGAGGGCCTCGCCCCCGAGCTGCGCGAGGAGCTGGAGCGGATCTCGCTGCCGTTCACCGAGCAGCAGGCGCCGAGCGAGAGCGAGCTGCGGATCGCGCACGCCCAGCTGGTGGGCTGGCTGGAAGGGCTGTTCCACGGCATCCAGGCCGCACTGGTGGCCCAGCAGATGGCCGCCCGCGTCCAGCTGGAGCAGATGCGTTCCGGCCGCCAGGCGCTGCCCAGCGGCCCGGGCGGCGTGATGCCGGGCATGCCCGGGATGCCCGGCGGCGGCGAGGGCCACGCGCCCGGCCAGTACCTGTGACCCGTCGGCCGGGGCGTGTCATGCGCCCCGGCCGGTCAGTCCAGCTCGAAGACCTTCTCCAGGTACGCGGCCACGCCGTCCTCGGTGTTCGGCCCGGTGACCTCGTGTGCGATCTCCCGTACGGCCGGATGGGCGTTGGCGACGGCCACCGCCCGTCCGGCCCAGGCCAGCATCGGCACGTCGTTGGGCATGTCGCCGAAGGCCACCACGTCCCGCTCGTCGACGCCCAGCCGCTCCGCGTACCAGGCCAGGCCCGCCGCCTTGGTCACACCGGCGGCCGAGATCTCGATCAGCCCGCTGTACGACGAGTGGGTCGCCTCGGCCAGCCCTTCCAGGGCGCCCGCCACCACCCGCACGAAGACGTCCGGATCCTGCTCACCGGCCCGGGCCAGCAACTTCACCGCGGGCGCGGCCAGCAGTTCCTCCGGCGACTCGACGGCCCGGATGGCGTCGAGGTCGGCGTCCCAGCGCAGCGGGTAGTGCACCTCGTGCCGCATCTGGCGGCTGTCCACGATCTCCACGGCGAGGCTCACGCCGGGCACCTCGGCGCGCAGCCTCCGGGCCACCTCGGCCAGCAGTTCCGGGGCGAGCGGGTCGGCCCGCAGCACCTGGTCGGTGGCCGGGTCGTACACCACCGCGCCGTTGGCGCAGATGGCCGGCAGCGGCGCGGCGAGCTGCTCGTACACCATCGGGAGCCAGCGGATCGGACGGCCGGTGACCAGGACCACCGGGGTGCCGGCGGCGGCGATGCGGGCCAGCACCGCGGCGGTACGCGGGCTGAGCGTCCGGTCGTCGCGCAGCAGCGTGCCGTCGATGTCGGAGGCGACGAGCCGAGGTGGATCTTCCATCACCGGGAGAGTAGCCGGTCCAGGTAGACCGCGACCCCGTCGTCGTCGTTGCGCAGGGTGATCTCGTCCGCCGCGGCGCGCACCTCCGGGTGGGCGTTCGCCACCGCCACCCGTGCCCATCCCGCCCAGTCGAACATCGGCAGGTCGTTCGGCTGGTCGCCGAAGACCAGCACGTCGGCCGGGTCCACACCGAGCCGCTCGGCGATGACGCTGAGCCCGCTGGCCTTGTCGGTGCGGGGCGGGCAGATCTCGATGAAGCCGAGCCCGGCCTGGGTGAGCGTGGCCACGTCCGGCGGCACGATCGCCCGCGCGGCCGTCAGCAGCTCGTCCACGTGGTGGTCGGCGGTCCGGGCGAACGCCTTGATCACGTCGCAGGACAGGCATTCGACCCGGCTGCGCGCCTCGAACCGGTCCGGGTAGGGCCAGCTCGGGTGGTAGTCGCCCCACAGCGGTGCGTCGTGCTCGTCCGACGCCTCGACCATCACGGTGAGCGGGCCGACCGCCGCTTCCAGGTCGGTGAGGATGCGGGCCAGCACCTCGCCGGGCAGCCGCTCGTCCCGCAGCACCAGGGGCCCTTCCGGGTCGCTCTGGTCCACCACCCGGCCGCCGCCGGCCATCACCAGGAAGTCGGCGGCCCGGATGTCGTTACGGGTGAGTTCGGTCAGGCGCGGTCCGCGGCCGGTCGCGCCGACCACCGGGATCCCGGCGGACCGCACCCGGTCCAGCACCCGATGGGTGTACGCGGAGACGGTCTCGTCGCTGCGGACGAGCGTGCCGTCGAGGTCGGTGGCGATCAGCTTGGGCAGTCCCGGGCGGGTCATGGTTCCTCCTTCGCCCGCCGCCGTCACGCCGGCCGACCAGGTCCTCGGTGCCGCGACCATGGGACGGCGGGCAGCAACCGTATCTCGCGGAACGGGCGGCAACCACGGCTTTCCGGCGAATCGGCGGCGAAGCTCCGGTGGCCGCCGGAGGTGCTGCCGGACCTGGTTCAGTACGCCCGTTCGGGGCCCGCGAACGGCACCGTGGGCTGCACCGTCAGATCCGCCGGGGCCGGGGGCACGTCGTCCTCGTCCGCCCGGCGGCGGCGCTCGGGCCGGTCGTCGTCCGGCTCCCCGTCGGTGGGCGTCCCGCCGGCCGCCCGGCCGGCCAGGTGCAGCGCGGCCGCCAGCAGTGCGACAGCGACGAACGCGCTGACCAGGCCGCGTCCGTGCTCGACCTGAAGGCGCTGCTCGCCGACGAAGAACAGGATGCGCCGGGCCAGCTGTTCGAGGGAGGAGGCGGTCGCGACGAGCACCCCGAGCACGCCCGCCGCGAGACCCAGCCCGGCCAGCCGGGCGTGCTGCCGCACCGCCGGGGCGCCGCGCAGCGCCAGCCCCACCGCGACCGACAGCCCGAGCAGGCCCACCAGGTACGCCGTACCGAACCCGCCGATCTCGGAGATGCCGCTGGTCAGCCGGGCGGGTGCGTCGTCGCCCCGGGTCTCGGCCGGCACCGTGATCGCCAGCCACTCGCCGATCAGCGAGGCGATCGCGGCCACCGCGCCGAGCCCGGTGAGCACGGGCGGCAGACGGCGGTCCCGGCCCAGCGCGGCGAGCGAGCGCGCGGCCCGGCCGGACGACTCCGGCTCGGTGTCGCCCCACTCGACGATCGTGGTGTCGTCGGACCTGTTGTCCTGCATGGGGATTCGCTTGTCCTGCCGGGGAACGGGGAGATCCTGCGACATGGCCACCCTTCCCGTGCGCGGGCCTGCGTCGAATCATGGCACAGCCCGCTTCCGCCGGCCGGGATCACGACCCCGGGGTCCGGTGCGGGGCGGCCCGCTTTCGGTTAGCGTCGGTGCCATGCCTATCCGTACCGCATCCGCTCGCTGGCAGGGCAACCTCACCGAGGGGTCCGGCACCGTCCGCACCGGCAAGGGCGGCCTGTCCGGCAACTACTCCTTCAAGTCGCGCTTCGAGGAGGGCGAGGGCACCAACCCCGAGGAGCTGATCGGCGCCGCGCACGCCGGCTGCTTCTCGATGGCTCTCTCCAAGCAGCTCGCCGACGCCGGCGCCCAGGAGACGGCGGTGGAGACCACCGCCAAGGTGCACTTCGACAAGACCGACGCCGGCATGACCGTGACCCGCATCGACCTGGAGACCGTGGGCCAGGTTCCGGGCATCGACCAGGCCGAGTTCACCAAGCTCGCCGAGGCGGCCAAGGAGAACTGCCCGATCTCCCGGCTGCTGTCGCCGGGCGCGCAGATCACGCTGAACGCCCGTCTGGCCTGACATCGCGTACGGCACGGCGGGGGTGTCCTGCGGGACGCCCTCGCCGTGCGGTGTGCCCGATCCGGAGGGAGTGACCGGGCCGCGTGGCCGTGGAGATGAGCCGGGACCGGTTCGAGGAACTGGTCGGTGAGGCGCTCGACGAGGTGCCCGAGGAACTGCTCGGGTTGATGAGCAACGTGGTCATCCTGGTGGAGGACGACCCGCCGCCGGGTGAGGACCTGCTCGGCCTGTACGAGGGGCACGCGCTCACCTCTCGCGGCTGGGACTACTCCGGCGTGCTGCCCGACCGCATCCTGATCTACCGCAACCCGATCCTGGCGATCTGCGACACCGACGACGACGTCGTCGACGAGGTGGCGGTGACAGTGGTGCACGAGATCGCCCACCACTTCGGCATCGACGACGAGCGCCTGCACGCCCTGGGCTGGGGCTGACCGGCCTCCGGCGCGTCCCCGCCCGGCTGATTCCGGCGGTTGCGCCGGTCCCCTAACCTGCGGGTCAGGCAGATCCTGATGCAGGAGGAAAACCCATGCGCAGCGCGCTGTTCTCCGCGGAGAACCTTGAGAAGGAGTCCCAGCAGCCCGGCATGCGGTTGCAGAACTCCAAGATGCTGAAGATCGAGCTGAACGGCGAGGCGATGGCCCGGGTCGGGTCGATGGTCGCCTACCAGGGGCAGGTGCAGTTCCAGGCCCTCGGTTCCGGCGGCATCGGCAAGTTCATCAAGCAGCGGCTCACCGGTGAGGGAGTGCCGCTGATGAAGCTCTCCGGCCGCGGCGACGTCTTCCTCGCCGACTTCGCCAAGGACGTGCACGTCATCGACCTGGAGCCGGGCGACGCGCTGTCCATCAACGGCTCCAGCGTGCTGGCGTTCGACTCGACGCTCCAGTACGATATCAAGATGGTCGGCGGCGCCGGTTTCGCGTCCTCGTCCGGCCTGTTCAACTGCGTCTTCACCGGCCACGGCCGGATCGCCGTCACCACCAAGGGCACCCCGGTGGTGCTCAACGTGGACGCGCCGACGTACGTCGACCCGCAGGCGGCGGTCTGCTGGTCGGCGAACCTCCAGACCGGCTACCACCGCGCCGAGCAGCTCGGCCTGGGCACGTTGCTCGGCCGCAGCACCGGTGAGGCGTTCACGATGAGCTTCGCTGGCCAGGGCTTCGTCGTGGTCCAGCCCTCGGAGGAACCTCCGGTGGCCGGCAGCGGCTCCCAGCAGCAGGGCGGCGTGCTCGGCGGCCTGCTTCAGTGACGGCCGGTGCCCGGGGCGTCCGCCGAGGTCGCCCCGGGCCGGTCAGCTCAGCTCGCCGGCCCGCAGCCGGGACACCCAGGCCGCCGCGTCGGCGTAGTCGGCGTCGGTGAGCCCGGCCGGCACCGGCGTCTGCTGGTCACCCGCCGCCGTGCTCCAGCGGTGCCGGGGGTACGACCCCAGGAACCGCACGTCGGCGCAGACCCGGCGCAGCCCCTGCAACGCCTCGCCGAGGCGTACGTCGGCGACGTGTCCGGCGCAGTCCAGGAAGAACACGTAGCGGCCGAGCGCCTCGCCGGTCGGGCGGGACTCGATCCGGGTCATGTTCACGCCGCGCACCGCCAGCTCCATCAGCACCGCCAGCAGCGCACCCACCCGGTCGTGCGCGAGGCACACCGCGAGCGAGGTCAGGTCGTCGCCGGTGGGCGGCGGGGGCGGACCGGGGCGGGACACCAGCGCGAAGCGGGTGACCGCGTCCGGGTGGTCGGCGATCTTGTCAGCCAGCACCGCGAGCCGGTGCCGGGTCGCGCCGATCGGGGCGCAGATGGCGGCGTCGTACTCGCCGCTCGCCGCACCGGCCGCCGCGGCGCCGTTGGAGAGCACGTCGACCACTGTGGCGTCGGGCAGGTGCTCCCGCAGCCACCCCCGGCACTGGGTGGACGCCTGCGGGTGGGCCGCGACGGAGCGGACGTCGGACAGCGTGGTGCCGGTGCGGGCGGCCAGCACGAACTCCACCGGCAGGACCACCTCGCGGGTGATCACCAGCGGGTCGCCCTCGACCAGTTCGTCGAGCGTCACCCCGACCGCGCCGCCGATGGAGTTCTCCAGCGGCACCAGCGCCGCGTCCGCCTCCCCGGCGCGTACCGCGTCGAGCGCCTCGCCGACGCTGCGGGCGGGTGTGCGGTCCCCGCGCTCGGCGGCGGGCACCGTTCGCAGGGCCTGCTCGGCGAAGGTGCCCTCGGGGCCCAGGTAGACGAAGCGGGTCGGCGGTGTTCCCGGCATGCCGACCAGCCTACGCACCCGGCGTGCCGTCGCAGGCCAGGGTACGGATGCCGACCGGCGCCACGGTCCGTACCTCGACGCCGCACACGTCCGTGCCGGCGGTGACCAGCCTCGGCGTGCCGCTCTCGCCGCGCGTGACCACCTGCAACTCCTCGTGCCCGGTGACCGTCAGCACGGTGTACTGCCAGCCCTCGGCGCAGAGCGGACCGGTCGCCACGGTGACCCGGACGTCGCGGGGCAGTACGCCGGCGGATCCGCGCAGCAGCGCGACGATCCGGTCGCCGGAGGGCCGCCCCCGGCAGGGCGCCGCGGACGCCGGTACGGACGGGGAGAGCGTGGGCGGGAGGACGGGCGTCGGTGGGGCCGATGTCGCGCTCGGGCTGGGCGTGGCGGACGCCGACGGGACCGGGACGGGCGTGGCGGCGGCGGGTGGCGCACGCAGCTCGGGCGGGGTGCCGCAGGCGGCGAGGGCGAGCAGCGTCAGCAGCGCCAGCGGACGGTGGCGGCGTCGGGGGCGTGGGGTGCGGGGCACGGGGGCGTCCTCGGGCATCGAGGGATGTCGTCGTGTGGTGGGGCCGAGCCCATCGTAGGAGGATGACCGGCCCGGGGTGAAGGGCGCCGGGTGTCGTCGCGGGTCAGACCGCGGAGAGGAAGGTGAGCGAGCCGGCCACCGCGCCGTCGGTGAGCACCGGCGTGGAGATGGCGTCGACCGTCCGGCCGGCGTCGGAGCCGGGCCCCTGAACCCGCAGCAGGCCGCGGGCGAGCCGCCCGGAGTGCAGCGCGAGCAGCGGCGGGATCTTGTCGGTCTCCTGCTCGGTCAGCTCGCTCGGGCTCGCCGTGAAGTCGACCAGGCGCAGGCCGCCCTCCAGCAGCGGCAGACCGATCACGTCCTCCGGGGCGCCCAGGCAGAGCAGGTCGCAGCCGGACGAGGAGATCGCCACGACAGTGGTGCCGGCGTCGATCAGCAGGCACGGCTCGGCGGCCCGGGAGACCATGCCGGACCACTGCCCGAAGTTGTCGGACTCCTGCTCGGTGGATGCCGCGGGCGCGAACACTTCCGAGAGTGAGAGTTCGACGTGGGCCACCGCGCCTCCTATGTACACCGACGGTCTGTCCACGCTAGCCGGTCGGTGCGGCGGAAGCATCGGCTGCCGGGCGGCCGGCGACGGCGCGGACCGACGGAACCAGTCGGGGCGGTGCCGTGGGCCGCGTGGCGTCGCCGGAGACGTTACCGGCGGGCGGCCTGCTTGTCAGCGGCCGTTCGGCCCTCGTCATACCACCGGTAGTCGGCGGTTGGACGGTACGTGCCGTTGAACCACGTCGCCGGCGCCTGCGCGACGCGGGAGAGCTTCTCGGCGGTGGCCGGGCTGATCCGGTTCCCACCGGCCACGAGCAGGCGGTCCAGCTCGCGGTGGGTGGCCATGAGGCAGTCCTTCGGCAGGCCGTAGACGCTGATCACCCCGGAGCCGACGAACGTCAGCACCGGGGTCACCGGGATCGGCAGGCCGACCGCGTCGGAGAGGGCCTTGCTGGCCCGCTTGGCGTCCCGGCGCGCCTCCGCCACGTACGGCGGGCGCTTGCCGTTGATCTGGACCACGTCTCCGGCCACGAGCACGCGGGCCCGGCCGTGGTCGGCGATGGTGACAGCGAACAGACCGCTCGGACCGATGGCCAGGAACCCGGCCCGATCGTCGCGACCGCGGTCGAGCAGCATGTCCGCCGGGTCCGTCCGGGGCCACTCGATGACGTGCCACGCGGGACCGAGATGGTCGAGCTGGCCCAGGGCGCGGGCCCCTGCCGCTTCCAACCGGCGGGCCCCCCGCTCCGCCCGGCGACGCCGGGCCCACTCCAATGGAGTCGGTCGGGCCGGCTCGAGCACCGAGGTGGGCTCGACCCGGGAGTGCGGCACCGTGCGGGGCGGCAGTGCCCTGCTCGGTACGGCTCGACGAGCGGGAAAGACAGTCATCGCGACCTCCGGCAAAAGGTCTCTCGAAGTTATGTCTCCACTACCCTACGTTGCGCACCCGGGGGCTCGGCAAGTTGGACCGCCGGAGTGAGTGTGGATGAATGCCATATTCATCCACACTTCTTTTCCGGATGGTGCGCAAGCCTGCCCTAGGCTGCGGGAGTGACCCACTATGTGGACAGCGAAGTCGCCCGCCTCGGGACGGTGCTGCTGCACCGCCCGGGACCGGAACTGGCCCGCCTCACCCCGCGGAACAACGACAGTCTCCTCTTCGACGCTATCCCATGGGTGGGACGCGCGCAGGAGGAGCACGACGCGTTCGCGGCGGCGCTGCGGTCCCGCGGGGTCGAGGTGCTCTACCTGGCCGACCTGCTGGTCGAGACGCTCGCCGTGGCGGACGCCCGGGCCGAGCTGACCGACCGGGTGCTGCGGTCCCGCCGGCTCGGCCACACGCTGCGACGCCGGGTCGCCGACCATCTGGCGTACCTCGACCCGGCCGGACTGGCCGACGTCCTCACCGCCGGGCTCGCCCACGAGGAACTGCGGATCGGCGCCGACCGCCCCGGCGGTCTGGTCTGGACGCTCATGGACCGGCACGACTTCGTCATCGATCCGCTGCCCAACCTGCTGTTCACCCGCGACTCGTCGGTCTGGATCGGCGACCGGGTCGGTGTGACCAGCCTGGCCATGCCGGCCCGGCGGCGGGAGACCACGCTCACCGACGCGATCTACCGCTACCACCCGCGCTTCGTCGGCACCGAGTTCGTCTACCACCCCCGGCTGGAGCACCTGGAGGGCGGCGACGTGCTGCTGCTCGCGCCGGGCGTGCTCGCCGTCGGCGTCGGCGAACGCACCACCCCGGCCGGCGCGGAACGGCTGGCCCGGCAGGTGTTCGCGGCCGGGCTGGCGCACACCATCCTGGTGGTGCCGATCGCGCAGGAACGCGCCACCATGCACCTGGACACGATCTGCACCATGGTCGACGTCGACGCCGTGCTGATGTACGCGAACGTCGCCGACCAGATGTCCGCGTACACGGTCATCGCCGGCGCGGACGGCGACGACCTGCGGGTCGACGGGCCGGCGCCGTTCCTGCGGGCCGCCGCCGACGCGATGGACCTCGACCAGCTCCGGGTGATCGACACCGGCCTCGACCCGGTCACCGCCGAACGCGAGCAGTGGGACGACGGCAACAACACGCTCGCGATCGCGCCCCGGCTGTGCGTCGGCTACGAGCGCAACGTGGAGACCAACGCGCAACTGGAACGGGCCGGCATCGAGGTGATCGCCATCGCCGGGTCGGAGCTGGGCTCCGGGCGGGGCGGCCCGCGCTGCATGTCCTGCCCGCTGGTGCGGGAGAAGGGCGGGGCCGCCTGACCTGGAGACGTCAGCGCAGCGTCAGCTGCCGGCCGAGCAGGCCCTGGCGGGCCCGGCGGCTGGCCGCGTCGAGCGGCTCCCGCTCCGCGACCGCCTCGGCGTAGCGCTTGGCGAACTCCGCCACCGGCGCCTCCCACTCGGCGGCCGGGGTGTCCTCCGGCAGGTCCCAGACCGGCGCGAGGCGCCCGTGCGCCCGGAACATGCCCGCGAACTTCGTGTCGTCGCCGAGCGTCAGCGCGCCCGCCGCGGCGAGCCGGGACAGCGCGTCCAGCGCGGCGTCCTCGTCCTCCGGCAGGACCAGGCGCACGTGGGCCTTCTCCGGCACCTGACACCAGTACGCGGCCGGCGCGGCGGCCAGCTTGACGGTCGGGTAGATCGCCGAGTTGGCCCGCTCCAGGGACGCCTGGACGTTCGGGTCGTCGGCGGCGCCCGGGTCGAGCCAGAAGTCGAACCCGTCGTGCATGGTGATCTCCAGCGGGCCGTCCACCAGGATGTCCTGGAGGCGGGGGCCCGGCCCGGGCAGCGGCGGCACGCTCACCTGGCCGCCCGGCTCGGTGCGCAGCGCGGAGATCAGCGCGTCGGCCAGGTCACGGGAGACGTCGCCGGACTGCTGGTGCCGTTGCAGGCCGATGAAGACCCGCCCGTCGGGCTTGGTCATCGCCGGGGCGGCCATCGGCAGTACGGTGGCCAGCGTGACCGGCCGGTCGCCGTACTCCTCGATCAGTTCCGGGGTCAGCCGCAGCGGCGCGGACGCGGCCGGGACCAGCTCGCGCAGGGCGATCCACTCCGGCTCGTCCGTCAGGCCCTCGAACGGCCGGGGCACGAAGACGTCGCGCACCTTCTCCCGCTTCGGGGTGGCCTCGCCGGCCCGCTGGTTCTTCCGACGCTTGCTCATGCGCCCGCTCCGCTCCGCTCGCTCATGGCGAGACAGCCTAGAGGCCGGGTCTCGGGGGTGGGGGCCGGACCCGCCCGCCGCGTCGGTCAGCCGGCCGCGACCAGGTCGGTCCGCTGCGCCGGGACCGGGTCGAACCGCGCCCACACGCTCTGGCCCAGGCCGTCGCGCTCCACGCCCCAGCCGCTGGCGAGCCCGGCGACGATGTGCAGCCCTCGCCCGTCCGCCGCGTCCGGCGAGGCGGTACGCATGCACGGGCCGGCGCCTGATCCGCCGTCGGTGACCCGGAGTTCGACGCTCGGCCCCTGCTCGGTCGGGCGCAGCCGCCAGGCGACCCGCACGACGCCGCCGGGCAGCGCGTCGGCGTGCCGGACCGCGTTGCCGACCAGTTCGGCGAGGACCGCGACCAGGTCGGCCACCAGGACCGGGGGTACGACACCGGTCAGCTCGTCGGCGAGCCGGTGCCGGGCCAGGCGCGCGCCGGTGGGGTCGTGGGGCACCACCACGCACCACGACCGTTCGGCCGGACCAGTCGACACGTCGTTCCTTCCCCGCCCGTGAGCGCCCCGGTCAACCCCGGGGCAGCCGCACCTCTGCGACCGTACCGCCACCGGCTCTGGGCCGGAGGGATACCCATCCATTCTGCTGTTCAACGATCTGGCGGACGAGATAGAGACCGAGCCCGGCGCCGGGATACCGGCGGCGGTCGCCCGACTCCCCCTGCCAGAACCGGTCGAAGGCCCGCTCCACGTGTTCCGGCCGGATGCCGATGCCCCGGTCGGCCACCCGGAACGAGACGGTCCGCTCGTTCGCCTCCGCGGTGATCTCGATCGGCGTGTCCGGCAGCGAGTACTTCCCGGCGTTGGTGCCCAGTTCGGTGAGCACAGTGGCGAGGCTGTGCCGGTCGCCGAGCGCCTTGGGCAGGTCGCCGGGCAGGTCGAGCACGACCCGGTGCCGGACGTCCGCCGGCAGGTCCACCACCGCCGCGCGCAACGCGTCGACCAGGTCGAACGGCGCGGCCGGTTCGCCACCGGGACGGTTCTCGGTGGCGGCGGTCAGCAGCCGGTCGACCAGGCGGGCCAGTTCGTTGGCGCGCTGGCCGATGATCCGGGCGGCCTGCCTGCGGTCGCCGTCGCTCAGCGAGTCCCAGTGGTCGGTGAGCGTGTCCGCGTACCCCTTGATGACGGTGACCGGCGTCCGCAGCTCGTGGCTGGTCACCGCGACGAACAGGTCCCGGTCGTGGTCGCGCCGCTGCTGGTCGGTGGTGTCGCGGAAGCTGACCACGCGCAGCGCGTTCGGGCCGGGCAGTTCGCCGGAGGTGATCCGCAGCCAGCGGCCGTCCGGCAGCCGGTGGTCGAGCACCTGGCCGGGCGGCGGCAGCGGGAACGGCAGCGGCCGGCTCAACGCCTCGTCCGCCGGCCGGCCCGTCACCTCGACCGCGGCCGGGTTCCAGAGCCGGACACGTCCGTCCCGGTCCACCACCGCGAGGCCGTCGGCGAGCGCCGCCACGACCGGGCCGTCCCCGTGTACGGGCAGGCCGGTCTGGTCGCCGTACATGTGGGCGATGCACGCGGCGATGTAGCCGATGACGGCACGTTGCGAGGGTTGCAGCGGCTCGCCCAGCGGGTAGAGCGCGTGCAGGCTGCCGACTGTCAGCCCGCCGACCTCGGCACGTGCCACGATCATCCGGCAGAGGCCCCGGCCGGCGACCTCGACGGCGAGCGCGCCCGGGATCGCGTCGACCCGGACCTCCCGCACCGGCGGGCCGGCGAGCAGGCAGACGGTGGCGGGGTCGGTGGCGGGCAGCGGGCGGCCGAGGACGAACTCGGCGCTGCCGGTCGCCGCGATCACCCGTCCCCCGGCCGGGGTGAACTCCACGAAGACCAGACCGGCGGCGCCGACCGCCGGTTCGACCTCGCGGAGCAGGCGGGTGAGCACGGCGAGACCTGACTCGCCCGAGTTGATCATGTTGATCACTGCGGTGTGGCCGGCGATGAAGGCGGGGTAGTCGGTTCGCTCCGGCATGTCCCGAGTGTGCCGCGCCGCCCGCGTCCGTGACACCCCCGGCCGGTCGACCGTCCCCGGTACCGATCGACAGGACTCACCGGCCCAACCGGGCCAGCGCGTGGGCCGGCCGGTCCGTGATCACCCCGTCCACGCCGGCTTCGAGCACGAGTTCCAGGTCCTCCGGCTCGTTGACGGTCCAGACGTACACCGAGTTGCCGGCGGCGCGCAGCGCGGGCACCAGCCGCGGGCGGGCCCGGACGAGGTCCACACCCGGGCCGGCGATCCGGCTGCCGAACGGCAGCCGGCCCAGCGGCAGCAGGCGCGGCAGCATCTCCAGCAGCAGCACGGTGGGCAGCGCCGGGGCGAGTTCCCGGACCCGGCGTACGGCGAGCGGCGAGAACGACATCACCGTCACCTGGACGGGATGGTCCGGGCGGGGCTCGGCCAGCCCGTACCGGCGCAGCATCTCGACCAGGCGGCGCTCGACCTCGCCCCGGTAGCGGGACGGATGCTTGGTCTCGATCAGCAGCCGGACCGGCCGCCCGGCGGCCAGCACCGCGTCGAGCAGCCGCTCCAGCGTGAGCAGCCGGGTGTGCGACTCGTCCAGCGGCGCGTCGTCCTCGGCGAGCGTCGCGGCCCGGTGCCAGGAGCCGAAGTCCAGCGCCTCCAGTTCGGCGAGCGTCCGCGCGCTGACCAGCCCGCGGCCGTTGCTGGTGCGGTCGAGCCGGCGGTCGTGCACGCAGACCAGATGCCCGTCACGGGTCAGCCGGACGTCGCACTCCAGCCCGTCCGCGCCCTCGTCGAGAGCGCGCAGGTAGGCGGCGAGCGTGTGTTCCGGCAGGTCGTACGAGGCGCCGCGATGGGCGAAGACCAGGGGGACGGTCATGGCCGCGTCACCGACTCAGGCGACCCGGCCCGGCTGCCCGTCGTCGGTGACCACCGGACGGCCGGCGGCGGCCCAGTCGCCCATCCCGCCGTCGACGTTGCGCACCTGGTCCCAGCCGTTGCGCATGAGGTAGCCGACCACCTGGGCGGACCGGCCGCCCGAGCGGCAGATCACCGCCACGTCGCGGTCCTGCGGGATCTCGGCGATCCGGGCGGGCAGCTCGGTCATCGGCAGGTGGTGGGCGGCCGGCGCGTGGCCGGCGGCCCACTCGTCGTCCTCGCGGACGTCGAGCAGGTAGACGTCGTCGGGCACGGCCGACGCGGGCACGCTGGGTAGTGAGGCTCCGAACACGGTAACCAAGCCTAGTCGCCCACGGCGCTCACAGCCGGTTGACCCAGCGCGGGTTGGCGCCGGCCCATTCCGGTACGCGCGTGTCGCGCAGCGCGGTGAACAGCCCGCCGCCGCCGTTGTCCAGCACCACGTACGAGACGCCGTCGATGGTCTGCGGGTAGGAGGGCACCTGGACCCCGCGCAGGGCGTCCGCGGGCAGGCCGCGCAGCGCGAACAACAGCTCGTCCAGGGGTACGCCGTTGGTGTCCACGGTCAGCGTCCCGCCTGCCGCCCGCAGCACGCGGTCCAGCTTGACCGGGTCGCTGCGCAGCCGCGTCTCGCCCGCCCGGTCGAGCACTGCCCGCAGCATCTGCTGCTGGTGCCGCTGCCGGTCGTAGTCGCCGCCGGGCAGGTCGTAGCGCTGCCGCACGTAGTCGAGCGTCCGCGCGCCGTCCATCTGCTGGCAGCCGGCGTCGAACTGGTGCCGGGTGTGGATCGAGCGCACCGGCGTGTCCACGCACATCCGGATGCCGCCGAGCTGGTCGATCACCTGCTTGAAGCCGGAGAAGTCGACGAGTGCGGCGCCGTCGAAGCGGATCCCGGTGAGCCGGCTCAGGGTGGTGCTGAGCAGCCGCGCGCCGCCCTCACCGCCGCCGCCGTGCTCGTACGCGGCGTTGACCTTGTCCTGGCCGCCGGGGAAGCCTGGTGCCGCGGGGAGCGCCACCAGCAGGTCGCGCGGCACCGAGATCAGGTACGCCTGCCGCATCCCGGCCGGTACGTGCACGATCAGGATGCTGTCGGAGCGCTGGTCCTCCGGGTTCGCGCCGGGCCGGTGGTCGGAGCCGATCAGCAGGTAGTTGAGCGCGCCGTCCAGGTCTGTCCGCTTGTTGCGGGCGGCCGGGTCGAGCAGTTGCTCCTTGGCCACGGTGCGGTCGTAGCGCGAGGTGAGCCAGTGCAGTCCGGCGACGCCGAGCGTGGCGAGCAGGACCAGGACGAGCCCGGTGCCGAGCAGGAACCGGGCCCAGCGGGCGGGTCCACCCCGCCCGCGTCGGTTCCGTGCTGGCCTGGACGTGACGATCCCCCCGTAGCCGCGACATGAGACCCGCTCACGTCAGGCTACGGGGGGATCGGCCGACCGGTATCGCTTTCGCGCAGGTCAGCGGGTCATTTACGGGTGGAGAGGACGTCCGGGTTGTTCACCACGAAGTCGGCCAGCTTGTCGTTCTTGACCGCCTGGAACATGTCCATCGTCGCCTCGTTGAACGTCTCCCGGCCGTTGCCGTTGCCGGCGAAGGTGCCGCCGTTGGTCCGCAGGGTGACCAGGTCGTTTCCGTTGAGGTTCTTGAGCGTGAAGATGAAGTCGGCGATCGGCACGCCGCCGGTGTCCAGGACGAACGCCTTGCCGGCCGCCTTCATCAGCGAGTTCAGCTTGATCGGGTTGGTGAGCATGCCGCCCTCGGTGGCCTTCTTGGCCATCGCCTTGATCAGCTGCTGCTGGTTCTGCTGCCGGTCGTAGTCGCTGTTCGGCAGGCCGTAGCGCTGGCGGGAGTAGTCGAGCGCCTCCCAGCCCTCCATCTCCCGGCAGCCCTTCTTGTGCACCACTGCCTTGTACGGCTTGCCGGTCTTCTTCGCGTCGGCGTTCCACATCGGCTTGCCGTCGACGTACGACATGTGGTGCGACTTGACCTCGTGGCTGACGCAGATCCGCACCGAGCCGAGCGCGTCGATCACGCTCTTGAAGCCGCCGAAGTTGATGATCGCGGCGCCGTCGAAGCCGATGCCGGTCATCGACTTGATCGTCTTGGCCATCAACTGGGCGCCGCCCTCCCAGCCGCCGCCGTTCTGGGCGCCGTGGAAGAAGGCCGCGTTGATCTTGTCGGTGCCGCCCTTGTAGCCGCTCTTCTCGAAGGCCGGGATACGCGCCTCGGTGTCCCGGGGAATCGAGATCAGGTACGCCTGGTCGTGGCTGGCCGGGATGTGCAGGATGATGATCGTGTCCGACCGGACGTCGTCGGCGGCCCAGCGGGCCCGTGCGTCCACACCGAGCAGCAGCATGTCGATCGGGCCTTCGAGGCTGCTGCCGCCCTCGGCGTCGGACTTGCCGGCCTCACCGAGCAGGTTGCGCTGGGCGATGTTGTTGGTGGCCTGACCGATGACCGCCTTGCTGCCGACGATCGCGACGCCGCTGGTCACCATCAGCACCGCGCCCAGCACCAGCGTGAGCTTCGCCCAGAGCGGGTCCTTGCGCTTGGTGCGCTTCTTCTTGCCACCGCCGGGACCGCGACCGCCGGAACCGGGCTGTGTGGGGATGACCGGAGGGACCCGCCCGGATGATCCGGGTGCCGGTGACTGCGGGCGACGGCTGGTCTGGACCGACATGCGTGCTCCAGCTCGGTGATCGGGGGCGGGACCACTTTACGTATCTGTTCCCGTTCTCGCGACCTCGTAGGGTCGCAATTCCCGTCAATACCGGCCGACATCTTCGGGTTGTGGCCGAACGGGCAGGGGTAAGGAGCCGGTCGGCGGTTGGCCTCCGTGGTGGCGAGGTCGTAACGCGCGAGACCGGTCATGTCGTGCCGGCGTCAGCCGCCCGCGTTGTCGCCCGAACCCTTCTGGTTGGCCTGCATCCACTCGGCCATCCGGTCCGCGGCGATGGCCTTGTACATCGCCAGCGCCTTCTCCCGGTCGGAGACCACCACCGACTGGCCGTCGATGGTCTGGCCGCCCAGGTGCGGGCTGGTGACGAACGTCAGGTTCTCGCCCCGCAGGCTGCGGAACTGCACTGCCATGTCGGTCAACGAGAATCCCTGGTCGACCGTGACGGCGGCGGTCACCGCCTTGAGGAAGTCGTTCAGCTTCTTCGGGTTGGTGAGCGTCCCGGTGCTGGCTGCCTTGTCCATCAGCGCCTTCAGGAACTCCTGCTGGTGCCGCATCCGGGCGAAGTCGCCGTCCGGGAACTGCTTGCGCTGCCGGACCCAGTCCAGCGCCTCGGCGCCGTTCATGTGGTTCACACCCTTGGTGAACGTCCGGTACGGCTTGTGGATCGAGGTGATGGTCCGCTCCACCTTGAGGTCGACCCCGCCCAGGGCGTCGGTGACCTCCTTGAAACCGCCGAAGTCGATGGCCATCACGTGGTCGATCCGTACGTCGGTGAAGCACTCCACGGTCTTCACCGCGAGCGGCAGGCCGCCGAACGCGAACGCCGCGTTGATCTTGTTGCGCGAGCCGGAGTCGCAGGACGCGCCGGCGCTCTCCGGGATCGGCACGTACAGGTCACGCGGCACCGAGACCAGGTAGGCGCTCTTGTGGTCGGCGGGGATGTGCATGACGATCACGGTGTCCGCGCGCCACTTGCCGGAGCCGTCGACCGGGGCGTCCGGATCCCGCGAGTCACTGCCCACGAGCAGGATGTTGAACGCGCCCTCGACCTGCTTGGCCGGTCGCCCGCCGGTGATCCCGGCGAACGGATCGGTGCGCGCCAGGTCGTCGTCCAGGTTGCGGGCGTAGAACCAGGCGCCGAGGCCGCCGAGCAGCGCCAGCACCAGCACCGCGACACCCGCCACCAGACCGATGCGCCCCCAGCGCGGCCGGGGACCACGCCGGCCGGACCCACCCGGACCGCCGCCGCCCGGACCACCGGGACCGGTCGGCCCGGCCGGGCCGCCGGGACCGCCGGAGCGGGGCGCCTCGTCGTGTGCGGGGTACCACGTGGCTTCCGAGGGGCGGGCGCGCCCGGTGGCGCCGCGGCCGGAGCCGGGAACCGCGGCGCGGCCCGCGCCCCGGTTCAGGTGTCGGGGGAGCGGGGCGCCGGCAGACGAGGTCGCTGACATGTAACCGAGGGTAGGTCGGCCCGGCCACCGACGCCCTCGTACGCGCCCCGATGTCAGCCGCGTCCCCGGCGGGTTCAGTACCCGAGACGCCCGCGGAAGTACTCGATCGTGCGTCGGAGGCCGTCTTCGGGCGTGACGCTCGGCTCGTATCCGAGCAGTTCGCGGGCGAGGGTCAGGTCCGGGCGGCGCATCTCCGGGTCGTCGGAGGCGCGAGTGATGTAGCTCACCTCGGACGTGCTTCCGGTGAGTGACACGATCGTCTCGGCCAGTTGCCGCATCGACATCTCGTGCTCGGTGCCGCAGTTGATCGGCCCGGTCTCGGTCGAGTCGAGCAGCAGCAGGATGCCGCGCACCAGGTCGTCGACGTAACAGATCGAACGGGTCTGGTTGCCGGTGCCGTGCACAGTGATCGGCTCGCCGCGCAGCGCCTGGGAGATGAACGTCGGGATGGCCCGGCCGTCGTCCGGGCGCATCCGCGGGCCGTACGTGTTGAAGATCCGCACGATCGCGGTGTCGGTGCCCCGGCTCCGGTGGTAGGCCATGGTGGCCGCCTCGGAGAAGCGCTTCGCCTCGTCGTAGACGCTCCGGATGCCGATCGGGTTGACGTTGCCCCAGTACGTCTCCCGCTGCGGGTGCTCCTTCGGGTCGCCGTACGCCTCGGAGGTGGAGGCCATCAGGAACCGCGCGCCGTCGTCGGTGGCCCGCTCCAGCAGAGCCAGCGTGGCCACCGAGCCGACCCGGAGGATCTCCACCGGCAGCTTCTCGAAGTCGGTGGGGCTGGCCGGGGACGCCATGTGCAGGATCGCGTCGAACCGCTCGGCCATCGCCGGGTGCTGCGGCAGGCCGTCGGAGATGTCCGCCTCGACGAGCGTGAAGGTCGGCTTGTCCAGCAGGTGGGCCACGTTGTCCTTGGACCCGGTGACGAAGTTGTCCAGCACCACGACGGTGCAGCCGCGCTCGACGAGCCGGTCGACCAGGTGGGACGGTACGAAACCGGCGCCGCCGGTGACGAGGATGCGGTGTCCGGTACCGAAGCGGGGAGCGACCTTCATGGCGGTCAGCCTATACACGCGAGGCGGGGCCCCCGCGTAAGGCAGGGGCCCCGCTCGACCGTGGTGATCAGTGCGCGCCGGCTCCGGTGAGCGAGCGCACCTCCAGCTCCGCGTACTTCTCCTCGTCGCTCTCCTTGGACAGGATCGTGCCGAGCCAGCCGCACAGGAAGCCGAACGGGATCGAGATGATGCCCGGGTTCGACAGCGGGAACCACTGCCAGTCGTGGTCGGGGAACATCGCCGTCGGCGCGCCGGAGACGACCGGCGAGAAGAAGACGAGCACCACGGCGGCGAGCAGGCCGCCGTAGATGGCCCAGACCGCGCCCGAGGTGTTGAACCGCTTCCAGAACAGGCTGTAGAGGATCGCCGGCAGGTTGCCCGACGCGGCGACCGCGAACGCCAGCGCGACCAGGAACGCCACGTTCAGGTTCTGCGCGTAGATCGACAGGACGATCGAGACCGCGCCGATCACCAGCGCGGAGATGCGGGCGACGGTCACCTCCTGCCGTTCCGACGCCTGCCCGTTCTTCACCACGTTGGCGTAGAAGTCGTGCGCCAGGCTGGACGACGACGCCAGGGTGAGCCCGGCGACCACCGCGAGGATCGTGGCGAACGCGACCGCTGCGATGATCGCCAGCAGTGTCGCGCCGCCCAGGTCCCCGCCGAGGAACTGCTCCCCCAGCTTCTCGGCGAGCTGTGGCGCCGCGGTGTTGCCCGCCTTGTCCTGTGCGGTGATCTCCGACCCGCCGACGATCGCCGCCGCGCCGAAGCCGAGCGCCAGGGTGAGCAGGTAGAACGTGCCGATGATGCCGATCGCCCAGAGCACGCTCTTCCGTGCCGCCCGCGCGGTCGGCACGGTGTAGAAGCGGATCAGGATGTGCGGCAGGCCGGCCGTGCCGAGGACCAGCGCGATGCCCAGCGAGAGCAGGTCCATCTTGCTGTAGAACGTCTTCAGCGCGTCGCCGGGTGTCTCCACGCCGTAGCGCAACCCGGGTTCGAGGAACGCCGCTCCCTTGCCCGAGGCGCTGGCCGCGTCGCCGAGCAGCGAGGACAGGTTGAACTTGTACTTGGCGAGCACCAGCAGCGTCATCGCCAGCGCGCCGCCCATCAGCAGGAACGCCTTGACGATCTGGACGTACGTGGTGCCCTTCATGCCGCCGACGGTCACGTAGATGATCATCAGGGCGCCGACCATGATGATGGTGGCGGCCTTGGCGGTGTCGGCGTCCATGCCGAGGAACGTGGTGCCCGGCTTGATGCCGAGCAGCAGGGCGACGAGCGCGCCGGCGCCGACCATCTGGGCCAGCAGGTAGAAGATCGACACCGTGATGGTGGAGACCGCCGCGGCGGTCCGGACCGGCCGCTGCCGCATCCGGAACGCCAGGACGTCCGCCATCGTGTACCGGCCGGAGTTGCGCAGCAGCTCGGCCACGAGCAGCAGCGCCACCAGCCAGGCGACCAGGAAGCCGATCGAGTAGAGGAAGCCGTCGTAGCCGTAGAGCGCGATGATTCCGGCGATGCCCAGGAAGGACGCCGCCGACATGTAGTCGCCGCCGATCGCCATGCCGTTCTGGAAGCCGGAGAACGACCGGCCGCCGGCGTAGAAGTCGGTGGCGGTCTTGGTCTGCCGGCTGGCCCAGACGGTGATCGCCAGCGTGATCGCCACGAAGACCAGGAACAGCGTGATGGTGAGGTTCCGGGCGGTGGTGCTGCCCGCCTCAGCCGCGAGGACCGTGTTCATGGGTCACCTCCCCCATCTCGTCGCGGATCCGGTCGGCGACCGGGTCGATCCGGCGGCTGGCGAACCGCGAGTAGAACCAGGCGATGAGGAACGTGGAGACGAACTGGAGCAGGCCGAAGACCAGGGCGACGTTGATGTTGCCGATCAGCTTCGTGCCCATGAATCCCCGCGCGTACGCGGAGAGGATGACGTAGAGCGCGTACCACAGGAAGAACGCGACGGTCATCGGGAAGACGAAGCCGCGCAGCGTGCGCCGCAACCCGGCGAACTCGTCCGACCGCTGGACGGCGAGGTACCGTTCCGCCGCCGACTCGGCGGGTGCGGACGCGGGTGTGTCCGTGGACATCTGTGGATCACCACCTTCGCAAGGCGTGGGGGAGTTTCGCGCACGGTAGAGAGCGCGCTCCCGGCCCGGGAAGGCTCCGCCGCCGGGCGGCGAACGGCTGCGCCGAACGGCACCCCCACTGCGCCCAGTGACCCACGTCACTCCGCTAACCGGTCACCCCCACCCGGTCGGTCATGAGGTTGACGGCGACAAATCGGACGCGGAACCCGGCCAACCTCATGATCGACGGAGGAGAGGGGTCAGCCGGGGAGGTCGTGGTAGCGGCCCCGGTAGTGCAGCAACGGGGGTGTGGCCCGGGGCAGGTCCACCGACTCGATAGTGGCCTCGACCAGCAGGCCCCAGCCGTACTCGCGGGCGGTGTCCAGGCGGCAGCCCGCCCACCCGCCGGCGTCGGCGGGCACCGGGCCGTACGGCGTCTCGGTCCAGGCGTCGAGCGCGAACAGGCCGCCGGGCGACGGGAACAGCCCGGCGAAGCGGTCGGCGAGCTGCCGGTGCTGCGGACCCAGCGGGGCCACCGCGAACCGTCCCGCCTCCTCGATCGCCGCCCACAGGTCCGACTCCGGGTCGACCAGGCCGAGCAGCCGGTCCGGTTCGCCCTCGGCCACCAGCGTGGATGAGACGGTCAGCCCGGCCGGACCGGGCGCGGTCCAGAGCGTCACCGGGGCGGCCAGCCGCCCGCGCAGCCGGCGTACCGGCGAGCGTTGCGCGGCCGGCGCCGCGAACGGATCGGTGGAGTGGATCTGCGCGCCCGGCTCTGGATTCACGTGAAACATTGTGCCGCCCGCCACCGGGCGAGGCTCGACGGAACGCCCTACCCTGCCGGGCATGGCTCTCGTCCCACCGCAGAAGCTCGCCCAGGACCGGATGGTCAGCGCCGACGCCGTTCTCGGTGGTCAGGTCGATCTCCGTGCCTACCCGTACCGGCACCTGATGGTCATCGCCCGGCACAAGTGGGGCAGCAGCGGGTTCCCGCCGCTCATGGCGGCGGTCGAGCACCTGTCGAACTACGGCTGGGACCTGGTGAACGTGCTCAGCGTCGGCGACGGCCACCACGTCTACGCGGCGATGCGCCGCACCGCCTGACGGCAGCCCGAGACGCGCGGATCAGTCGTCGCCGAGCAACCGGCGGGCGGCGGCCAGCACCTCCGGGTCGGCGCAGCCAGCCGCGTACCCGGCGATCCGGCGCCGGATGTCGCGCCCGAGCAACCACTCCCCGATCCGCTCGGCGACTGGGCGCAGGAACGCGGGCCGGCAGCGGAAGTTGTACCGCCACGTCGCGATCGTGGTGCCGGGATCCGGGCCGGGCGCGAAGCGCCAGCCGCCGCCGAACCGCTCGAAGAACCACGGTCCGCGCACCATCTTCATGCCGACGTTCGTCGGCGGTGACCAGGACACGTACTCGCTGACCATCACCAGGCCGTGCCGGGAGCGGGTGTACGTGCGCACGCCCCGGCCGGGCCGCGTCGCGCCGTTGACGAAGTGCTGCTCGCGGACGAACGGATCCCAGCGGTACCGCACCGGGGCGGTGGTCTGGGAGACGGCGAACGCCAGCTCCGGAGGGACCGGGACGGTGACGACCGCTTCGACGACAGGCATCAGCGCCTCGGGGTGACATTCGCCAGCAGCTCCGGCTGCCGGTGATCGAGTGTGTCCCCGGCCATGTACGCGCCGAGCAGTGCCGCGCCCCCGCCGTACGCCAGGCCGACCGGCAGTGCCAGCCAGAGCCACACGTCGCCGAGCAGCGCGGCGGCCACCACGAACGGCACCGCCACCACCGCGGAGCCGACCATGGAGACCAGGGTGAGCAGGCCCTTTGTGAATCCCGCGCCGCTGTTCAGGGCGAACGGGTTGCTCGACTCGGGCAGCGAGTACGCGCCGAGCACTGAGACGAACGCGTTGATCGCGAGACCGCAGCCGTACGCGGCGAACAACGCGCCACCCATCACGCCGAGCCATTCGGGCCGGCCGAGGACGACGGCCAGCGCGACCGCGATCACGAGGAGCATCGGCACCACGTAGATCGAGAACGCGGCCATCCGGGCCCGCAGCTCCACCCGCCCCGGCACACCGGCGACCACGTTCGCCGCGAACGAGCTGCCGTCGAAGCCGAACTGGTTGGCGAGCGTCAACGACGCGAGCGCCCCCACGAAGACCATGGTGAGGCTGACCATCGCCGGTGAGGAATCGGCTGTCGCCTGGTCGAACGCGGCGCCGCCCTCGGACAGGAACGCGGGGCCGCCCAGGTTGACCATCAGCGGCACGAACACGCCGACCACTGCGACGGTGATCAGGTTGGCCCGGCGGCGGGCGTCCCGCCACCAGTAGCGGCACTCCCGGGCGACGATCGCGCCGAACCGGTCCCGCCGGGCCCAGCCCACCGCGCGGGGGAAGAGCTGCGCGACCGCGCCGCCGGCAACAGCGCGCGGCGTCCGCGCGGGGCCGCTGCTCGCGGTGCCCACCATCGCCGACTCCAGCGACCGCGACCACCAGAACAGGAGTACGCCGAGCGTCGCGACCGCGATCAGCAGCTTCACCACCGCCGCACCGGCCCGCCCCTGGGCCACGTCCACGCCGGCGGTCCACGGTGCGCCGAACGGCGTCCAGCCGACCACCCGGGCCACACCGTCCAGCCGGTCCCAGTCGGTCTGCCGTACCGCCGCGAGCACCAGCAACTGCAACGGCCCGAGCAGCGCGGCCAGCACCGCGAGCAGCACGGCGGCCAGGTCGCGTACCCGGCGGGAGCGCAGCATCGTCGCGAACGCACTGGTCAGCGCGCGGGCACCGGCCAGGCAGACGAGCAGCCCGACGACCACGCCGAGCGCGCCGACCAGGGCGGCCGCCCATCCACCGAGCGCGCCGGCGGTGACCACCAGCCCGGCCGCCGTGATCGCCGTCGCCAGGGCCGGCACGCTGACCAGGGCGGCGGCGAGCAGACCGGTGACCAGGGTGCGGCGGGACAGCGGCAGCAGCGCGAACCGGGCCGGGTCGAGTGTCTCGTCCACGCCGAAGAAGACGAGCGGCAGGAGCAGCCAGCCGAGCGTCAGAACGCCACCGCCGAAGGCGGCGATCATCAGCGCGTACCGGGACTCGCCGGCCAGCCCCGGCGCGGCGAGCAGGAAGAACCCGACGGCGGCGAACCAGAGCCCGAACAGCAGGCCGAGGACGAACAGCGCGACCCGCCAGGTCTGACCCCGGAAGTTGTTGCCGAGCACCCGCAGCTTGAGCCGGACGAAGTGCCAGGGCGACACGCGCCGGGCCGGACGCTCGGGGACGGTCACCGGGACAGCCACGACAGCTCCTCGCCGGTCGCGGTCCGGCCGCCGACCACCTCCACGAAGACGTCCTCCAGCGACCGGTCGCCGCGCACCTCGGCCAGCGTGCCCACCCGCTTGATCCGGCCCTCGGCCAGGATCGCCACGTGGGAGCAGAGCCGCTCGACCACCTCCATCACGTGGCTGGAGAAGATCACCGTTCCGCCGCCGCCGACGTACCGGTGCAGGATGTCGCGGATCAGCGCCGCCGAGACCGGGTCGACGGCCTCGAACGGCTCGTCCAGTACCAGCAGGCGCGGACCGTGCAGCAGCGCGCAGGCCAGCCCGATCTTCTTCTTCATGCCCGCCGAGTAGTCGACCACCAGCGTGCGGCCGGCGTCGGAGAGCGCCAGCACGTCGAGCAGCTCCGCCGCCCGCTGGTCGACCACCGCCGGGTCCATGCCGCGCAGCAGACCGTGGTACGCCAGCAGCTCCGCCCCGCTCAGCCGGTCGAAGAGGCGTACGCCGTCGGGCATCACACCGAGCAGGCTCTTGGCTCGGACCGGGTCGGCCCAGACGTCGTACCCGAGCACCCTCGCCTCACCGGCGTCGGGCCGCAGCAGGCCGACGGCCATGGAGAGGGTGGTGGTCTTGCCCGCTCCGTTCGGGCCGAGCAGGCCGTAGAACGAGCCGGTCGGCACGGCGAGGTCGACGCCCGCCACCGCGACCTTGGTGTCGAAGCGCTTGGCCAGACCACGAAGGGAGAGCGCGGGGTGCTGATCGGTCATGGTCCGACCGTATCGGGCTCCGGCCAGCGGCTGCTCGGGCGGCAGGATGATCTTCTGCTCCTACCTGGGGAGTAGCGCCTACAGGCGCAGCGACTCCGGGGTGTGCAGGCGGAGCATGGTGGCGCCGACGTCGCGGGGAAGCCGACGCCGGCTCGCCATCGACACCACCACCATGACGGTGAACGCCAGCGGCACCGTCCACGCGGCCGGCTGGGTGGTGAGCGTCGCCGGCCACCCGGTCAGCGGCGGGCCGAGCACGGTGAGCAGCACCGCACCGACGGCCGCGCCGCCGCCGACCAGCACACCGGCGGCGGCGCCCAGGTCGGTCAGGCCGCGCCACCAGATGCCGAGCACCAGCAGCGGGCAGAAGCTCGACGCGGCCACCGCGAACGCCAGCCCCACCACCTGTGACACGTCCAGCCCGGAGACGTTCAGCGAGAGCACCGCCGGCACCCCGCCGGCGATCACCGTGGCGAGCCGGAAGCCGCGTACCGAGCCGCGCCCCAGCACGTCCGTGGAGATCACCCCGGCCACGCTGGTGAGCAGGCCGGACGAGGTGGACAGGAACGCAGCGAACGCGCCGGCCGCGACGAGCGCGGCGAGCAGCCGGCCGGTGGTGCCGTCGCCGAGCGCGGCACCGGGCAGCAGCACCACCACCGCGTCGGTCTGGCCGCTCACCAGCAGTTGCGGGGTGTAGATGCGGCCCAGCACGCCGTACACGGTGGGTAGCAGGTAGAAGACGCCGACGAGCGCCAGCACCACGAGCGTGGTGCGGCGGGCGGCGGCGCCGTCGGGGTTGGTGTAGAAGCGGACCAGCACGTGCGGCAGGCCCATGGTGCCGAGGAACGTGGCCAGGATCAGCGAGTACGTGGCGAACAGCCCTCGGTCGTCCTCGCCGGCGGTGTCCGGCAGCAGCCATTCGGTGGCGCCGGTCGCCGCGCCGGACACCTCCGGCACCGGGTCACCGGCGGCGAACTCCAGGCGGTCGCCGGGGCGTACCTCCCGGATGTCGCCGTCGGGCAGGGTGAGCGTCGCGCGGTGCTCGACCACGACTGTGGTCGCGGTCCGGAACGTCGGTCCGTCGGGCGGGGTCACCGCCGGGCGGGCGTCGGCCTGCCACTGCAACGCCAGGAAGATGGCGGGTACGGCGAGTGCGGTGAGCTTGAGCCAGTACTGGAACGCCTGCACGAAGGTGATCGCCCGCATGCCGCCCAGCGCCACGTTCGCGGTCACCACCACGGCGACGAGCAGCGCGCCGAGCGGGTACGGCGAGCCGGTGAGCGTGGCGAGCGTCAGCCCGGCGCCCTGCAACTGCGGCACCAGGTACAGCCAGCCGATGAAGATCACGAAGACGGTGGCGAGCGTCCGCAGCCGGCGGGAACCGAGCCGCACCTCGCAGAAGTCGGGCAGCGTGAACGCGCCGGAGCGGCGCAGCGGCGCGGCCACGAACAGCAGCAGCGCCAGGTATCCGGCGGCGAAGCCGACCGGGTACCAGAGCACGTCCACGCCGTACTTGAGGATCAGCCCGGCGACGCCGAGGAAGCTCGCCGCCGACAGGTACTCCCCGCCGATCGCGGCGGCGTTCCAGGTCGGGCTGACCGACCGGGACGCGACCAGGAAGTCCGAGGTGGTGCGGGCCAGCCGCAGCCCGTAGAAGCCGATGCCGACGGTGACCAGGGTGACGGCGACGATCGCCGGGACCACGTAGCCGTTGGACATCAGTGTTCCGGCCGTCGGATCAGGTCGACGAAGTCCTGCTCGTTGCGTTCGGCCAGGCGCACGTACGCCCAGCCGACGACGATCAGGAACGGGAAGGACACGACGCCGAGCAGCAGCCACGGCAGGTTGACCCCGAGCACCGTGACCCGGCCGACAGTGGGCGCGATGGCGAACAGCCAGGGCAGGCCGCCGAGCCCGACCAGCACCAGCAGGCTGAGCCGCAGCGCGAGGGAGAGCTGGGCGCGCATCAGCCCCTGCACGAGCGTCTCGCCGACAGGGGTCTGCTGGGTCAGCTCGGAACGGGTGCGGTCGGCCGGGTCGCCGGTCCGGGAGACCTCGGCCAGCACGATCCGGGTCCGCTTCGGCGCGGCGGCCGGCGCCGGCCCGCTGCCCGGCTCGCGGAGCGGTGTGGACGCGCGCGGGCCGGGAACCGGGGCGGCCTCGGCGGGCCGCCCCGAAGGATGCTGTTCCGCGGCTCCGGTCACCCCCGGCAGTCTCGCCCGCTCAGCGGGAATGTCAAGAGCACGGTTCCGAGCCCTGTGCACAACCTGTGGATAACGCTTCACGGTTGTGGATAACCCGGTGGATGGCGTGGAGTCGTTGTGGACAGCGTCAGCTCAGCCCCACCCGTACCGGGTTCGCGGTCGCCGAGCCGAGCCAGGTGTGCGGGTTGCCGAACCAGCACCACCCGAGCTTCGGCGCGCCCTGGCTGATCCACAGCGCCGGCACCCGCCGGTCGCCGCAGCGCGACCCCACGAGCGAGAAGCACCTGTTGCTCGCCAGCGCCTGCGGGTGCAACGTGACGAACGCCAGCCCTTCGTCGATCGTGATCGGCAGCCGGTCCTTCGCGGTCATGTCCTCGAGCGCGGCCGACGGCGGCACGTTGCGGTACTCCTCGCCCCGGTCCACGTCGAAGAGCAGGTACGCGGGACCGGACGGCACCTCCAGCTCCTTGATCGGGTGGAAGGTGGGCAGGTCGTCGGCGGGGAAGTTGCGGTCGAGGACGCCGGCCTTGCGCTTGCCGGCCAGCGTGGTGAGCGCGATGCGTTCCGGCACCGGCACCAGCTCCCGCGTGGTCACCAGCAGGAACGGCACCCGTGCGTCGGTGGGCCCGGCCAGTCCGGCGGCACCGGTGACCGCCGCGTCGCGCAGCGGGGTGAGCAGCGCCCGGAACTCATTCTCGGTCTGCCCGGCCAGCGCCGGGTAGCCGAGCTGCACGAGGCGGTCGAGCTGGCGGTCGAATTCGGTAGCGGCGTCGAAGCGGTCGTCGGACATGCGGTCCCCCACCCTGTCGTACGGTCTGCCGTACATTGTACGTCAGCGCTCCCGACGCCCCCGTCCCTCAGCGGCTCCAGTCCTGTTTCGCGGCGCGTACCAGCTTGTCCTTCAGCTCCCGGGTGTGCCGGCGGCTCACCGGCAGCTCGGATCCGTCGATCACCACCACGTAGCCGGAGTTGACCAGCCGCAGCTCGGCGATGAGCCGCAGCTGCACCAGATACGACCGGTGGATCCGGACGAACCCGGCATCGGCCCAGCGCTCGGCCAGCGTCGCCAGCGACACCCGGACCAGGTGCGACCCCTCCGCCGTGTGCAGCCGCGCGTAGTCGCCCTGCGCCTCCACCCACCGCACCGCCGAGCGGGGCAGCATCCGCGTGGTGCCGGCCAGCTCGATCGGGATGGTCGGATCCTCCTCCGCCCGGGCCAGCGCGGCCGGATGCGACGGCACCACCCGGGAGCCGATCACCCGGCGCAGCGACTCGGCCAGCCGCTCGGCGCGTACCGGCTTGCGCACGTAGTCGGTGGCGCCCAGGTCGAACGCGTCCACCGCGCCGTCGTCGTACGCGGTGACGAACACGATCGCCGGCGGCCGCGCGAACCGGCGCAGCACCCGGGCCAGCTCCATGCCGTCCAGCCCCGGCATCCGGATGTCGAGGAACACCACGTCCACGTCGTCGTCGCGCAGCACGCGCAGCGCCTCGGTCGCGTCCCCGGCCGTGTGCAGCCGGGCCACCCGGGGGTCGGCGCGCAGGTGGTACGCCAGCTCGTCGAGCGCGGGCGGCTCGTCGTCCACCGCCAGCACCCGGAGGAAACCGGTGCCGGTGACGGTCACGACGACGCCCGGACGCCGGGGTGGAACTTCGGCACACGCATGCTGACCTTCGTACCCGAACCCAGGCCGGTCTCCACCACCAGGCCGAAGCCGTCCCCGAAGACCGACCGGAGCCGTTCGTCGACGTTCGAGAGGCCGACGTGCTGCCCCGGGTCGTCGGCCGGGTCGCCGGCCGCGCCCGACACCTCGGCGATGCCGGCGGTAAGCGTCGTCGGATCCATCCCCACCCCGTCGTCCTCCACCGTGATGTGACACTCCGCGCCCGCGTCCCGGGCCTCGATGCTCACCATGCCGGTGCCCGGCTTGCGGGACAACCCGTGCCGGACCGCGTTCTCCACGAGCGGCTGGAGGCAGAGGAACGGCAGCGTCACCGGCAGCACCTCCGGCGCGATCTGGAGGCGCACCTGGAGCCGCTCGCCGAAACGCGCCCGCTCGATGGTCAGGTAGCGGTCGATCGAACGCAGCTCCTCGGCCAGCGTGGTGAACTCGCCGTGCGCCCGGAACGAGTAGCGGGTGAACTCGGCGAACTCCAGGATCAGCTCCCGCGCCCGCTCCGGGTCGGTGCGCACGAACGAGCCGATCGCGGTGAGCGCGTTGTAGATGAAGTGCGGGCTGATCTGAGCGCGCAGCGCGCGTACCTCGGCCCGCGCCAGCCGCTCCCGCGACGACTCCAGCTCGGCCAGCGCGAGCTGGTCACCCGCCCAGTGCGCGGTCTCCAGCGTCGCCTGCACCAGACCCGGGGCCGGGCGCTCGTCGGCCACCGCCACCAGCGCCCCGACCACCCGCCCGTCCGCGCGCAGCGGCGCGACCACCGCGCCGCGTACCGGGCAGTCGACCAGGTCGCAACGCAGCTCCGACTCGCCCAGCACTGTGGAGCGCCCGCTGTCGGCCGCCCGCCGGGCCGCCGCGACCAGCTGGTCGCCGTGGTGCGCGCCCTGCCCGTCGACCGCGAGCAACGCGTCGCGGTCCGTCAGCGCCAGCCCGGCCGCGCCCACGAGTGCCCGCAGATGGCGTACGGCCTTCGCCGCGTCCGCCGCGGTCAGGCCGGCGCGCAGCGGCTCGGCGGCGAGCCCCGCGGTGTGCAGCACCTCGTACGTGGCCCGCTGCGTGGCGGTGGCGATGCCCCGCCGGCCGCGCAGCCGCAGCACCGCCCAGAGCGCCGCGGCCAGCGCGGTGACCAGCGAGACGACGGCGAAGACGGCGGAGAGGTTGCCACCCACGCAGCGATCCTGCCGGGTGCCGGCCCGGTAGCGCTAGTACGCGCCCTTGCGGGCCAGCACCACGCCCACGGTCCGCCACAGGATGCTCAGGTCGTACGCCAGCGACCAGTTGTCGACGTAGTAGAGGTCGAGCCGGACCGCCTCGTCCCAGGACAGGTCGGAGCGGCCGGAGACCTGCCACAGACCGGTCATGCCCGGCCGGACCAGCAGCCGGCGCCGGACGTCGCCGAGGAAGTCGCCGTCGTCGGCGGGCAGCGGGCGCGGGCCGACGAGCGACATCTCGCCCCAGAGCACGTTGATCAGCTGGGGCAGCTCGTCCAGCGACGTGGCACGCAGGAAGCGGCCCACCGGGAAGACCCGGGGGTCCTGCTTCATCTTGAACAGCATGCCGTCGGTCTCGTTCTGGTCGACCAGGCCGGCCAGCCGCTCCTCGGCGTCGACGTACATCGTCCGGAACTTCCAGACCCGGAACGTCCGCCCCTCGTGCCCCACCCGGGGCTGACGGAAGAAGACCGGCCCGGGGTCGGAGATCCGGATGGCGACGGCGATGGCGAGGAAGAGCGGGGCCAGCAGCAGCAGGCCCAGCCCGGCGGCGACCCGGTCCATCAGGTTCTTGACCAGCAGCGCCGGCCCGGACAGGGTCGGCTCCTCGACGTGCAGCAGCGGCAGGCCCTCGATCGGGCGGATGTGCACCCGGGGACCGGCGATGTCGGTGAGCTGGGGCGCAACCACCAGATCGACGCCGGAGCCCTCCAACTGCCAGGCCAGCCGGCGCAGCTCGCCCGGCTCGGCGCTGGCCGAGCCGCAGACCGCGATCGTGTCGCCGCCGACCTCACGCACCAGGGCCAGTACGTCCCGGCCCGCGTACACCGGCACCGGGGTCTCCAGGCCGCGCGCGGCGGCGTACCCGTCGGTGAGGTGGATGGCCACCGGCACGAGGCCGACGGACGGGTTCCGGGTGACTGTGGTGTAGACCTCCAGGCACTCCGGAAGCGTGCCGACGAGCACCATCCGGTGCCCGGCGTGGCCGGCGCGGCGGCGCAGCGCGTGCAGGCAGGCCCGGGCGATCATGCGGCCGAGCAGGATCAGCAGCAGGGCGCCGAGCAGCGCGAAGCCGACCGTCCAGCGGGACAGGGTGGTCTTCGTGGCGAAGGCGAGGAACGAGACCGTCGCGGCGACCGCGACGCCGCCGCGGATCACCCGCTTGAACTCGTCCGGGCCGAGGCCAAGGTAGCGCCGGTCGTAGGCCCGGTTGCCCCAGAGGATGAGCACCCAGCCGAGCGGCAGGAGCGCGAAGGCCACGGTGTAGAACCACGCCTCGGGCGCGTTCCGGAAGCCGGAGGCGGCCTGCTCGAAGATCTGCACGGCCAGGAAGCTGGCCAGGGCGGCCGCGCCGAAGTCGAGCAGCAGCAGGAATGCGATGTAGGGCCGGTGCCACCGGGACACCCGGCGCCGGGCTCGGGCCCACGCCGACCGGGGTACGCCGTTGTGCGACGGCGGAGTCGGCGGCTGGATCTCAAAGCTGTCGACGTGCCGCACGCTCTTGCTCCGGCCTCTGTCGGTTACCGGGCGCTGGAGGCTTGTCGTCACCTCAACCCATGTCCTCCCGCATGACCCGCGTCCTCACTCGGCGTGAGGGCCCGGGTCGCTCACCGTCCCAGTCTCCCACGCGGGCCCGGCCCGGACCGGCCCCCGCGAGGAAGCCGTTCCGCTGGTGCTCGGTGAGATCTGGCCGGCTCCGAATCAGTTGTGAAGCCGGGGACCGAGCCACTATACCGATGGATGACGGCTCGGGTAGAGGGGCGGACCGGGAGCATCGGCGATCCCGGGTCGATTCCACTCGGTAACCGGCGAATGCCATTACTCACCGTACGAGGCGGGACAACCTTCGGTCAGCCAGCGGCTTGCCACCGGTCTGACAGGTGGGGCAGTACTGGAGGCTCGAATCGGCGAACGAGACCTCCCGTACGGTGTCGCCACAGACCGGACACGGCAGCCCCTTGCGGGCGTGCACCTTGAGGCCCGAACGCTTCTCGCCCTTCAGCTCCGCGGCCCGCTGCCCCATCGACCGGCGTACCGCGTCGCCGAGGACCGTCCGCGTCGCCGCGTGCAGACCGGCGAGCTGGTCGTCGGTGAGCCGGTCGGTGATCGCGAACGGGGAGAGCCGCGCCGCGTGCAGGATCTCGTCCGAGTACGCGTTCCCCACCCCGGCGAGCACCGACTGGTCGGTCAGCACGCCCTTCACCTGACCCCGGCGGCTGCGCAGCCGCTCGGCGAAGGTCGGCAGGTCCGCCTCCAGCGCGTCCGGCCCGAGCTTCGCCACGCCCGGTACCTGCGCCGGGTCGGTGACCAGGTAGGCGGCCAGCTTCTTCTGGGTGCCGGCCTCGGTCAGGTCGAAGCCGGAGCCGTCGTCGAGGCGTACCCGCACCGCGATCGGGCCCTTGCCGGGCCGCAGCGGGGTCGTCGCCGGGAACGCCTCCCGGTAGTGCAGCCAGCCCGCCCGGGCCAGGTGGACCACCAGGTGCAGTCCCTCGTCGAACCGGACGTCCAGGAACTTGCCGTACCGGCCGGCGCCGGTGACCGCACGGCCGGCGACCGCGCTCGGCGGCGGATCGTACGTCTTCAGGGCGCTGATCGCGGCGACCTCGAACCGCTCGACGCGGCGGCCCACCGCACGCTCGCGCAGGTAACCGGCGAGCGCTTCCACCTCCGGAAGTTCGGGCACGGTACAACGGTAGCCTTCTTTCCCGTGAGCGCGAGGAATGAGCTGGCGAGTCCCATGCGCGAGCGCGAGGAGTGAGCTTGCGAGCCCCGCAGCCGCGAGCAGAGATCGGCACAGTCGCGAACGAAAGGCGAGCTCTGTGAGAATCGTGGTGGCGCACAACCGGTACCGGGAAGCCCAGCCCTCCGGCGAGAACACCATCGTCGACGCGGAGATCGCCCAGCTCACCGCCGCCGGCGTGGAGGTGCTGCCGTTCCTGCGCAGCTCGGACGAGATCCCGTCGATGTCCAAGCCGGCCAAGGCGCTGCTGCCGATCTCGCCGATCTGGGCCCCGAAGGCCCAGCACGACCTCGACCGCCTGCTCACCGAGCATCGGCCGGACGTGTTGCACCTGCACAACCCGTACCCTCTGCTCTCGCCCTGGGTGGTGCGGACCGCGCACAAGCGCGGCGTGCCGGTGGTGCAGACGGTGCACAACTACCGGCAGGTCTGCTCCTCGGGCCTCTACTTCCGCGACGGCGTGATCTGCCAGGACTGCCGGGGGCGGACGCTGGGCGTACCGGCGATCGTGCACCGCTGCTACCGCAACTCCCGGGCGCAGAGCGCGCTGATGGCGACCACGCTCGCCGTGCACCGCCCCACCTGGAAGTCGGTGGACCGGTACATCGCGCTCACCACGGCGGTCGCTGATCATCTGCGCGACTACGGCATCCCGGACGAGCGGATCGTGGTCAAGCCGAACGCCGTGCCCGACCCGGGCACCCCGGCGCCGTCCGGGAACGGCTTCCTCTTCATGGGCCGGCTCAGCCCCGAGAAGGGCCTCGATCTGCTGCTCGCGGCGTGGCGGCGGCACCCGGTGGGCGCGCTCGGCCCGCTGCGCATCGCCGGTGACGGCAAGCTGCGTCCGCTCGCCGAGGCGGCCGCCGACGAACGGCCCGACGTGCTCTACCTGGGTCAGCTCGACCGCTCCGGGGTACGCGCGGCGCTGGCCGACAGCTCCGTGGTGCTGGCCACCTCCACCTGGCACGACGTGCTGCCCACCGTGATCATCGAGGCGCTGGCGGCCGGGCGGCCGGTGCTCGGCACCGCGCTCGGCGGCATCCCGTACCTGGTGGGCGCGGACGGCCCGCGTGAGCCCGCCGGCACCGGCCCGGCCGAGGTGGCCACCGCGGCGCCGGGCGACGGGCGGGTCGCGTTGCCGTCAGGGGTGCAGCGCGGCGAGGCCGGCTGGGTGGTGGCGCCCGAGGTGGACGTGCTCGCCGCCGCGCTGCCGCTGGCCGCCGCCGAGGCACGCATGCTCGCTGGCCCGGCCCGGTCCCGCTACGAGCGCACCTTCCACCCCGACGTGATCACGAAGCGCCTGATCGACATCTACGCCGGCCTGGCCGGAGGTCGTCCCGCGCGCTGACCGAGGTGTTAGGAGGGGCCCCTTTCAATGCACGAGGCGTTAAGAAGGGGCCCTTCCTTACCGCAGGGAGGCGCGGGCGGAGAAGGCGATGCTTGCCAGCAGGAATCCGCCGTTGACCACGGTGAACGCGACCATCAGCCAGAGCGCCAGCGCGGGGGCGAAGGCCAGCACCAGGCCGGCCAGGAAGATCACCGCGCCGTAGTCGCGGACCAGCTTGACCAGGCGTACCGGGAGCGAGGTCGAGGTCACCATGCTCGCCGCGTTCGGCCCCGACTGCATCACCGAGGTCACCAGGTTGACCATCCAGGTGCCCGCGAACACCGCCACCAGCCAGACCGGCGTGGACGGGCGCTGCGCCACGGCTGTCGCGCCGATGGCGGCCACCAGCGCGATCTGGGCGGCCACGTCGCAGAGCACGTCGATCCGGGCGCCGGCCGCGCTGCCCTGACCGGTCACCCGCGCGAGCTGCCCGTCGGCGCAGTCCAGCGCGTACGCGATCTGCCAGGCGACCAGGGCGACCAGCCCGACCACCCAGGCCGGTACGGTGCCGGCGGCCACGTCGTCGGCGAGCGCCACCACTGTGACCGAGGCGGCCAGCCCCAGCACCAGGTTGGCGAGCGTCAGCGCGGTCGGGCGCAACCCGAGGCGCTGCGCGGCCAGCGCGAAGGCCGCCCCGATCCACTGGCTGATCGACTCGCTGAACAGGCCGCCTCCCCGGTTGACCCGGTGGAAGTCGGCGACGGTGGGACGGGGCTCAGCCAATGTGGTCGCGGAGGGCACCGGCGTAGTCTGCCAGCCGCTCCCGCGTCTCGGTAGCGGACATCGCGAGGTGTTCGAGGATGGTGTAGCGGTCCGGCCGGGTGGCCGGCGCGAACTGCACCGCCTCGACGAACTGGTCGTCGGTCAGCTCGACCTCGGCCGGCAGCCGGGGCAGCCCGTGCCGGGTCAGGCAGGCCGCCATCTCGGCGAACCGGCGCTCGTCGCCGCGCAGGAACGTGCAGAACAGCGCGCCGAGCCCGGCCAGCTCGCCGTGCGAGGCGGTGCCGGGGAACAGCGCGTCGATCGCGTGCATGATCTCGTGGCAGCCGCCGCTGCACGGCCGGCTGGTGCCCTCGATCGCCATCGCCAGACCACTGGAGATCAGCGCGTCGGCGAGCACCGTGACGAAGCCGTCGTCGCTCATGTCGCCCGGGTGGTTGAGCACCGCCTCGGCGCCGGCGCGCGACAGCGAGGCGGCCAGCCCGTCGACCCGCTCACCGCGTACCCGCCGGGCCAGTTCCCAGTCCGCCAGTGCGCTGATGTTGCTTACCACGTCGCCGACGCCGGCCCGGTTGTGCCGCTCCGGCCCGGCCTCCACGAAGTCCAGGTCCACGATCACCGCGATCGGGATGTGCACACCGTAGGAGCCCTTCAGGCCCTCCGTGATCAGGCTCGCCACCGGAGAGGCGATGCCGTCGTTGGCGAGGCTCGTCGCCACCGACACCATCGGCAGCCCGCGCCGGGTCGCCGCGTACTTGGCCACGTCGATGGTCTTGCCGCCGCCGATGCCGACCACCGCGTCGTACGACCGGGTGCGCAGCTTCGCCCCCAGGTCGTCGGCGGCGTCGAGCGTCCCCCCGGCCACCGTGAACACGTCGGCCGAGCGCAGCGACGGCCGGATCAGCTCGGCGATCCGTTCGCCCTGCCCCGGCCCGACCACCACGGCGACGTCGCCACCGGCCGAGATCCGCCCGTCGGAGAGGATCGCCGCCAGATCGGCCACCGCGCCCCGCCGCACGTCGATGTGCAGCGGGGTGAGGACGCTGCGGGCTAGTAGCGGCACGCGATCTCCCGCGCCCGGGCCAGATCGGCGTGGTTGTCGACCTCGACCCAGGAGACGTCGCCGATCGGGGCCGCCCGCACCTCGCCGCCGCGCTCGGCGAACTCCTGGTAGCCGTCCTCGTAGTAGAGGTTCGGGTCGCGCCGCCAGGTCGCCTCCAGCGCGTCCGCGAGCGGCTCGGCCACCTGCGGCTCGATGAGCGTCGCGCCGATGTACTCGCCGTACGCCTCGCCCGGGTCCATCAGCTTGGTGATCCGGGTGAGCTGGCCGGCGGCGTCGAAGGTGGTCTTCATCTCCTCCTCGGCCAGCGGCTTGAGCGTGTCCACGGCGAGCAGGATGCCCGGGCCGCGCTCGGCCAGCAGCGTCTTCTCCACGCTCACCGGGTGCACGGTGTCGCCGTTTACGAGCAGCACCCCACGGGAGAAGTGCTCACGCGCCAGCCAGAGCGAGTACGCGTTGTTCCACTCCTCGGCCTTGTCGTTGTGGACCAGGGTGATCGTGACGCCGTACTTCTCCTCCAGGGCGGCCTGGCGCTGCCGCACCGCGTCGGCCGCGTAGCCGACCACGATCACGACTTCGTTCAGCCCCACCTCGGCGAGGTTGCGCAGCGCGATGTCGAGGATGGTGGTCTCCCCGTCGACCGGCACCAGGGCCTTGGGCAGGGTGTCGGTGTACGGCCGCAGCCGGCGCCCCGCACCTGCGGCGAGCACCATCCCGATCATGCCGACACGCTCCTCTTCTCGACCCGATTCCACCCGGCGAGGATATCGCCGGGCACCGACCGGCAGTGGTTCAGCCCGTCAGCCCGATCGAGCGCAGCGCCGCGAAGCCGTCCTCCGCGATCCGCCGGATCATTCCGTCGTTGACGTTCCGGTGCTCGTCGAGCAGCGCGATCTCCGACTCCGCAAGCCAGCGGAACTCGGTGTGCTTGCCGGCTTCCAGCCGGGGCCGGCTCAGGTCGCCGTCCACCCGGACCAGGAAGTCGGTCTCCACCCGGGTCAGCCCGTCGTCGGCGGTGTACCGGTATTCGCCGACCAGGCCGAGCACGTGCGACAGGGTCCAGCCGGTCTCCTCGGTGACCTCCCGGCGCAGCGCGTCGTCGATCTCCTCGCCCGGTTCGAGGTGGCCGCCGACGATGTCCCAGCAGTTCGGGAAGAGGCGTCGCTCGGGGGATCGGCGTTGGATGAAGATGCGGCCGTCGTCGTCGACGATCAGCGCGCCGGCGCAGCGGAGGGGCTCGGTGGGCACCCTCCGACAGTAGCCATCCGGGCCGTCTCCGGCGATGCCCGTTCTTGTCCCGGTACGCATCGATGGCCCACCATGTCCGTACTCAGTCGCCGTCCCACAGGGGTGATGTGTGATGCAGGTACGGGAAGCGATGTCCAGCGAGGTACTGGTGGTCGGGCCGGAGCACACGCTCCGGCAGGCGGCCCGGATGATGTCGGCCCGCGGTGTCGGGTCGGCGGTCGTGATCGACCCGGACTCCGAGGGAGTGGGGATCATGACCGAACGCGATGTGCTGAAGGCGATCGGCGCCGGGCTCGACCCGGATGTCGAGCGCACCGGGGCACACCTGACCTGGGACGTCGTCTACGCCGGCCCGGACTGGACGGTCGAGGAGGCAGCCGCGGCGATGGCCCGCGGCGGGTTCCGTCACCTGGTCGTGCTCGACGGGCGGGAGGTGGCGGGAGTGATCTCGGTACGGGACCTGATGCGGGTCTGGGCGGGCGAGCACGCGCCGACCCGTACCTGATCCGGCCCGGCGCGATCGGCGCCGGGGAAAGGGCGATGGCCCGGCCGATATCGGCCGGGCCATCGTCGTATCTGTTCCGTTCCGGTCGTGCCCGCCCGTCAGGGGCCGACGAAGACCGAGGTGCCGCGCCAGTCCACGTCGTCGACGCTCGGACCGCTGCGCA
Source organism: Micromonospora aurantiaca ATCC 27029 (assembly GCF_000145235.1). Taxonomy (NCBI): domain Bacteria; kingdom Bacillati; phylum Actinomycetota; class Actinomycetes; order Micromonosporales; family Micromonosporaceae; genus Micromonospora; species Micromonospora aurantiaca (nom. illeg.). The sequence continues at coordinate 6,908,199 of NC_014391.1, read as the reverse complement.
CCGTGGCGGAGCCGGTCGGCACGCCGTCGGACCACGCCATCGAGGACAGGGTGCCGGTGCTCCGGGAGACGACGTAGAGCGTGTCGCCGTCCAGGAACAGGCCGCCCGCGTCGGCGAAGGCCGTGGTGCCGGTGACCGTGTTGCGCTCGGCGCCGACGGTGCCGGTGTCCGGCGCGAACCCGCGCCAGAACAGCGTGCTCTGACCGGCCAGCGAGTAGTAGATCCGGCCGCCCTTGTAGAACATGGCCGTCACGTTCGGCAGTTCGGCGGAGAAGTTGCCGGTCATGCCGGCGTACGTGGAGCCCTCCGGCGCGGAGCCGGTGACGACCAGGTCCCACTTGGCGTCGTGGTACGGGTCCAGCTTCTTCGGGGTGCCGAACTCGCTGCCGTCGAACGAGCGCTTGTAGAGGTCGCCGCCGACGCCGTAGAACAGGTCACCGCCGACCCAGAAGGCGCCCTTGACGCCCGACCAGCCGGTGTTGTCCGCGTTCGGCACCGACATCGCGTTGCCGACCGAGGTCGCACCGTCGTACGTGCGCTTGGTGATGCTGTCGACGGTGGTGGCCGGCGGCACCGGGGGCAGCTTGACGATCTCGATGCCCTGCACCAGCGGGTTCTCCAGGACGCGACCGAAGTCGATGTCGATGTTGCCGTCGCTGGTGATCGGGAACGCGCGCATGGTGCCCCGGTTGGTGGCGCCGATCGCGGCGATCGGGTCGAAGTTGCTCAGCTTGACCACGCCGTCGATCGTCACGTTGAACTTGCGCTTGCCGGCGGTGGCGGTGCCGGCCCAGCGGTTCGCCAGGTAGAGCCGCACCTGCACCGGCGTGCCGGCCGGGACCGGGAAGTCCCACTGCATGTCCGGCGCGGGCGACTCGTCCCACCGCTCCGCGTTGAACAGCTCCACCGGGGTGCCCGACGGCACCGTGCCGTCGAGGGAGGCGTTCGTGGTGTAGCTGGTCACCTGGTTGCCGGCGTTGTGGTAGGTGCTCGGCGCGGCGGCGGTGTCCGCGGCCCAGGCCGGGCCGCTCGGCGCGGCCAGCTGGTCGCCGCCCGCGTTGATCCGGTAGAGCACGTCGGAGGCGTCCGGCGTGGGCGCGGTCTTGACGATCTCGATGCCGTGCAGCAGCGGGTTCTGGAGCACCCGGCCGAAGTCGATGTCGACCACGCCGTCGCTGACCACCGAGATGGACTGCATGGTGCCGCGGTCGGTCCCGCCGGCGGTGACGACCGGGTCGAAGTCGTTCAGCTTGAGCACGCCGTCGATGCTGACGTCGAACTTGCGGGCGCCCGGCTTGCTCGTGCCGGACCAGCGGTTGGCCATGTAGATCCGGACGTCGACCCGGGTGCCGGCCGCGACCGGGATGTCCCACTGCATGTCCGGCGCGGTCGCCTCGTCCCACCGCTCGGTGTTGAACAGCGTGGCCGGCGTGCTCGCCGGCACGGTGGGGTCGAACGTCGCGTTCGTGGTGTAGCTGGTGACCTGGTTGCCCGTGTTGTGGTACGGGCTGGGCTCGGTGGCGCTGTCGGCGGCCCAGTCCGGCCCGCCGTCGGTGGCCGGGATGGCGGGACCACCGGCGTTGACCCGGTAGAGCACCTCGGTCTGCGCCGCGCGACCGGCCTGGTAGACGTTGCCCGGCAGACCCTTGGTGCTGGTCGAGTGCGGGGCGTTGCCGCCGTCCAGCGGGAAGAAGGCGAGCCGCTTGCGCTGGTAGTCGAAGTTGCCGATGTACTCCTGGTCGCTGCCGAGCCAGAGGCCCTCCTGGGTCACCAGCATCTCGGTGACGCCGTAGCCGCGCGGGTGGCGGCCCGGGTTCCAGGACAGCGGCAGGCCGCTCACCGGGTCGAGCGCCGCGATGCTGGCCCGCGGCACCGCGCCCGGTCCGGCCTTGTCGCGGGCGAGCGGGTTGTTCGACCAGCGGAAGTGACCGCCGACGTAGACGGCCTTCTCGCTGATGCCGACCGAGAGGAAGGTGTCGCCGCCGCTGAAGTTCGTCCAGGTCGGCTTCTGGCCGTCGCCGCTGGCGGCGGTCTCCCAGCGGGCCGCGGAGTCGCAGAGCGTGCCCGGGTACGACGCGCCGGTGGTGACCACGACGAAGTACTTGCTGTCCGGGGAGAACTGGATGTCGCGCACCCACGAGTCGAACGCGGCGTACTTGCAGGCCGCGGAGTAGCCGTCGGTGTTCCAGTCGGCGACGGTCGTCGAGCTCTCGCCCAGGTTGATCCGCACGATCTGGTCGTGCACGACGTCGTCGGCCTTCTTGAAGTTGCCGATCACCACGAGGTGCTTGCCGTCGGGGGAGACGGCGAGCTTCTCCGTACCGACACCGGCCGAGGCGCCGTTGTTGGTCGGCGTCCAGTTGTGGTGCTCGGTGAGCGACACGGTGAGGTAGTCGTCCACCGCGCCGGTGGTCGGGTTCAGCGAGGCCAGCCCGTTGCGGTTGGTCGTCGCGGTCACAGTGGTGAAGATGCCGCCCACCAGCAGGTGGCCGTCGACGAGCGCGATGTCGTTCACGGTGCCGTTGAACGCCGGGCCCTTGAACCCGTCGACGGGGGTGCCGTCCGCGACGTTCAGCAGGGCCAGCTTGCGGAAGTTCTTGTCGCCGACCTTGTTGAACTTGCCGGCGACGTACACCGTGCCCGGGGTCGGGCCGGCGATGACGGCGGTGACGTCACCGTCGAGCACCGGCGCGAACGCGTTGTCGATCTTGCCGGTCGCCTTGTCGAAGGCGAGCAGTCCGCGGCGTTCGACCGGGGTGGGTGAGGAACCCCGGTTCTGCGCGTTGGTGAACGAGCCGCCGACGATCACCTTGCTGCCGGCGTCGTGGATGGCCACGACGTTGCCGTCGTTGATGTTCGGCGTCTTCTCCGAGGGCACCTCGCCGACCATCGTGCTGTGGTCGGGCGCGGGCGCCGCGGCCGGCGCGGCGAGCGCCGGTACCGGTGTGAACAAGGTGGCGATGCCGAGCACGGCAGCGCCGAAGGCGGACACCGAGCGGTGTCTCAGGATCGAGGAAGCCACAGGCTACTCCGGGGGAAACGTCGGAGGCGCTGCGATCGTGGTCGGTGCCGACATGAGGCGGGGCGTCACCCGACCGACCGCAGACGTGAGAGCAATACCTTCTCGCATTCGGCCGTCGCCCGTCCACCCGGGTTGGGCCTTTTTGACCGAGGAAACGCACCGGGTCACACGAAAAGACGAACGACGATCACCTGGTGGACACGGAGGGTGTTCCTGAGGAAACACTCAGGTCGGGCATCGGCGGCTGGAAGTACGGATCGGTCGCCATCTCCCGGAATACCTGCTCGCTCTCCGGGTCGTTGCCGAAGGTGCTGTCGTAGATGGGCTTCTCCGTCTGCCGGGCCGCGAAGTAGACCGCCGCCTTGATCTGCGGGTGCTTCTTCAGGTACGGCCCGACCTCGCGCATCCATTCGGCCCGCTGGCCCGGCCGCCCGTCCTGGGTCAGGCCGTACTCGCCGATGATGACCGGTCGCGGGTGCTTCTTGGCGAACGCCATGAAGTGGTCCATCCGGTTGGAGAAGCTGTTCCACTCCGGACTGGGATAGACGTCCGCGCAGAGCCAGTCGACCTGGTCGTCGCCCGGGTAGTAGGCGGCGGCCCGGCGCTGCGGCTCGGCGAACCCGTCCGCGTGCGGGCACCACACCCACCCGGCGTTGGTGACGCCCATCTCGGCGAAGATGCCGCGGACGTGCTTCCAGGCGGCGACGTAGTCCTCCGGCGAGTGCATGCTCGCGGCCAGGTTCGGCCGGTCCATCTCCCACCGGTAACGCAGCAGCACCGGAACGCCGAACTCCTTGACGTCCTTCGCGCGTTCCCGGATCAGCGCGTCGTAGACGCCGCTGACTGTGGACCGGGTGTCGGTGCCCTGCCACGAGATCATCTGGAGCTTGCCCCGGGACTGGAACAACTTCTCGGTGGCGCTCGGGAACGGCTCGTTCCACTCGTGGAACATGTGCGCGATGGCGAGGTTGCCGCCGGCCGCCTGGTTGAACGCATCGAACGCCGCGGCCCGCCCGCTGGCGTTGTGGTACTGCGGCTTGACCCAGGTGCCGAGCCAGGCCCCCTTCTCCGGCGGCTCCGGCCCCCACCCGGTGGTGCGGACCGGAGCGGTCCGCGGTGTCACAGTCGGCGGGGGCGGCACCGCCGTCGCCGTCTCGTCGGATCGCTCCGAGCCGATGTCACAGGCCGCCACGGCCGGGGCCAGGAATGCCAGGCCCAGCACGGCAGCCATCGTCAGTCGTAACCGTCGTACCACCGCAACCTCTCCCCAGGACGGTCGCCGGCCACGGTATGGGGGCCCTGACGGATCCGCGTGGGCGGAGAGGCACGCCGGGCCGGGCGGGCGACCCCTGGCACTCTACCTGTGACGCGGCGCTCAGGCGGGGTAGCCGAGTTGCGTCAGCAGCGGCCCGGCCTGAGCCATCACGTCGGCCAGATCCTTTTCGGTCAGTCGCTGCCGCCACCGGCCCACCGAGCCCGGCCGCGCCTTGGCGAAGCGGGCGTGCAGCGCCTCCCGCCCGGCCGGGTCACCGACCTCCAGGAAGTCGGCCACGACCTCGGCCGCCTCGGCCGGGCGGGTGACGACGTCCTCGTACCGCAGGTGCCGCACCCGTTCCGCGGGCAGCTCGGCGAGCTGCGTGAGCGCGCTGCTGGTGAACCGCCGCCACATCCAGGCCGACCGGCCCAGGTCGGAGACCTGCGTGAACTCCTCGCGCCGCTCCGGCTCCACCCAGAACCGGGGCGCGGCGCCCCACGGCGTACCGCCCCGGCCGCTGCGGCCGGTGCCGGTGGACGCGGCATTCAGCCAGGGCTGCTCGGCGTGCGACACCGCCACGTCCCGCCCGTCCCGGTAGACGTGCAGGAAGACCGCGTCCGGGAAGACCTCGGTCAGGAACGGCACGATGAAACAGTTCTCCGGGTCCTTCTCGGCGAAGCGCAGGCCGCCGTGCCCGGACGCGGCGAGCAGCGCGCCGTAGTAGCCGCGGAAGTAGCGGGCGGCCCGCTGCGGCGTCCAGCTTCCCTCGTAGACACAGCGGGCGACCGCCTTGGTCAGGCGCGGTTCGAAGTGGTACGACACGTCCGGCAGCGCGCCGACGCAACTGCCGAGGAACGTGGTGCCGGAACGCGGGGCGCCCAGGATGAAGATCGGACGCTCCACCTTCAGGGTGAGCCGGCGGCCGCCCCCCTCGACCGGCCGTTCCAGCTCGCGGCGTTCCTTGCGGTCCGCCAGGAGACCGACCGCGGCGAGCTTCGCGGCCTTCACGGTGGACAGGCCGGAGTGCGGGGCGGGGGAGTCGCTTGTCATCGAAGGTCCCATCGGTGCGCAGGATCGGTCAGGACTGGGCGGCCGGGTCCGCCCCGGCCCGGTTACGGCCGCGGCGGAGGGCGCGCAGCGCGTCGAGGTGCAGGGTGCGCCGCCAGCGCCAGACGCCCGTCGCGTACGCGACCAGCCCGGCGACCGTCACCAGCGCGAGTACCAGCGGACCGGCGCCGAGCAGCGTCGCCAGGCCGAGCGGCAGACCCAGCGTGACCACCGCCAGCGCCATCGCGGCCCGGGTACCGGCGCCGAACGGGTGCAGCCGCATCGACCACCAGAGCTGGGTCAGCGGCACCAGGTTGGTGACCAGGATGGAGACGGTCCAGGCCAGGGCCGCGCCGAGGATGCCGTACCGCGGGATGAGCACCAGGTTGCCGACCACGTTGAGCACGGTGCCGGTCATCGCGTTGTAGAACGTCCACGCGGTGCGCCCGGCCATGTTGAGCACCATGTCGACCATGCCGCAGCCGGTGGCCAGCAGCATGGTCAGCGCCAGCAGCACCACGACCCGGCGGCCGTCGCCGTACCCGGATCCGAACAGTGCCAGCATCGGCGTGGCGAACGCCGCGAAGATCAGGTACGCGGGCCAGGAGAGCAGCACGAGCCAGCCGGTGGCGGCCTGGTAGAGCTGGCGCGCCTCGGCCCGGTCGTCGCGGGCGAACGCGGCGGCCAGCCGGTGCTGCACCGAGCTGGACAGCGCGACGCTGGAGAGCTGACCCAGCGCCAGGAACCGGGTCGCGGCCGTGTAGATCGCCGCGTCCGCCGGGCCGCGCAGCGCGCTGAGCAGCACGATGTCCAGCCGCTGCACCACGATCGCGGCCAGGCTGCTGACGGCGCGGGGCCCGGTGAACCGCCAGAACGGCCCGGCCAGCTCGCGCGCCGGCACCGGCCGGGTCACCTGCCTCCCGGCCCGGCCGACCAGCCGGCTCAGCCAGAACAGCGCGACCACCGCGGCGATCAGGTACGGCACCACCCAGGCCAGCGGCAGCGCGACGGTGGCGGACATGCCGAGCCAGGCGGCCACCGCCACACCCAGGAACTGCACCAGCGTGCGGCCGAGCCGCTCAACAGTCAGCAGCGGGCGCATCTGGCCGAAGCCGCGGCAGGCGGCGAGCGCGTAGTCGTTCAGCGCGGCCAGCGGCACGAACGCCAGCAGGATGCGCAGCGCGGTCACCGCCTCCGGCCCGGCCTCCGGCATGGTGGCCCGGGCCAGCGCCGGTGCGGCCAGCCAGCCGGCCAGCCCGAGCAGCGTGCCGACCACGAGCACCGGCAGCAACCCGACCAGGATGGTGCCCCGGATCTGGTCGCGGCGGTCGAGCGTGCGCTGGCGGCTGACGAAGTAGACGGTGCCGACGTCGGTGCCGAGCCGGGCCGCCGACGCGGCGATCATGAACGCGCTGGTGGCGGCGAAGAACATGCCCGCCTCGCGGACCGACCAGCCGCGGGCGATGACGATGTTCAGGCCGAAGCCGGCGACCGCGGCCAGCCCGACCCCGACCAGGTTGGCGAAGCCCTGCCGGGCCGCGCCGCCCAGCCCCGCGCCCGGCCCGGGGGGCGGTGCGGTGAGCGTCGGGGTGCCGCCGGCGTCCGCCCGCGTCACCGCCGCCACGACGGCACGCGTCCCCACCACGTCGCCAGCCGCTCGTCGTACGGCGCGAAGTGGTCCTCCAGCCGGGTCCGCAGCTCCGCCGACATGGGCGAACGGGAGCGCGAGTTGTGCTTGCCGAACGCGATGTCCGCCCAGCGGGGCAGCCCGAGGAAGTCACAGACCGCGTCGAAGGAAGGGCGCGGGTCGGCGAAGAAGTCGTCGCTGTCGATGACGTGCATGCGGTCCCGGCCGACCAGCGCCTCCAGGCGCTCCAGCTGCTCGATGTAGCGGCCGCGGGCCAGGTACGCGTTGTGCTGGAGGTGCTCGCTGGCGTACGACGCGGAGCTGATCATCCGCTCCCGCTCGCCCGCCGTACGGGACTCCTCCAGCGCGAGCGCCCGCTCGAAGTCCGTCTCGGTCTCGTAGCCCCGGGCCAGCTCGTGCGAGTGCGCCGAGTAGGCGCGCTCCACCGGGTCACGCAGCAGCACCAGCAGCTTCACCGAGGGCAGGTCACGGGCGATCCGCTGCCCGGCCAGCGGGTGGAACATGTAGTACGGGCTGGACTCGCCGGTGATCCCGCGTACCCCGATCTGGGCCTTCACCGCCTCGGCCTTGCCGGTGGTGGGGAAGTGCCCGAGGTACCAGCTCATCCCCCGGTGGTAGTCCATGTCGAAGTAGTGCACGCCCTTGTGGTAGGCGGGCGGCAGCACACCGGGATGCTGCGACAGCGTCTTGAACAGCGAGGTGGTGCCGCAGCGCTGCGCCCCCACGATCAGGAATCCCGGCACCATCCGCGAACCGGCGGTCAGCCGGCCGACCGTCCGGCTCACCGACTTCACCGCGCGGAGCGCCTGCTCCTTGGCCAGCGTCACGTCCCCACTCCTCACTCTCACCCGGCCCGGCGGGCCAGGTGTTCCTCGACGGCGGGCAGCAGCCAGGTGTCGACGTGCCCCAGTCGCGCACCCGCCTCCGCCTGCCGGTCCCGCAGGTAGCGCGCCGCGAGCTCCACCAGGTAGAGCACGGCGACCAGATCGGCGCCCCCGCCGGTCTGGTCGAACGGCGCCAGGGTGGCCCCGGCGCCGGCGATCAGCGCTCGGGCCGCCTCGACCGGCTCCACCCCGTCGTGGCTCATCGCGCCCTGCACCGCCAGGTGCAGCGCGTCGTACCCGGCCGGCACGTCCGCCTCGAACCGCTCCCAGTCCCAGACCAGCACCCGGCCGTCGGCCAGCACGGCGCTGTTGCCGCCGTTCCAGTCACCGTGCCAGGCGCCGAAGGCCACCACCGGGTCGGCGTCCGCGACGGACTTCAGCGCCGCGCGCAGCCGCCCGGCCTCCGGCCGGGGCCCGAGCGCGTCCACCGCCTCGGTGAGCCGGGCCGCGTGCCCGCTGGCCGCCCACGACTGCCGGCGTACGCCGAGACAGCCGGCGACCGCCACCATCGCGTCGCGTTCGGCCGCCTCCGCGGCGGCCGGGGTGGCCCGGGGCAGCCGTACCGGCAGCGCCTCCTGCACCAGCAGCGCGTGGCCGTGCCAGTCGCCGTGATGGCGTACCCCGGCCAGGACCACCGGGCCGAGCGGCACCTCGGCGAGGCGGCGCAGCGCGTCCGCCTCGGCGTGCACCAGCGCGCGGGTCAGCGGGTCGACGCCGAGCTTGGCGTACCCGAGGGCCCGGCCGTCCGGGGCGAGCAGTTGCAGCACCGGCTTGCGGTTCGCCCGGGCCGGCCCGATGTGCAGGCTCACCAGCGCCGGCTCGCCGAGCACCTCGGTCAGGTGCGCGTCCAGCCCGCCGCCGTCGACCACCAGCCGGTCGCGGAACACCAGCGGGCCCAGCCCGAGCCGGAACGCCGTGGACAGCCCTTGCCGGACCAGCTTGGCCTTGCGGCCGACCGCCTCGGTGGAGTGCCGGACCGCGCTCGCCGCCGCCCGGCCCGAGCCGGTCGGCACGAGCAGCCGGGGGCGGGACGCCGAGGGCACCACCACCCAGCCGGCGCCGCCGCGGCGCAGGCTGGGCTCGGCCGGCGCGGGCCAGATCAGCCCGGCCAGTTCACCGAGGTACGCGGCACGGCCGTCGCCGTCCGGGGGTACGCGGAACACCATCAGCTGTCACCGGTCTTTTCCAGTCGGGCCCGTAGCCCGGCGATCGTGCCCTGGGGTGGCGCCGGCGCGAGCGACCGGCGTATCCGGTCGTTGCGGGCCAGCAGGGCGACAGTGATCAGGGCGTAGGCGAGTGTCGCTTCCATCGCACCGTAGGTGAACTGGAAGAAGAGCATGAGGATGAGGATGAGCGTGCCGGCGATGCCGATCGCGCTGTGGTCGCGGCGGTAGCGCCAGATGCAGTAGATGAAGAAGGCGTTGTAGCAGATCGCGCCGACCCAGCCCTGCCCGACGAGCAGCGCCCAGACCTGGCCGTTGCTGCCCAGTTCCCGGTTGCCGCACTGCTTGCAGTCCTCGGACTTGCCGATGGCGATGGACCGGTTGCTGCCGATCAGCGCCCGGTTGCCGCCGTACCCGAGGATCGGCGAGTGGTTGGCCGCGGCGACCGCGCCCTGGGACAGCGTGGTCCGGATGTCGTCGCTGTGGCCGTTCTGGAGGCGTTCGTCGAAGGTGCGGCCGAGCGGTGTGGCGACGATCAGCACCCCGATCAGCCCGACCGCCAGGGCGAGCCCGCCGAGCACCACCATCCGGCCGCGCAGCGCGAGCCGCAGCGCGACGTAGGCGGCGGCGATGCCGAGACCGATCCAGAGGCCCCGGTTCAGCGAGTAGACGATCGGGAAGATCGCGGCCAGGGCGATCGCCACGCCCGCGGTACGGCGCATCGGCTTGCCCAGCACGACCCAGCCGACGATCAGCCAGACCAGCAGGATCGCGGTGTTCTGGCCCCACGAGTTCGTGTAGGTGAACGGCGCGGACGGGCGGGGCGAGCTGGCCTCCCCCTCGATCACCTGCTGCACCTGGGCGAACTTGATCTCCATGAGCGAGGTGACGTACGGGTGACCGGCGATCGACTGGGGCAGGACGAATCGCAGCGGCGCGACGAACGTGAGGTTCGGGAACAGCGAGCCGATCCAGCCGCCGAGCACCACGACCACGCCCATGAACCCGAACAGGCGGACCATCCGGCGCTGGGACAGCTCCCGCTCCCGCAGGTTGTAGACGTAGAGCATGGTCACGGTCATGGCGACGTAGTTGGCGAGCCGGATGCCCCAGCCGATGTACTTGCCGCTGCCGCCGGGTGGCAGCGTGTTCGGCGCGGTGAGGTCGAGGGTGAGCACGGACAGGAACACCCAGAGCAGCAGGACCATCCAGATCCCGAAGCCGGGCGGCACCCGGATCGGGCCCCGCTTGCGCATCTGCACCACCATCGGCACCGCGAAGATGACGAAGACGAAGCTCGACACGCCGAGCACCCACCACAGCGGGTACAGCAGGAAGACCGAGATCAGCGGCCACGCCGTCGGCAGCCGCCACGACCAGCTCTCCGGCCGTACCGTCACCGGCCGCAGGCGGTTCCCGTCCGGCGGCGACACCGCTCCGACCGGAACCGTCCCGCGCGCGGTGCGGGGCGGGGTGGCGGTGCTCATTTCACGGTGACCTTGGCGGTGGTCGGCGCGTAGATCACCCACGCGTTGCCGGGCTGGGGGTGCAGGAGATCGCCGCCGGTGTCGGCGAGCGTGCAGACCATGCCCAGGCCGGGCTTGCGCCACCGGCCCTTCGCGCTGTTCGGCCCGGACACCGCCAGCACCGCGCCCTCACCGAAGACGTTCGCCGAGGGCAGCGAACGCGGGGACGGGTTGCGGACGTCCAGCGTGCGGTACTCCATCGTCAGCACGATGACGGAGGCGGCGGTCACGGTGACCTTGCCGACCTTGCCGACCCAGACGGACTTGGCCTGGTCGTACCGCCAGACCATCGGCGGGCCGCCGGAGACGGTGACGGTGAGTTCGGTGGCCGGCGCGAGGTCGCGGGCGGCGAGCGCGTCGCCCTCGCCGGCGTGGTCGATCGGCGGGGTGGGCGGCTGGCCGCCCTTCGGGGCGGCCTTGAGCAGCGCGGCGGTCGACGTGTAGTCGCCGGAGAAGACCTTGCTGTCGTCGTCGGGCGTCACGCCGTCGAGGTCGGAGTTCTCGAACTGGGTGAGGAAGCCGGTGGGGCCGCCGTCGTAGCCGACGAACGGGCGCAGCACCGCGAGCGACCGGATGTCGACCGGCCGGATCTCGGTGACCGGGCCGATCTTGGTGGCGTCCTTGGAGTGGAACACGGCGGTCAGGTGCAGCGTGTCGGACTCGGCGAACTCGGCGTAGACCAGGTCGGCGGCGTCCAGGCCGGCCGGGGTGGTCGCGGGGCTCACCCGCAGCGGCACAGCGACCGCCTGGCGGGTGGCGGCGGCCGGGGTGCTCACCGGCGCGCCGGTCAGCGGGCCGGTGGGCAGGGTCGGCGAGGCACTGGCCGATGACGGCGAGGCGGTGACGTCGCCCGGGTCCACCACCTGGACCTTGCCCGGCTTGGGCTCGGGCTCGCTGCACCCGGTCCCGACGCCGAGGACGACGGCGGGGGCGATGGCGGCGCGGAGCATCTGCCGGCGGTTCACCCCAGGTCCTCGCCGGAGTCGAGCGCGTAGCTGCGGCCGTCGCCGTCACCCCGGGAGCGGTACGTGCCGCCGGTGCCGTTGAGCGGCACCGGCTTACCCGGCATGCCCTGGTTGCCTGGGTTGCCGGGGTTCGGCGGTGGGGTGGCCTTGCCCGGTGCCGGCTTCGCCGGGGCGGGGCGGGACGACTGCATGCGCGGCAGCACCATCGTCGACTCGGCGGACGGGCCGGGGCTCGGCCGGGGCTTGGGCCGGTTGGCCGGTGCCACCGGGGTGCTCGGCGTGCCCGACGTGCCCGACGTGCTGCTCGCACCGCCCGAGGACGCCGGCCGGGCGGCGCCGGCCACCGGGGCGGGCAGGCGTGGGGCCAGCACGGCACCGATCACCGGCGCGTTCACCTGCTCGAACTGCTGCAGGGCGGCGGTGATCTCACCGCTGCGGGTCTTGCCCGCCTCGGCCACCATGATCACGGCGTCGACGTACCGGCCCAGGGCCTGGGCCTCTACGGCGAACGTGGGCTGCGCGGTCTCGATGATCACGTGGTCGAAGCGCGCGGACAGCTCGTGCATGATCTCCAGCAGACCGGCGACCGGCAGCTCGACCTCCGCGTCCAGGTCGCCCGGCACCAGCACCCGGAGCTGGCCCAGCCCCGGCACCGGCGCGAGCGCCTTGAGCGGGGGTACGTCGCGGCGCAGCACCGATGCCAGGTTGTGCCGGCCCTCGGCCACGCCGGTGATGGCGCCCACCGTCGAGTCGGGCTTGGTGGTGATCAGCGCGACCTGCTGGCCGGTACGGGCGTACGCGGCGGCGAGGTTGGCGGCGACGAATCCGGCGGCGGTGCCGGCCGAGGCGTCGCAGATCAGCAACTGGCGACCGCGCCCGCCCTGCGCCGGTTCGGGCACGGCGGACAGCAGCACGTTGCGCAGCCGGCCCAGCTCGCGGGAGACCCGGTGGGTGGCCGGCAGGACGGCCAGCGAGGGCGCGCGCACCGGCAGTTCCAGCAGCAGCGGCAGGCCGACCCGGTCGGAAATGTCACGACCACGCCGGATCCGGGTGTCGAGCCGGTCCAGCACGAGCGCCAGCACGATGCCGAGCAGCAGGCCCGCGCCCATGCCGCTGGCGAGGTTGAGCGTGCGGTTCGGTGAGCTGGGCGAGTCGGGGAGACGGGCGTCGGAGATGATCTCGCCGGGGTCGGAGCCGGCCGAGACCAGCGGGCTGAGCCGGTTGTTCAGGCCGGTGATCTGGCTGGTGAGAAGGCTCCGTTCGGCCTCGGCCCGCTCCCGCTCGGGCGAGTTCGACGGCGACGCCGCGATCCGCCCGGCGACGGCACTGAGCTGCTTCTGCAGCTCGGCGATCTGCTGCTTGAGCGCGGTCGTCTCGTTCTCCAGCGCCTTCTGCGCGGTGGCCTTGCGCAGGTCCAGATACGCCTGGGCGAACGCGTGCGAGCCCGACTGGGCGCCCTCGGGGCTGTTCGCCTCGTACGCCACCTGGAGGATCTGGCTGTTCGGCGGCACCTTGACGGTCACCGACTTGACCAGCTGGTCGGCACCGGTGTCGACCTTCATCAGCGCCTTGGCCCGCTCGGCCACCACCAGCGAGCGGACCACCTGGGCCTCGGTGTCGAGGTTGACCTTGGCGTTGGGGTTGCTCTCCGCGCCCGAGCCGAGCGGGCGCACCAGCAGCGAGGTGGTCGAGGTGTAGCGCGCCTCCTGGATCTGGTTCAGCGCCAGCCCACCACCGAGACCGAGGGCCGCGGCGAGCAGCAGGATCCACCAGCGGCGGCGCAGCCAGCCCAGGTAGGCCATCAGGGCAAGACCGTCGGCGTCGCTCTCGGCCAAACGGGGTGAGGGCATCAGAGTCTGTCGCTCCCTTTCGACCGAGCCGGGCAGTCCACGGCACAGCTGGACCTGACCGTGGCCTTGAGTGTCCCCGATCCGAACGACGAGGGAAAGTCTGCTCACGTTCCGGTAAGCCTGCCCGGGTGTGGGCAGCCCGCGTAGAAATGGCCGATCGGCGCTGACCATTCGGCGGGTTTCCCGGTGTCGGGCCCGACCTGTCCCCGGATAAGCCGGCGTCGCCGACGGCTCTCGTGCGGAGCGGTGACGGAATCCTGACACATCTCACTTTCTTCCGGTGGCCCGCCCCGGCGGCGCGGGGCGAACCGGGCTGACCTGGACGGTGGCCGGCCGGTGGGCATCCCGGTGACGGGAATCGAGAGGTGAGCCGACCGGCGAGCCAGGATCCGTCCAATGGCCCCTTCAGTTGCCCATGGGCGCGCCAGTAGGTTGTCAGGACGCGTCCGAGGGGCATTCACAAAAATCCGGACGCGTCATCCGCGTACGGGAGGACTTTTGTGGTGAGCGGGTCAACCGAGGACTCGGGGCAGGTCCTGCTGGTGGGTTCCAGTGGCGGGCACCTGGCCCAGCTCCTGGCCCTGGAACCGTGGTACCGGGATCGGCGCCGCGCATGGGTAACCTTCGACACCCCGGACGCGCGCTCGCTGCTCGCCGGTGAGGACGTGGTCTGGGCGCACCACCCCACCACACGCAACGTCAAGAACCTGGTACGCAACGCGTTCCTCGCGCTGAAGGTGATCCGGCGGCGCCAGGTCGACGCCGTGGTCACCACCGGTGCCGGGGTCGCCCTGCCGTTCGTGGTGGCGGCCCGGATGCGCAAGATCCCGACGGTCTACATCGAGGTGTACGACCGGATCGACAGCGCGACGCTCACCGCCCGGCTCTGCCGCCCCTTCCTCTCCGCGATGCTCGTGCAGTGGGACGAGCAGCGCCGGATGTACCCGGAGGCCACCGTCGTGGGGAATCTGCTCTGATGGCGCACATTCCGCAGCAGCGGGACCGGCGTTCCGCGGCACCGTACGTGCTGGTCGTGGTCGGCACCGACGTGCACCGCTTCGACCGGCTGGTCGGCTGGCTGGAGCGCTGGCACGCAGCGCGGCCCGAGGTCCGGCTGGTCCTCCAGTACGGCCACAGCCGCACCCCGGCCCTGCCCGAGGCCACCCCGTTCCTCGGCCACGAGGAACTCCAGCGGGCGATGGCCGAGGCGACGCTCGTGGTCAGCCACGGCGGCCCGGCCACCATCACCGAGGCGCGCCGCAACGGCCACCTGCCGATCGTGGTGCCCCGCGACCCGTCGCACGACGAGCACGTCGACAACCACCAGCAGCTGTTCTCCCGCCGTCTCGGCGCGGCCGGCATGGTGCGGCTGTGCGAGTCCGAGGCCGAGCTGCTCGCCGCGCTCGACGAGGGCCTGGCCGACCCGAACCGGTTCGTGCTGGCCGCCGACCCGAACCGCCCGGACCCGCGCGCCGAGGCGGTCGCCCGGGTCGGCGCGGTGATCGACGAGCTGGTGGCCCGGCGGGTACGACAACGAGCCGTCGGGCGTCGCGGATGAGCGCCCCGGATCCGGCGACGCCGCGGGTCCTCTTCGTCGGCGGCCTCGGCCGCAGCGGCTCCACGCTGCTGGAGCTGCTGCTGGCGCAGAGCGCCGACGTGTGTGCCGTCGGCGAGGTGGTGCACCTGTGGGAGCGGGCGCTCGGCGCCGACGAGCGGTGCGGCTGCGGTGAGCGGTTCACCGCCTGCCCGTTCTGGCGGCAGGTCGGCGACCAGGCGTTCGGCGGCTGGGCCGCTGTCGACCGGGACGACGTGCTGGCGCTCAAGGACCGCGTCGACCGGACCCGGCACATCCCCCGGCTCGCCAAGGAGGCGCTCCCGCCGGAGCAGCTGGCCGACGTGCGCCGCTACGCCGACCTGTACACCCGGATCTACCGGGCCGCGCTGTCGGTGACCGGCGCCCGGGTGGTGGTGGACTCCAGCAAGCACGCCTCGCTCGCCTTCGCCCTGCGCTGGGCCGAAGGGCTGGACCTGCGGGTACTGCACCTGGTCCGGGACAGCCGGGCGGTGGCGTACTCGTGGGGCAAGCAGGTGCGCCGCCCCGAGGTCGTCGACGGCGAGGACTTCATGCCGACCTTCTCGCCGTTCGAGGTGAGCAAGCTGTGGACCGCGCAGAACGCCGCGTTCCATCTGCTCGCCTCCCGGGCGAAGGTGCTGCGGCTGCGCTACGAGGACTTCACCGCCGAACCGGCCGGCACCGTACGCCGGGTGCGGGACTTCGCCGGCCTGCCGGACGACCCGGCGGCGCTGCGCATCCTGTCCGGAGCCGACGAGACCGGCGCGGCCCCCGAGCCGGCCGCGCCGTTCCGTGCGCACAGCGTCGCCGGCAACCCGCTGCGGTTCAGCGGCGGGCCGTTGACGGTGCGCCGGGACGAGGCGTGGCGGGACCGCCTGCCGCGCCGCAGCCGTGCCGTGGTCAGCCTGGCCACGCTTCCCCTGCGGGTCCGCTACGGCTATCTGGGCCAGCGGGGATCCGACGAGTCCGTGGAGAGAGCATGAGTGGGCCGAGCATCTCGGTCGTCGTACCGACGCGGGACCGTCCGGAGCTGCTGCGTGCGGCGCTCGACGCCATCCTCAGCCAGGCCCACCCGGGCCTGATCGAGGCGATCGTGGTCTACGACCAGTCCGAGCCGGACCGGTCGCTGGAGACCGACCGGGGTGACCGCCGGATCCGGGTGATCACGAATACCCGTACCGCCGGGCTGGCCGGCGCGCGCAACACCGGCATCGAGGCCGCCACCGGCGACTGGGTGGCGTTCTGCGACGACGACGACGAGTGGCTGCCCGGCAAGCTGGCCGCCCAGTTCGGGGCGCTCGACGCGCACCCGGACGGCGCGCTGGTGAGCTGCGGCATCCGGGTCAGCTACGACGACCGTACGGTGGACCGTTCGCTGGACCGCGCCCGGATCTCGCTGGAGGCGCTGCTGCGCGACCGGCTCACCGAGCTGCACCCGTCCACGTTCCTGATCCGCCGCGCCGCGCTGCTCGACGCGATCGGCCTGGTGGACGAGCAGATCCCGGGCAGCTACGCGGAGGACTACGAGTTCCTGCTCCGCGCCGCCCGCTACGCCCCGCTGGTGAACGTGGAGAGCCCGTACGTGCTGGTCCGCTGGCACAAGCGGTCCTACTTCGCGCAGCGCTGGGAGACCATCTCGACCGCGTTGCAGTGGCTGCTGCGCCGCTACCCGGAGTTCGCCACGGTGCCGCACGGCGAGGCGCGGGTGGCCGGTCAGATCGCCTTCGCGCAGGCCGCGATGGGCAACCGGCGCGACGCGGTCCGCTGGGCCCGGCGCACGCTGGCCCGCAACCCGAAGGAGCCGCGCGCCTACCTGGCGCTGGCGGTGGCGAGCCGGGCCGTGCAGGCCGACCGGGTGCTGCGCACGCTGCACAAGCGCGGCCGGGGCATCTGAGCCGTACGCGAGACGGGCGGGCGACCTCGGTCGCCCGCCCGTTCCCGTTCCGCTGTGATCAGGCCGTGCAGAAGGACTTCCACGCCTGGATGCTCGGCTGGTCGAGCAGCCGGAAGTCGCCCTGGCTGACGGTCTGGTTGTAGTACGCCACGAACTCCGGCCGCTGACCGTTGAGGAAGCTGGTCATCGACCGGATCCAGGCCGCCCGGCCGGTGCCCCCGTCACCGGGAACCAGGTCGCTGCCGGTCTCCGCGACGCCCCACGGCTTGCCCAGCGCCTTCGACTTGCTGATCATGGGGCCGTAGATCTCCTGCGGCGAGGCGTACCGCTTCCACTTCTTGCCCCAGTTGTAGCAGTCCCAGCCGAGCGCCTCGATCACGTCGCCACCCGGGTAGAACGCGTCGAAGCTGCGCCCGGACTTCGAGTCGAGCGTCCAGCACATCAGGATCAGCGTGTTGATCAGCTTCGGGTTGCCCGTCCGGTCGGCCAGGCCGGCGATCCGCTTCCACGCCGTCCGGTACGCCGTCGTGCTGAAGGCGCCGCGCTCGACGTCGTCCTCCGGCTCGTGGAAGTACGACCAGTAGACGTTGTGCTCGCGCGGGATCGAGGAGAACCAGGAGGTCAGGCGGGAGTCGAACTTGCCGGTGTTCACCTCCTGCGGCGACGCCTTGAAGGACACCACGACGGTGCGGTCCACCACGTCGGCCCGGCTGCCGGACCACGCCGGCGGCAGGCCGGGGAAGAAGATCCGGGCCATCCGCAGCTTGCCGAAGGTCTGGTCGGACCGGGCCAGCGCCTGGCCGAACGTCTCCCCGCTCTGCACACCGATCGAGGCGCCGGGCAGCGTCAGTCGCGTACCGCTGAAGGCCGGCCCGGCGTCCGCGGAGGCCGACGGACGCGCCGAGGGCTTGCCGCCGAGACCCTGGTCGGCGCTCGGCGACGCACCCGGGGTGCCGGGCGTGCCGGGGCCCATCGAGGTGGCCGGCCCGACCGAGCCGGGCGTCCCGCCGGCCTGCCGTTCCGCCGCGTCGGGTCGCAGCGTGGCCACCGCGACCCCGCTGCCGGCCACGGCCAGGACCAGTGCCGCCGCGAGGGCGACCCGCCAGCGACGACGGGAGCCGCCGGACGACGGCACGGGGGCCGGGGCGAGCGGCGGCGCGGGCGGCCGGCCCGGCCCGCCGGTGGCCGGTCCGTGCGGAACGTCCACCGGGGGCGGTCCGGTCAGGGTGGCGGTCGCCGTGGTGCCCGCACCCCAGCCCGCCTCGCCCGCCGGGCCGCCCGGCCCGAAGTCGCCCGCCGGTCCCCGGCCGGGCTCGTCGTGCGGCGCCCAGCCGGTGTGGCCGTCCGCCGGACCGGCCTGAGTGGCCCAGGCGTCGTCGTGCGGCTCACCCTGCGGCCAGGCGGCGTCGTTGTGGCCCGCGGGCCCGTGCTGCGGCCAGGGGCCGTCCTGCTGCGGCGCCCAGCCGTTCGTCGTGCCGGGAGCGGCGTCCCAGCCGGCCGGGTCGTGCCCGGGCCCGTCGTGGTGACCGGCGTCGGGCCGGTCACGCTCGGGCCAGGGCAGGTCACCGCCCGGCCGCGCCGGTGGTGGCGGTGGCGCGCTCTCGGCCTCCGGCCAGGGCAGCGAAGGGCCGCCCACCTGACGCGGAATGTCCTGACCCGGCCACAGGCCGGTCGGCTGCCCGAAGGCATTGTGCGGCTCTCGGTCGGCCGGCATGACCCTCCCTGGCTGTCGGCGGCCCGTGGTCGGGGCTCAGATCGCCACGCATACCTGCCCGACGATAACCCTCATCCACCTGGCCGTACGTACCGTGACACTCAGCCGAACGCCTCACCCTGGTCACCGGTGACGGTCGAAGCGGGCATCTCGACCCCGGTCCGGGCGATCGCGTCGAGCAACTGGTCGGCCAGTTCGGGCCGGCAGACCAGCAGATCGGGCAGCCGCGGGTCGGCCCGGTTGTAGCGCAGCGGCGAACCGTCGATCCGGGACGCGTGCATGCCCGCACCGAGCGCCACGGCGACCGGGGCGGCACTGTCCCACTCGTACTGACCGCCCGCGTGGACGTACGCGTCGACCTCGCCGGTCACCACCGCGCAGACCTTCACACCGGCCGAACCCATCGGCACGGCGGTGGCGCCGAGCATCTCGACCAGCTCGCCCACGAACGCCGGCGGGCGGCTGCGGCTCACCGCGATCCGGATCGGCCCGTCGGACGCCTTCGGCTGCGGGCAGGTGGTGCCGAGCACGAGCGGCGTACCGTCCACCGTGGTCCGGGCCGGCATGCCCACCGCGCCGGCGACCAGGGCGCCGTCCGGGGCGGCGGAGCGCTGCCAGAGCGCCACGTGCACCGCCCAGTCGTCCCGCCCCTCCTCGGAGAACTCACGCGTGCCGTCCAGCGGGTCGATGATCCAGACCCGGTCCGCCTCGTGCCGGGGCGCGCGCTCGCCGTCCGCCCACGCGCGGCGCGAGTCGGCCTCCTCCTCGGAGAGCACCGCGTCGGCCGGCCGCAGCCGGGCCAGCGCCGCCGTCATCAGCTCGTGCGACGCGCGGTCGCCGGCGTCCTTGAGCGCCTTCGGGTCGGCGAAGCCCTGCCGGTCCCGCAGCGCGGTGAGCGCCCTGCCGGCCTCGGTCGCCAGCCACTGCGCGAACCGCTGGTCGTCGAGCCGTCCCGCCTCGTCCTCGGTCACGAGCCCCATCCCTTGTTCTCCCGGGTCTGCCGCGACCCGTCATCCTTCGGCGTCCGGTCGGACCGGCGCCAGCGTCCGTCGGATCGTAGACAGTCGCGAGGCGGTCTCGGATCCCCCGGAGGCACCGGTGGTCCGGCCGGCCGCCCGCATGTTGAACTTCGCGTGTATCGCGGTCGGACCCGCCGGGCCAGGCCCTAGGCTCTGCGCATGACCGCCGAGCAGCTGATCTCGTTCGCCCGTGGCGCGCCTTCGCTGGACATCGTCGATGTCGAAGGGCTCAAGGCCGCCGCCGTCCGCGCCTTCGACGCCGACCCCGCCGGGGTCACCGCGTACGGCACCTCCGTCGGCTACCCGCCCTTGCGGAAGTGGATCGCCGAGAAGCACGGTGTCGAGGCCGACCAGGTGCTGATCACCAACGGCTCGTTGCAGGCCGACGCGTTCCTCTTCGACCACCTGGTCCGCCGGGGCGACGCGGTGGTGGTCGAGCGTCCGACGTACGACCGCACGCTGCTCAACCTCAAGCAGATGGGCGGCGAGGTGCACGGCGTGACGATCCAGCCGGACGGCCTGGACACCGCCGAGCTGCGCAAGCTGCTGGAGTCCGGGGTGCGGCCGCGGCTGGCGCACGTGATCCCCAACTACCAGAACCCGGCCGGCGTGACCCTCTCCCTGGAGAAGCGCCGTGAGCTGCTGGACCTTGCCGCCGAGTACGACTTCACGATCTTCGAGGACGACCCGTACGCGGACATCCGGTTCCGGGGCGAGCCGCTGCCCTCGATGCTGTCGATGGACACCCGGGGCGTGGTGGTGCACGCCTCCAGCTTCACCAAGACGGTCTGCCCGGGCGTACGGGTCGGCTACCTGGTCGGCCCGGCCGAGCTGATCGCGGCGATCGCCAAGCGGGCCACCAACCTCTACATCTCGCCCGGCATGGTGGCCCAGGCGATCGTGCACCAGTTCTGCGTCTCCGGCGCGATCGAGGAGTCGATCCGGACGGTCCGTTCGGCGCTCGGTGAGCGGTCGGCGGTGCTGGCCGAGTCGCTGCGCCGGCACATCCCGGAGGCCCGGTTCGTGGAGCCGGACGGCGGCTACTTCCTCTGGGTGGAGCTGCCCGAGGACGTCGAGGTCGACCGCCTCGCCCCGGCTGCCGCCGAGCGCGGCGTGGCGGTGGTGAAGGGCAGCGACTTCATGGTCGACGGCGGCCGGCACGCGCTGCGCCTGGCGTACTCGGCGGTCACAGCGGACCGGATCGACGAGGGTGTGCGGCGTCTCGCCGAGGCGATGGCCGCCGTTCGCGGCTGATTTTCTGTCGGGTTTCTGACAAAAAGGCCCCGCTGGCCGGTTCGGCACTCCCGCCGAACCGGCCGGCACCCCCACAATGCTGCGAGTGCCGCTCACCTTCTGCCGGTGACCAGCCCGCACGCCGGACGACCGGCCGGGCCGGCGGCACGCCCAGCATCACTCCCGCCCCCAAGGGGTGCCGGGTGGGCCGTGTCGCCCCTCACCCCCCTGACGCGGCCCGGCCCGCCCGGCGCCGCCGCGTGACGCCCGTCGCAACCGCCCGTCCCCCGCACCCGCGCCCGCGCTGCGCTTCCCGCCGGTCGGCGTAACCTGCAAGCCGCAGCTCTAGGGGAAGGGGGCGAGAGATGACGGACCGGGTGGCACGCGACCGAACCGCCGGCACCGACGGCAGCCGGGCACTGCGCCCCCGCGCCTGGTCGGCCCCGGTCCGCGCGATGTCCCGCATCCTCAACGCCGACGGCTCCCCGCGTACGGCCCAGCCGGCCGGCCCGGAGCGCAGCGGCATCGTCGACTGCGGGCTGTACGTCGACGGCGAGCGCCGCCCCGGCCACCCCCGGTACGCCGAGGCCCTGGCCGCCGCCCGGCAGGAGCGGGACGGCTTCGTCTGGCTCGGTCTGCACGAGCCGGACCTGGCCGAGATGACCGAGATCGCCGCCACCTTCGGCCTGCACGAGCTGGCGGTGGAGGACGCGGTCAAGGCCCAGCAGCGCCCGAAGCTGGAACACTTCGGCGAGATCGTCTTCCTGGTGCTGCGTACCGCCCGCTACTGCGAGCACGCCGAGCTGACCGAGAACTCCGAGGTGGTGGAGACCGGTCAGGTGATGCTCTTCATCGGGCCGCACTTCGTGATCAGCGTGCGGCACGGCGACGCCTGCCGGCTGGCGCCGGTGCGCGCCGACCTGGAGGCGAAGCGGGACCTGCTGCGGCACGGCCCGTGGGCGGTCGCGTACGCGATCACCGACCGCGTGGTGGACCTCTACCTGGAGGTGGCCGACCGGCTGGAGGACGACCTCGACGTGCTGGAGGCGGACGTCTTCGACCGGCAGAGCAGCGGCCGGATCCAGCGGATCTACCAGATGAAGCGGGAGCTGGTCGAGTTCAAGCGGGCGGTGGCGCCGTTGCAGCGCCCGCTGATGACGCTCACCTCGCAGGTCAACCGCGCGGTGCCGCAGGAGGTGCGGCGCTACTTCCGCGACGTGCAGGACCACCTCAGCCGCACGGTCGAGCAGGTGAACTCCTACGACGACCTGCTCAACTCGATCCTCCAGGCCCGGCTGGCCCAGGTCACCGTCGACCAGAACAACGACATGCGCAAGATCGCCGCCTGGGCCGCGATCGGTGCGGTGTGGACGGCGATCGCCGGCATCTACGGCATGAACTTCGACAACATGCCCGAGCTGAAATGGACGTACGGCTATCCGGGCGTCTGGGCGCTGATGCTCGCGGCGTCCTTCACGCTGTACCGCCTGTTCCGCCGCAACGGCTGGCTGTAGCCGTCCCGTACACGCGGAAGCGCCGGCCACGCGGGGTGTCCCGCGTGCCGGCGCTGATCCGACGGTACGAGGTCAGCGGCGACCGCCGGCCTTCGCGGCGTTCTTGCCGGCCTGCACGGCCTTGGTGATGTCGTCGGCCGGGCGGCCGGAGGCGTCCCGGGCGCCCTCGGCGACGGAGGGGACCTGGTCGTTCGGGTGGATCACCGGCTGGCTGCCGGAGGTGGCGGTCGACGCGCTGCTGCCCTTGGCCACCGCCGAAGAACCGGCGCCGGTCGGGCCGGCCTGCGTCACCTTCGCGCTCGCGTCCGGGGTCTCCACCACGATCGTGTCCACGTCCTCCCGCATCGGCTCCAGCTTGTCGTGACCGGTCGTGCCGAGCGTGCCCGTCGCGCCGAGCGTGCCGGTCGGGTCGTACTCGGCCCACTCCTGCTGCTCGCGGCGACGGCGCATGGCCATCGCACCGGCCAGGCCGGCGACGGTGCCGGCCACCAGCAGGCCCGCGGTCATGCCCCGCGACCTGCGCTGCTTCTTCTTTCCGGCCTTCATGTTCTTCGCCTTCTTCGTCATCGCGGACTGCTTCGCGGCCATCACCTTGCGGCCACTCGACGCCTTGCCGGCGGCCTCGACCCGGGCGTTGCGCACGGCCAGCAGCACCGGCGCGAGCGCCGCGGCGGTCGACGCGAACCCGCTGGACGCGCGGTCCCGGACCAGGACCGCGGTGGGCGCGACGGCGACCCGGGCTGCCTGGACCCGCGGGCCGACAGTGGCGCCGGCCCCCTTCGCCGCGTGCGTGGCGGCCTGCCTCAGGTGACCGATGCCCTGGTTCAGCTCGACCCTCGCGAGCTGGCCCTGGGTCTTTCGCCGCCCGATTCCAAACACGGTCCCACCTCCTGGGAGTTGTTCCTTCGTCATCCTCCACCTTCGAATGCCTCCGCATGGCCAGATCGGGCACATGGGAGGATCCGCAAGGAACTGAACTACGAGTGAGGAGTACCCGTGGCCGAGGCTGTCTACGCCACCTTGCACACCAACGCCGGCCCGATCCGGCTGGAGCTCTTCCCGAACCACGCACCGAAGACCGTCCGCAACTTCGTGGAGCTGGCCGAGGGCACCCGGGAGTACATCGACCCGCGTACCGGTCAGCCGGGCAGCGGGCCGTACTACGACGGCACCGTCTCGCACCGCGTGATCAGCGGTTTCATGATTCAGATGGGCGACCCGACCGGCACCGGCCGCGGTGGCCCGGGCTACAAGTTCGCCGACGAGTTCCACCCCGAGCTGCGCTTCGACCGGCCGTACCTGCTGGCGATGGCGAACGCCGGGCCGGGCACCAACGGCTCGCAGTTCTTCATCACGGTGTCGCCCACGCCACACCTGAACAACCGGCACACCATCTTCGGTCAGGTGGCCGACGAGCAGTCCGCGAAGGTGGTCGACTCGATCGCCAACACCCCGACCGGCCCGAGCGACCGGCCGATCCAGGACGTGGTGATCGAGCGCGTCGAGATCGAGCACAAGCAGTCCTGAGCGGCACGCGGGTACCTTTGCTCGCATGACTGAGCGCTCCGGCCAGCCAGGCGACGCCACCGGGGGTCCGGTGCCGACCACTCCGGTCTGCTACCGGCACCCCGGCCGGGAGACTTACATCCGGTGCACCCGGTGCGACCGGCCGATCTGCACCGAGTGCATGCGGGACGCCTCCGTCGGCCACCAGTGCCCGGAGTGCGTCGCCGAGGGCCGCCGCAGCGTGCGGCCGGCGCGTACCGCCTTCGGTGGCGGTGCCGCCGGCCGCCAGGGCAACGTCACGAAGGCGCTGATCGCGCTGAACGTGGTGATGATGCTGCTGTCCATCCTCTCGGCCCGCAGCGGTACCGCCGTGGCCGGCGGTGGCCTGGGCGGCCTGATGGGCAACGGGACGCCACTCACCGAGTGGGGGGCGGTGCTCGGCCTGGCGCGCTTCCCCGACGGGCACGTCGGCGGGGTGGCCGACGGCGAGTGGTACCGCCTGGTCACCGCCATGTTCCTGCACTACGGCGTGCTGCACCTGCTGCTGAACATGTGGGCGCTCTGGGTGCTCGGCCGGACGCTGGAGGCGGTGCTCGGGCCGCTGCGCTTCCTGGCGCTCTACCTGCTCGCCGGGCTGGGCGGCAACGTCGCCGCGTACGTCTTCACCGAGCCGAACCGGTTCACGGCCGGCGCCTCGACCGCCGTGTTCGGCCTGTTCGCCGCCGTCTTCGTGATCATGCGGCGGCTCGGCCGGGACACCTCGGCGATCGTGCCGATCCTGGTGATCAACCTGATCTTCACGTTCACCGTGCCGAGCATCTCGGTGGCCGGGCACCTCGGCGGTCTGGTGGCCGGCGCGCTGGTGGCGCTGGTCCTGGCGTACGCCCCACGGTCGCGGCGCACCCTGTTCCAGGTCGCGGGCTGCGTGATCGTGCTGGTCGCGCTGATCGGCCTGACGCTCGTCCGGTCCGCCGCGCTGCTCGGCTGAGCCTCAGCGCGCGGGGCGGACCTCGTCCAGTGCCGCGGCCACCTCGTCCAGCGGGGCGTCCAGGTCACGGCGGCCGAACAGGTGCAGCGACTCCCCGGCGTCGATCTCCAGCGTCTCGGCGGTGATCCCGCGCCGGCTGCGCCGGTCCAGGCGGATCGCCTCCACGGCGTCCCACGGCAGCCGGCGCCGCCCGGCGAATCCCCGCAGCACGGTGAGCCCGTCCGGGTCGACGGCGAGGCGGACCGGCGCGACCACGTCGCGCAGCGCCCAGGCGAGCAGACCGGCGGCGGCCAGTCCGGCGAGCGCCGGACGGACCGGGTCACCGCCGGCGAACACCAGCCCCAGGGCGACGAGCGCGAGCGCGCCCACCGCCTTGAGCACCGGCACCTCGCGCGGCACCCGCCACTGCCTGATCGGCGGCGACTGTGGATCCATCCGCCCAGCATGCCAGCCGCACCTGCCGGACGCCGGGGGAGGACGACCGGTCGGATCAGCACGTAGGATCGGGGCAAGCGAGGTTACCGGGGAGTAGACATGAGTGACGCGGTCATCGTCGGCGCGGTACGGACCCCGGTCGGGCGGCGCAAGGGCAGCCTCGCCGGAGTGCACCCGGTCGACCTCTCGGCGCACGTGCTGCGCGCGCTCGCCGAGCGCACCGGCATCGACCCGGGCCAGGTCGACGACGTCGTGTGGGGCTGTGTGTCGCAGGTCGGCGAGCAGTCCTGGAACGTGGCCCGCAACGCCGTGCTCGCCGCCGGCTGGCCGGAGTCGGTACCGGGCACCACGCTCGACCGCCAGTGCGGCTCCAGCCAGCAGGCGCTGCACTTCGCCGCCGCGACGGTCCTCTCCGGCCAGGCCGACCTGGTCGTGGCCGGTGGCGTCGAGTCGATGACCCGGGTGCCGATGGGTTCCAGCGTCGCCGGTGGCATGCCGTTCAGCGCGGCGATCCTGGAGCGCTACCGCGGCGTCGAGGGCGTCGCGGAGGACTCCCCGTTGCCGTTCAACCAGGGCGTCGGGGCCGAGCTGATCGCGCAGCGGTGGCGCTTCTCGCGTACCCAGCTCGACGAGTTCGCGCTCGCCAGCCACGAGAAGGCCGCCGCCGCGCAGGACGCGGGCGCGTTCGAGGCCGAGCTGGCGCCGGTGGCGCTCGCCGACGGCGGCAAGTTCTCCGCCGACGAGGGCATCCGCCGCGACACCTCGCTGGCGAAGCTGGGCGAGCTGGCTACCCCGTTCCGCGCCGACGGCGTGGTCACCGCCGGGTCCGCGTCGCAGATCTCCGACGGCGCCGCCGCGCTCGCGGTCACCACCGCCGAGTGGGCCAGCCGGCACGGCCTGCGCCCGCTGGCCCGGGTGCACACCGCCGTGGTCGCCGCCGACGACCCGGTCACCATGCTCACCGCGCCGATCCCGGCCACCGCGAAGGCGCTGCGCCGCGCGGGGCTGGGCATCGAGGAGATCGGGGTGTACGAGGTGAACGAGGCGTTCGCCCCGGTGCCGCTGGCGTGGCTGGCCGAGACCGAGGCGGACCCGGAGCGGCTCAACCCCCGGGGCGGGGCGATCGCGCTCGGTCACCCGCTCGGCGGCTCCGGCGCGCGGATCATGACCACGATGCTCCAGCACATGCGGGACAACGGCATCCGCTACGGCCTCCAGACCATGTGCGAGGGCGGCGGCATGGCCAACGCCACGATCGTCGAGCTGCTCTGATCCGACCGGCCGCCGGTGTCGCACCGCTGGTGCGACTTGCACGTGTGGAAGTTCCAGAAATCGGGCGTGACCCATATCACCCCTGGTCATCGGCTCGTTGGACCGGGCATGGACGTGTTCTCGCGAACGTTCCTTCCGGCCGCCGCCGAGACCGGCCTGGCGACCCAGACCGTCACCCGGCACATGCCGGTGTTCCGCCGATGCGTCGGCTCCGGCGACGCGACCATCCTGGTCACCCGGTGCAGCCGCCCGGATGACCCGGTGGGCGGCGACTACCTGATGCTCCTCACCCACCGGCGGCTGGTGGTCACCCGGCAGACCCGGGTGCTGCACCGGCTGCGCCTGCACCTCAACACCGAACTGCGCGAGCTGAGCAACGTGACGTGGAGCCCCGACGCCCGCGCGCACAGCGTGGAGCTGGCGGCCACCGCGATCGACGGGGTACGCGAGCGTTTCGTCCTGCGTACCCACCACCCGAAGCAGGTGTGGCAGCTCGACGCGCTGCTCAACCACGCCTTCCGGACCCGCCTGCGTACGCCCGCCGAGCGGGTGGTGGCGACCATCGGCGAGTCGCCGGCGGGCGCCCGGCCGACGGTGCTGCGGCCCGCCCCGGCCCGCTGACGTCCTCCTTACCTGATCCGAACATTCCCTGACCGGCCGGGCGGTCGCGGGTCGGTCATCATGAGCCGGTGACCACCGCCGCCCCGCCCGGGCTCGTCCTCGTGGTGGAGGACGAGCCGGCCATCGCCGACCTGGTCCGGCTCTACCTGACCCGGGACGGGTTCGGCGTACACCTGGAACGTGACGGCGAGGCCGGGCTGGCCGCCGCGCGGCGCCTGCGCCCGGTGGCCTGCGTGCTCGACATCGCGCTGCCCGGCCTGGCCGGCACCGAGATCTGCCGCCGCCTGCGCGCGGCGGGTGACTGGACGCCTGTCATCTTCCTCACCGCCCGCGACGACGAGGTGGACCGCGTCGTCGGGCTGGAACTGGGCGCTGACGACTACGTCACCAAGCCGTTCAGCCCGCGCGAACTGCTCGCCCGGCTGCGGGCGGTGCTGCGCCGCACCGCCGGCGTGCCCGCCGAGCAGCCCCGCACGCTCGGCGCCGTCACACTCGACCCGGCCCGGCGGACCGTGACGGCCGGCGGTACGCCGGTGCAGCTCACCTCCACCGAGTTCGACCTGCTCGCGCACCTGATGGCGCGGCCCGGCCGGGTGTTCACACGGGAGGAGCTGCTGGCGGGCGTGTGGGGGTACGCGGCGCACGCCGGCACCCGGACCGTCGACGTGCACGTGGCGCAGGTGCGGGCCAAACTCGGCCCGGACAGCGTGATCCGCACCCATCGGGGCGTCGGGTACGCCGCCGATGCCTGAGCAGCCCACAGTGCCGATGCCGCCCACCGTGGCGATGCCGCCCACCGGTCCGCCCCGCAGCGGCCGCCGCCCCGGGCGGACGCTCACCGCGCGCGCCGTGCTCGCCACCTGCGCGGTGGCGCTGGTGTCGGTGCTCGTCACCGCGCTAGTCGCGGTGCCCCTCGCGGTACGCGGCGCGGAACGCAGGGACCAGGAGGCGCTCGCCGCCCAGGCCCGGCTCGCCGCCGACGTGCTCCGGGCGCGGCCGGTACGCCAGCGCGACGGCGCCGGGGACCGGCTCATCCGGCAACTGCGCCAGCAGCAGATCGACGTGTACGTGATCCGGGACGGCCGGGCCGACCGGCCGGGCCTGCCCCGGCCGCTGGTGACGCGGGTGGCCGGCGGCGAGAACGTCTCCGGCCGCCGGCTCGTCGAGGGGCAACGCCGGCTGGTCGAGGCGCGGTCGCTGCCCGGCGGGGACGGGGTGGTGCTGACCCGGGCCCGGAGCGCCGCGCCCTGGCGGCAGGTGTTGCGCGGACTCTGGCTGCCGCTGCTCGCCGGACTCGCCGCCGGGGCGGCCGCCGGACTGCTGCTCGCCCGCCGGCTGGCCCGGCCGATCCGTACCGCCGCCACCGCCGCCGCCCGGCTGCGCGCCGGGGACCGGGCGGTCCGGGTGCCGGTCGAGCCGCCCGATGAGGTGGCTGACCTGGCGCACGCGCTCAACGGCCTGGCCGCCGCGCTCGCCACGAGCGAGGGGCGGCAGCGCGAGTTCCTGCTCTCCGTCTCGCACGAGTTGCGGACCCCGCTGACCGCCATCCGCGGCTATGCCGAGGCGCTGGCCGACGGCGTGATCGAGGCCGACGCCGTGCCGGCGACCGGCCGGACCGTGCTCGCCGAGGCCGAACACCTGGACCGGCTGGTCCGCGACCTGCTGGCGCTGGCCCGGTTGGAGGCGGTCGACTTCCCCCTGGAACCGGTGCCGGTCGACCTGGCCGGGCTCGCCGCCGACGCGGAGCGCGCATGGTCCGGCCGGTGCGCGGCGCTCGGGGTGCCGTTCCAGCTGGAGACGCCGGGTGTGCCGGTGCCGGCGTACACCGATCCGGGCCGGATCCGGCAGGTGGTGGACGGGCTGCTGGAGAACGCGCTGCGGGTCGTGCCTCCGGGGGCGCCGGTCGTGCTCGCGGTCCGCACGGACGGTCCGGCGGGCGGCGGGGTGCTGGAGGTCCGCGACGGCGGACCCGGCTTCACCGACGACGACCTGCGGGTGGCGTTCGAGCGGGGCGCGCTGCACGAGCGGTACCGGGGGGTGCGCAAGGTGGGCAGCGGGCTGGGCCTGGCGCTCGCCGCCGGGCTGGTCCGCCGGCTCGGCGGGGACATCGCCGCGGGGCACGCCCTGGAGGGCGGAGCCGCCTTCACCGTCCGGGTGCCGGCGGATCCTTACGCGGCTCGAACATCGGCTTGACCGTCCCCTCGCGTCGGTGCGGAACGCTCGGGTCGTCACCGCGAGGAGAGGACCACAGATGAGACGTCAGCGAATCGTCACCGGCGCCACCGCACTGCTCGCCGCCGCGGCGCTCGGGCTCGCCGGGTGCGGCGTGAGCCGCCCCGGCGCGGCGCCGGACGACGCGGTCGAGGTGAGCGCCGCCCTGGGCGTGGACGGCCAGGCGCTCGCCGCGCTCGGCGTCGACGCCGACGAACTGGACGTGGATCCGGTCGCCGCCCCGGCACCCTCCGGCACGCCGCAGGCCGGGCCGGACGGCAAGGGCGAGCGGGCGAAGGACGGGCACAAGCGGCACCGCGCCCGGGTGCTGCTGCGGCGCAACACGCTGCACGGCGAGGCGGTGGTGCGGACCAGGGACGGCGGTACGAAGACCGTCGCGGTCCAGCGCGGCGAGGTGACCGCGATCGACGGCAGGTCGATGACCGTGAAGTCCACCGACGGCTTCACCGCGACGTGGACGTTCGGCGAGAAACTGCGGGTGGTCGAGCGGCGGACCACGATCCGATCGACCGACATCAAGATCGGTACGACGGTCGGGGTGGCCGGCGCGAAGGACGGCGACAAGAGCGTGGCCCGGCTCGTGGTGGTGCCACTTCGCCAGGAATAGGGTGCCTGGGCTGTCGTGACCTGAGCAATGTGCCAGGCTACGCTATGCCCCGACCTGCCATCGCCTCCGTGGAGATTCCGTGAAGCTCTCGATCCTCATGCCGGTCTACAACGAGGAAGAACGTATCGCGGATGCCCTCAAGCAGGCATTGGCAGTCGACTACCCCTGCGAGATCGAGCTCGTCGTCGTGGACGACGGCAGCCGGGACGGCACCGGTGAGATCCTCGGCCGCGTGGACGACGCCCGACTGCGGGTGATCACCCACCAGCGCAACGCCGGTAAGGGCGCGGCCATCAAGACGGCTGTCGACAGTGCCGAGGGCGAGTACATGGTCATCCTCGACGCCGACCTGGAGTACGACCCGCAGGACATCCCGCGCCTGCTGGAGCCGGTGCTCGACGGCCGGGCGACTGTCGTCTACGGCAATCGGACCTTCGGGAGCCACAGCTCGTACAGCTTCTGGTACGTGATGGGCAACAAGGGCGTCACGCTCGCCGCGAACGTGCTCTACAACTCCTACATCGGCGACCTGGAGACCTGCTTCAAGCTGATGCCGCTGGAGCTGTACCGCTCGCTCCAGGTCCGCTCCCGGGGCTTCGGCATGGAGGCGGAGGTCACCGGCAAGCTGCTGCGCCGCCGCATCCGCCCGTACGAGGTGCCGATCAGCTACCGCGCCCGGGGCCGCGAGGAGGGCAAGAAGATCACCTGGAAGGACGGCGTCGAGGCGATCTGGATCCTGGCCCGCGAGCGCGCCCGCCGCCGCCCGGCCGGTCCCGCCACCGCGCACTGAGCCTGAATCGACGGAACCCCGCGACCCCGGCACGAACCGAGGTCGCGGGGTTCCGCCGTGTCCGGCCCGCTCAGGTGAGGAACGCGTCGACCGAGCGGCGCAGCCCCGCGGCGTCCAGGCCGTGCCAGCGTTCGTGGTCCTCGGCGCTGCCGTAGCGGCGCAGGTCCTTGCGGCCCACCCCGAGCGCGAGCAGCCGGTGCGGCCGGTCGGCCAGCGCCTCCGACACCACCCACGCCGACGTGCCCGCCAGGTACGGCTCGACCAGGATCACCTCGGTCCCGGCGAGCGCCCGCAGCCCGGCCGTGTCGAACGGTCGCGGCCGGTGGGTGTAGGCCACAGTGACCGGCCGGCCGGCCGTCGCCGCCACCGCCGCGTCCAGCACCGGACCGACCGCGACGAGCAGCGGAGCGCCCGGCCCGGCGTCGCGCACCACGTGCAGGTCACCCGCCTGCGGGTACGCCTGCGCGTTGGTCCGGACGGACAACCGCAGGTACGCCGAGTCCTGCCCGCACACCACGTCGCGCAGCAGCGGCCGGACCTCGTCCGGGTGCCCCGGCACGTGCACTGTCCAGCCGTCCAGCGTGTCCAGCAGTGCCACGTCCGCCGGCCCGAGGTGGGTGCGTCCCGCCGCCGCCCGGTCGTACGAGCCGCCGATGCCGACGAGCACCGCGCCGACGTCCTGGTGGTCGAGGTCCAGCTTGATCTGCTCGTACGCCCGCTCGACCAGGAACGGGGCGTAGCTGTGCACGACCGGCCGCTGCCCGGTCAGCGCCAGCCCACCGGCCACCCCGATCATCAACTGTTCCCGGATGCCCACGTTGATCACCCGGTCCGGGTACCGGGCGGCGGCCGGCTCGAACGCGGCAGCGGAGATGTCGGCGAGCACGACTGTCGTCCGCGGATCGGCGAGCACCTCCTCGGTGCTGGTGACGAACGCGTCCCGCATGGTGCTGGTCATGCTCACTCCCCGTCCGTGACGACCGCGACGACGACGTGCGGCCGGTGATCGTCGTGCCCGGTGAGGGCGGCGTGCAGGGCGTCGTGGTCGCGCCCGTCGACTGTGGCGGCGCTCCACCCGTTCACCGTGAACCGGCTCGCCGCGCCGCCCGGCCAGCCGTATGTGGCCGAGCGGTTGTCCAGCACGATCGCTGTCAGGTTGCCCAGCCCGGTCGCGCCCGCGTACGCGATCGCCTCGTGGTTGGAGCCCTCGTCCAGTTCGGCGTCGCCGAGCAGCACGTACACCCGGGGTCCGGTGCGGCCCTGAGCCCGCAGCCCGAGCGCGGTGCCGACGCCCAGCCCGAGCCCGTGGCCGAGCGAACCGGAACCGATCTCGACGCCCGGCACCAGCGTGCGGTCCGGGTGGTCGCCGAGCCGGCTCGCCGGGCCGCCCTGGTCGTCCAGCCACTCGGCCGGCAGGAAACCGCGGGCGGCGAGAAGCGCGTAGTACCCGGCGACCGCGTGACCCTTGGAGAGCAGGAAGCGGTCCCGGCCCGGGTCGGCAACGGTGGCCGGGGTGATCCGGAGCACCCGGTCGTAGAGCACCTGGAGCACGTCGAGCGTCGAGTACACGTTGGCGCCGAACTCGCGGCCGGCGCGCACCCGGTCCAGGAGCGCGCCCAGGTCGGTGGCGGTGGTCGTCGTCATACCGATAGCCTCGGACTTGAAGCGAACTTCAACTCAAGGCCGTGTGATGCACGAAGCAACACTGACCATCGGGCAACTCGCCGACCGCAGTGGTGTCGCCCCTTCGGCGCTGCGCTACTACGAGCGGCTCGGCCTGATCCACGCCGCCCGCACCGGCGGGAACCAGCGCCGCTACGCCCGTACCGAGCTGCGCCGGGTCGCGTTCATCCGGATCTCCCAGCAGGTGGGTGTGTCGCTGGAGGAGATCCGGGCGGCGCTCGACTCGCTGCCGTCGGGGCGTACCCCCACGCCCGACGACTGGGCCGCGCTGTCCCGCGCCTGGCGGGACCGGCTGGACGAGCGGATCCGGCTGCTCGGCAAGCTCCGCGACGACCTGGACGGCTGCATCGGCTGCGGCTGCCTGTCCTTGCAGCGCTGCACGCTCTACAACCCGGAGGACTCGCTCGCCGCCGAGGGCCCCGGCCCGCGCCTCATGCTCCCGCGCCCCGGCCAGGGCTGACCCCTACCGGACCAGCAGCACCTTGCCCAGGTGGTCGTTGGTCTCCACCAGGCGGTGCGCGGCGGCGGCGTCGGCCATGTCCACCCGGGCGTGCACGACGGGCCGGATCCGGCCCGCCTCCACCAGGGGCCACACCTGCTCGCGTACGCCCCGGACGATCGCCGCCTTCCCCTCCACCGGGCGGGACCGCAGCGCGGTCGCGTGCACTGCTGCGCGCTTCGCCAGCAGCATCCCCAGGTCGAGTTCGCCCTTGCGCCCGCCCTGCATGCCGATCACCACGAGCCGCCCGCCGGTCGCCAGCGCCGCCACGTTCCGGGGCAGGTAGGACGCGCCCATGATGTCCAGGATCACGTCGGCGCCCCGGCCGTCGGTGACCCGGCGTACCTCGTCGACGAAGTCCTGCTCGCGGTAGTCGATCGTGTGCGCGGCGCCCAGCTCGCGCAGCCGGTCGTGCTTGGCCGGGCGGGCGGTCACCACCACAGTCGCGCCGAGCGCCACGCCGAGCTGGATCGCGAACGTCCCGATCCCGCTGCCGCCGCCGTGCACCAGCAGCGTGTCCCCCTCGGCCAGCCGGGCCAGGTCCACCACGTTCGACCAGACCGTGCACGCCACCTCCGGCAGCGCAGCCGCGTCGACCAGGTCCACCCCGGCCGGCACCGGCAGCAACTGCCCGGCCGGCACCGCGACCTGCTCGGCGTAGCCGCCGCCGGCGAGCAGCGCGCAGACCTCCTGGCCCACCGACCAGCCGGTCACGCCGGGACCGAGCGCACGCACCGTCCCCGAACACTCCAGACCGGGGTACGCGGACGCGCCCGGCGGCGGCGGGTAGTGCCCCTGCCGCTGCAACAGGTCGGCCCGGTTCACAGCGCTGGCCCGCACCTCCACGATCACCTCGCCGGGACCGGGCTCCGGATCCGGCACGTGGGTCCAGACGAGCGCCTCGGGTCCGCCGGGTTCCGTGATCGTGACTGCGCGCATGACTCAGTCTTACCCGATCTTTCCGTCGGTCCACGCGCGGGCGAGGATCTCCGTCACCGTCTCCTCCGGTGTCTGGCCGGATGTGTCCAGCCAGAGCCCGATCCGGGGGTGTCGGCGCGGAACCCGGCGTCCAGGTCCGCCACCGGCCAGTCGCCGTACCCCTTCTTCGACCGGTCCCGCTCGCGGGCGGCGACCACCTCGGGGCGCGGCGCGAGCACCACCACGGCCAGTGGCCGGTGCCGGATCCGGCCGATCATGGCCGGCAGGTCCGCTGACGATCATGCGGCGGAACACGTCGCCGCGCAGGTGCACCGCACGGGGCAGTCGCCGCGCCAGCCATTCGGCCACTGTGGACCTGTCGGCTACCATGATTCCGCTGATCAGCACCACTGCCGGGCTCTCCCGCACGCACACATTCGCACAAGGGAGGTGGGACGGCGGCTTGCCCGGTACGGGGTTCGTGGCAGACTGGTCCCCGGTCGCGCACCCCTCGGGGGCGTGCCGGGAGGGTTCGCCTAGTGGCCGATGGCGCTGGTCTTGAAAACCGGTAAGGCAGCGATGTCTTCGTGGGTTCGAATCCCACACCCTCCGCCAGTAGCTGATCGCCCTTCACGCAGCTCAGCCCATCCTCCAAGGCGGGCGTTGTCCGCTGGCGGGGCATCGTGGGGGGAGAAGCCGTAACAGGAGATGCTCCTTCTCCTGGGGCGCCGAGCACCAGACCGTCGATCTGCAACCGCGAACGGCACGGCAGGGCGGCCGAGGAGTAACGGCGGGGCGGCGGAACAGCGGGAGCGTCGGGCCGGTCGTAGGCTGCGGAGTGCGGCGACGGCGGGAGGCCCTGGTGGCGGAGACGACGACTGTGGCTGAGGTGACGGCCGAGCTGGCCGCGCTCGACGATCCGAAGATCCGTGCGGTGAACGAGCGCCACGGTGACGATCACGGGGTCAACCTGGGCAAGCTGCGGGCGGTCGCGAAGCGGCTGAAGACGCAGCAGGAGCTGGCCCGCGAGCTGTGGGCGACCGGCGACAGCGCGGCCCGGCTGCTCGCGATGCTGATCTGCCGGCCGAAGGCGTACGGGCGGGACGAGCTGGACGCCATGCTGCGCGAGGCGCGTACGCCGAAGGTGCACGACTGGCTCGTGAACTACGTGGTGAAGAAGAGCCCGCACGCCGAGCCACTGCGCCTGGCCTGGTCGGCCGACAGGGATCCGGTGGTGGCGAGCGCCGGCTGGGCGCTGACCACCGGGCGGGTGGCGCGGAATCCGGACGGGCTGGACCTGGCCGGCCTGCTCGACGTGATCGAGGCGGAGATGGCGGGCGCGCCGGAGCGCCTCCAGTGGGCGATGAACCACTGCCTGGCGCAGATCGGGATCGAGCACCCTGCGTACCGGGAGCGCGCGATCGGGATCGGCGAGCGGCTCGGGGTGCTCAAGGACTATCCGACGCCGCCGGGATGCACGTCGCCGTACGCGCCGGTCTGGATCAACGAGATGGTGCGCCGACAGGACGGTGGCGCGGACAACGGGGTATGAAGGGGCGCAGGACATTCGCGTACCCGGAAGGACCGTTTCGATGACCCTGGAACGACCGATCGCCCCGGACCCGTACGAACTGCTGCCGACGGTGCCGTCGTTCGACCTGACCAGCGACGACGTGCACAACGGCGAGCCGATGGACGCGCGGTACGCGCACGGCAGCACCGGCGGCGAGAACGTCTCACCGCAGTTGTCCTGGTCGGGCTTCCCGGCCGAGACCAAGAGCTTCGTGGTCACGTGCTTCGACCCGGACGCCCCGACCGGCAGCGGCTTCTGGCACTGGGTGCTGGTGAACGTGCCGGTCTCCGTGACCGAGCTGCCCACCGGCGTGCGTGAGGCCGATCTGGATGGCGCGTTCAGCGTCCGCAACGACTACGGCGACACCGGCTACGGCGGTGCGGCGCCGCCGGCCGGGGACCGCCCGCACCGGTACGTGTTCGCGGTGCACGCGGTGGACGTGGACCGCCTCGACATCCCGGCCGGGGCCAGCCCGGCCTTCGTCGGCTTCAACCTGGCGTTCCACACCCTGGCCCGGGCGGTCATCCGCCCGACGTACCAGATCAAGGAGTGAGGTGTAAGGAAGGGCCCCTTGTTAACAGACGTCTGTTAACAAGGGGCCCTTCCTTACACGCGGGCGACGGCGAAGACGGACTGGCCGAACGGCGGCCGGACGCGCTGCTCGGCGGCCTTGGTGACTGGTAGCACGAGGGTGTCGTAGACCTTCACCATCGGGCCCTCCTTCGGCATCAGCCGGAAGACCTTGGTGGCCATGAAGTAGCCGATCAGGCCGAGCGCGTTGGCGTAGTGGATCCGCTCGACGGTGAGGCCCGCCTCGGTCATCGCCGCGGCGAGCGTCTTCTTCGTGTAGCGACGGACGTGGCCGGTGGCGATGTCGGCGGGGCTCATGGCGAACTGGAACGCCGGCACGATGATGACCACGGCGCCGCCGGGGCGGACCAGGTCCCGCATGCTGCGCAGCGCGCCCACGTGGTCGTCGATGTGCTCCAGCACGTTGTAGGAGACGGCCGCGCTGTAGTCGCCGCGCTCGTGGTGCGGGAGCAGCATCTGCCGGACCTCGACGCCCGGGTGGTCGGACAGCCGCTCCTTGAGCTGGATCAGCCGGTCCGGGTCGGCCTCGGTGGCGGTGATCCGGGGTGCGTACGCGGCCCAGGCGGAGGCGTAGTCGCCGAGGCCGCTGCCGATCTCGATCGGGTTGTCACCGAGGTAGGGCACCGCCAGCTCGACGAACCACTGCCGGTGGTTGACAGCCGTCGCCAGGCCTTCGAGCACCTCGGACTGGACGCGCTGATCCCCAGTGATTTCTGCCATGCGTCGATTCCTCACGATATGACTGACCCGCGCCTGGACCGTCAGAGTCAACCATCTGGATGGCTGAGGGGGAAATCGGGGGACGGAGGGGGGCCGAATTGTGATCCGGAGGGGTGCCTGTTCGGCGGTCGGCGAACTCGGCACATAGTACGTGATTCCCCAGAACATTGCACGTGCCCGTCATGCCCTGACTACGCTCTGAAATGTCATGACTACTCCGGAAAGCGGCGCGAGCGCGGCGAAATCGGGGCAGGGTAGGCGGATCGACGCGCTCGCCGTGCTCAGCTTCGTGCTGCTCGCGTTCTGGGTCACCGCCCGGCTCTGGGTCGATCCGCGCAATGGCGTCCGGGACAATCGGACAGATCAGGCGCAATTCGAATGGATGATGGCGCATGGTGCTCGCGTCGTCACTGACTTCGCCTATCCGTTCACCTCGGATCGGATGAATGTGCCGGATGTCGTCAATCTCATGGCTAATACGTCCGTATTATCCGTTTCACTGCCGCTGACCCCGATAACGCTCTGGGCAGGCCCGCGCTGGTCCTTTCTGATTTTCCTCACTCTCGGGCTCACCGCCACCGGCGTGTCCTGGTATTTCCTGCTCTCCCGAGTTGTCGTGAAGTCCCGCGGTCCGGCCTGGCTGGGTGCCGCCTTCTGCGCGTTCGCGCCGGCGATGATCTCGCACGCCAACTCGCACCCCAACATCGTCAGCCAGTACGTGGTGCCGCTGATCATCTGGCGGACGCTGCGCCTGGCCGAACCCGGCCGGTGGCTGCGCAACGGCGTCCTGCTCGGCCTGGTGATCGTCTGGCAGGCGTTCCTCAACCTGGAGATCCTGCTGATGACCGCCATCGGGCTCGGCGTGGTGGTGCTCGCGCTGGCGCTCGGCCGTCCCGCGCTGCGCTCGGCGGCCCGCCCGTTCGCCGCCGGGCTCGGGGTCGCCGCGGCGGTCGCCGGGGCGCTGCTCGCGTACCCGCTCTGGGTGCAGTTCTTCGGCCCCGGCGCGTACAGCGGGCTGTCCACGCTGATCCGGGGCTACTCCACCGACCTCGCCGCGTACGTGGCCTGGTCGCGGGAGTCGGTGGCGGGCGACGCCCGGGGCAGCGAACCGCTCGTGAAGAACGCCACCGAGGAGAACGCGTTCTTCGGCTGGCCGCTGGTGATCCTGGTGATCGCGCTGGTCTGGTGGCTGCGCCGCAACGCCGTGGTGCTCGGGCTGGCAGCGGTCGGGCTCGTGTTCGTACTCTTCTCGCTCGGCCGGGAGATCCGCTACGACGGGCGGGACACCGGCATCCCCGGCCCCTGGGCCGCGCTGGAGAACCTGCCGGTCCTGCACTCGGTGGTGCCCACCCGCTGGTCGCTCGCGCTCACCCCGATCATCGGCGTGCTGCTCGCGTTCGGTGCCGACCGGGCCCGGCGGCTCGCCGTACGGCACCCGGACGCGCGCGACCAGATCCGGTTCGCCACCGTCACAGTGCTCGCCATGGCGCTGCTGCCGATCCTGCCCACCCCGCTGCCCGCGAAGCGCCTCGACCCGACTCCGACGTTCGTCACCTCCGGCGCCTGGCGTCCCTACGTCGCCGGCGGGCGGAGCATCGTCACGCTGCCGCTGCCCGACACCACGTACGCGGTCCCGCTGCGCTGGTCCGCCGAGACCCGGCTGGACATGCCGCTGGCCCGCGGCTACTTCCTCTATCCGGACACCCGCCCGGGCGGGGACCGGATCGCCCTCTTCACCGCGCCGCCGCGTCCCACCAGCACGTTCTTCGAGACGGTACGGCGCACCGACGCGGTCCCGCCGATCACGCCGCAGGACCGGGTGGCCGCCGTGGACGACCTGCGCTACTGGCGGGCCGGCGCGGTGATCCTCGACCCCCGGCTGCCGCAGGCCGACGCGCTGCGCCGGGCGATGACGGAGCTGAGCGGGATCACGCCGAGGCGTACCGGCGGGGTGTGGTTGTGGGACGTCCGGCCGCTGGTCGAGTGAGCGGTCAGCCCTGGCGGACGCAGCAGCCCTGGCACACCTTGGGCCGGGGCAGCGTGAACGCCAGGCAGCAGGTGCGCCGCTGCACAGTCGGCTCGCCGGCCGGGCTGGGCACCAGTTCGACCAGGTCGCTCAGGTCGAGCGCGTCGAGCAGCGTGCCGACGGCCGCCGTGGCCGAGCCGGGCAGCGCGTCCGACGCGCGCAGGATGCCGTGGGCGATGCCGGAGGCCACCGAGCCGAGCAGCGTACGGGTGCCGATCCGGACCTCGCCCTGGATGGCGCCGATCAGCGGGGCGAAGTGGGCGTCGAGCAGGGACGCGCGCAGCGCGCCGAGCAGCGCCGTCTCGTCCGGGACCACCAGTACGCCCGGAGCGCCGGCGAGGGCCAGCGGGTCGCTCGGCAGCACCGCCACCGGGGTGGAGGCACGCAGTCCCAAGGTGAGGAGCTGGTGGTGGTCCTCGAAGTGCACGAGCACGTCGGCCGGGTCGAGCAGCGGCACCCGGCGGGCGGACGCCCAGCCGAGCACCGCGGGTAGCGCGGTCCAGTAGCTGTAGGACTTCCAGGCCAGCGCGGCGCACGCGTGCGGGGTGCCGCCCCAGCGGCGGCCGGCGGCGGTCAGGAACTCGGACAGCAGCGTGCCGTCGATCAGCCGGGTGGCCGGGGACCAGCGGTCCAGCTCGTCGTGGACCAGCAGGCCGGGTGCGAGCCCGGGCAGGTCGTCGGTGCCGAACATGGCGCGCAGGGTCGCTGTCACAGGGGCGAGCGGGGTGGCGGCGTCGCGCCCCGGCATCACCGCAGTCACCTGGCCGTCCCCTGTCCTGTCGCCCTGCGGTCGGCGCGTGCCGTCGACCCAAGCTAAGGCTAGCCTAACCACCCTCCCGGCGGGAGGGGAAGTGGTGCCGCGGTGTCGCGGGGAGGTCCCCGTCACTCCACGGCCGTCGCGTACTACCCGGCCTCGGAGACGAAAAACGCCGCCGGAGAACCGGCGGCAGACGGCGTAAGGATCGACGTACGCCGCTGAAAAGTCAAGGTGAGTGTCGAATACGAGGCAGTTTCCGTACACGTTCAGCCACTCAACGTGAAAATGGTCTTCCCGCGTACGAGGAAGCTGATGACGACCTCACCGATCGAGCGTGCCGCGGACTCGTTCGCGGCCGAACTCGCCCGGCACCGGACCGGCCGAGGGCTGTCCAAGAAGCAACTGGCCACGATGATGGGCTTCGACCCGTCCTACGTCAGCCACGTCGAAGGGCGTCGGCACCGGCCCACCGAGGACTTCGCCCGCCGGGCCGAGGCCGTCCTGGAGGCCAGCGGCGCGATCTGGCAGCGCTTCCGGGAGTACGACGAGCTGCGGCACGGCCGGACCGGCACTGCGCACCGCGACCCACCCGTGCCCGGCCAGTGGCTGCCCCCGGGGACCGGCCTCGTGGTGGAACGGGAGATGGCCACGCTCACCCACACCGGGGACGGCTACCACTGCGCGATCCGGCGGGAGCTGTACAACGCGGGCACCGAACCGGTCACCCGCTACCTGGTCCGGGTCGCCGTCGACCGCTACCCCAACGACCCGGGCCGCTCCAACCGGCACCACCGGGAACACCCGCTGACCTTCGCCGAGCTGCAGCTCACCGCGTACCGGGACGACGGCAACGGACGCGAGCCGATGCACTGGCGGGCCAAACACGACCGGGACGCGTTCAAGGAGATCTGGCTGCTGTTCGAGAACGACGAGGGACGCTTCCCGCTCTACCCCGGCGACCGGGTCACCATCGAGTACGCGTACCGCGTCGGCCGGGACAAGTGGGGCCCCTGGTTCCAACGGGCCGTACGCCTGCCCACCCGGCACCTGGCGGTGCGGCTCGACCTGCCCGCGGACCTCGACCCGAAGGTGTGGGGCGCGGAGACCTCGCTGTCGGCGGAGGAGGGGCCGCTGCGTACCCCGATCCAGCGTTCGGCGGACGGCGGCCGGGTGGTCTTCGACTGGGGGACCGACGACCCGCCGCTGAACGCCCGCTACCGGATGCAGTGGCGGTTCCGCAGCCCCGAGCCGGACGCCGAACCGGACAGCGCGCCCACCGGCGGCGCCCGGGTACGGGCCAGCGACCGGATGCGGGCCGTGGGCATCGTGCAGCGCGGCGACGACCTGCTGCGGCAGCGGGCCCGCCAGTTCGACCTGCCGGCCGACGAACAGCACGCCCGGCAGGTGATCGACCGGCTCGCCGCGATGCTGGTCCGCCTGGACGAGCTGCACCCGTTCAGCAAGGGCGTCGGCCTCGCCGCGCCCCAGCTCGGCATCGGCTGGTCAGCGGCGCTCGTGCGCCCGGCCGACCGGGCGGCCGACCCGGTGGTGCTGCTCAACCCCCGGGTGGTGGACGCCGCCACCGAGACCGACGAGCAGTACGAGGGCTGCCTGTCCTTCTTCGACCACCGCGGCCTGGTGCCCCGGCCGCTGCGCATCGACGTGGAACACGCCCTGTGGGACGGCAGCCGGGTGATCACGTCCTACGAGTACGCGATGGCGCGGCTGGTCGCACATGAGATCGACCACCTGGAGGGGCGGCTCTACGTCGACCGGATGGCACCCGGCGTGCCGCTCGTGCCCGTGGAGGAGTACCGCGAGACCGGCACCCCCTGGCGTTACTGAGAAACGGGGGGCCGGGTCGCGTGCCCCAGGGGGCGGGGGCACGCGACCCGGCTCGGGGGGAGCAAGGTTCAGAGGTTGCCGAACGTGTCGTACCGGATGTGGTCGGGCGGGACGTCGTCGGCGGCGAGCGCCCGCAGGGTGGCCCGGACCATGGCGGCCGAGCCGGAGACGTAGCAGTCGTGCGTGGTCCACGGGCCGTACCGGGTGACCACCTCGGAGACGTCACCGAGTTCGCCGCCGAAGTCCGGGTCCTCGCTGCACGCCGGCGTCACCGACAACCACGGGTGGGACGCGACGAGGTCCTCCAGGCCGGGCAGCCCGTACAGCTCGTCCGGGCGGCGCGCGCCGTAGAAGACGTGCACCCAGCGGGTCCGGTTGACCCGGGTCAGCTCCTCCACGAGCGCCTTGATCGGCGCCAGGCCGACCCCGCCGGCCACGCAGAGGACGTCCCGGGTGGACTCCGGGTCCAGCGTCATCGAACCCATCGGCGCGGCCACCCGCAGCAGGTCACCCGGCTTGGTACGGCGCACCAGCGCGCCGGACACCCAGCCGGCCGCACCCGGTGGCGTCCGGACGTGGAACTCCAGCACGTTCTCCTCGTTCGGCGCGTTCGCCACCGAGTACGTCCGCCACACCCGCGGGTGGTAGCGCGGCACCTCCACGCTCACGTACTGGCCGGCCCGCCACGGCAGCGGATCC
Source organism: Micromonospora aurantiaca ATCC 27029 (assembly GCF_000145235.1). Taxonomy (NCBI): domain Bacteria; kingdom Bacillati; phylum Actinomycetota; class Actinomycetes; order Micromonosporales; family Micromonosporaceae; genus Micromonospora; species Micromonospora aurantiaca (nom. illeg.). Next base: position 6,866,130 of record NC_014391.1, on the reverse strand, counting down.
TGGAGCGCGCGGACGGTCAGCACCGCCGTGTCCGGGCCGTGCCGCTCGTGCGTCAGCACCTCGGCGTGCCAGTACGGCGGGTTCTCGTCCGCCTCCGCGCCGGCCAGCATCCGCTCGCTGATGCCGGCGTACGCCTCCCGCCACGCCTGGTCGTACTCCAGGTTCCAGCCGTCCCCGGCGGTGCTGCGCAGCGCGTCGAGCAGCGCGACGCCCATCGTCGCGTAGTGCTCGGCCGACACGTGGTACTTGCGGTGGTCCCGGCCCAGCGCGCGCAGGTACTCGTCGAAGCTCTCCGGGTCGCCCACCGTCTGGGTGGCCGTGACGATGGCTTCCAGGATGCGGTCCCCCTGGCCGTTCATCTGCACCGGGAAGAGCTTGCGCAGCTCCGGGTCGAGGAGGAACAGCCGGGCGTAGAAGTGACCGCTGAGCCGCTCCCGGTGCTCCTCGACCAGGGTCCAGCTCTCCTTCAGCAGCCGCGCGAAGTTCTCCACAGGGGCACGCTCCTTCTCCGTACGGGCGGATCGGCCCGCATAGAATGTCCACGGAGCGTGTACGCCGGTCGCACAGGCTGTGCGACCGTCCGGCCCGGTCGCCGAAGTGCTTTCATGGTCCGGTGACGGTTGACGAGCTGGCCCGCCCGGTCTCCCGCCGGATGCTGGGCACCGAGACGCTGCTCGTGCTCGGTCTGTCCCTCGGCCAGTCGGCCGTGTACGCGCTCGTCTCGCTGATCGCGAAGCTGACCGCGACCGGCGGACTGTCCAAGCAGACCGCCGCGCTGAACACCTCCGCGTCGGCCCGGCCGTACCTCGACCTCACGTACCAGCTGCTCGGGATCGTCTTCGCGCTGCTGCCGGTACTGCTCGCCGTACACCTGCTGGCGCGCGACCCCGGCGACCCGGCACGGACGCTCGGCGTCGACTTCCGCCGGCCCGCCTCCGACCTGGCCCGGGGCGCGGGCCTGACCGCGCTCATCGGCCTGCCCGGGCTGGCGCTGTTCTGGGCGGCGGCGCAGCTCGGGCTCAACGCCACGCTGGTCCCGGCCGCGCTGCCGGACCTCTGGTGGACGGTGCCGGTGCTGATCCTCGCCGCCGTGCAGAACGCCGTGCTGGAGGAGGTGATCGTGGTCGGCTACCTGATCACCCGGCTGCGGCAGCTCAACTGGCGGATCGGCGCGGTGCTCGCCACGAGCGCGCTGCTGCGCGGCTCGTACCACCTCTACCAGGGCTTCGGCGCGTTCGTCGGCAACGCCGTCATGGGCGTGATCTTCGGGCTGTTCTACCTGCGTACCCGCCGGGTCGCCCCGCTGATCGTCGCGCACACGCTGCTCGACATCTTCGCGTTCGTCGGCTACGCGATGCTGCCGAAGTCCTGGTTCGACTGGCTCTGACCGCACGCGTTCCGTCCGCCGCCAGGTCGGGGAAGTGGCGGCATCGGGCCCGCCTGACCGCGCCGGCTCGCCGAACTGGTGTCGATCACGCCCGATACCGGGCGACCGCCCGCGCGGCCACCCGCTCGGCCGTCGCCGTACCGCCGGTCGCGGCCGCCAGCGCCGCCGCGCCCGGCAGCAACCGGGCGGCCAACCGCAGCCCGAGCCAGCCACCCGCCTGCGCGGCCACCGGCGTCGCCAGCCGCCAGGCCGCCTCCACCACGCGCCCCCACGGACCCTCCGCCGGAGCATCAGCCGCCCGAGCCGCCGCCAGCGCCGCCCGCGCGGTGCCGTCGTCCGGGTGCACCAACGTGAGCACCAGCAGCTCGGCGGCCCGATCCGGATGCGCCGGATCCCGCCCGTACGCCGCTGCCAGATGCAGCACCAGGTTCGCCTGCGTCCACAGCACCGTCGCCAGCTCCGCGACCGGCGCGAACAGCCCGGCGCCCGCCGCGAGCGCCCCACCCGTACCGGCCATCCGCACGAACCGCCGCGTCGCCAGCCGAGCCACCCCGTCGGCGTCCGCCTCCGGGTAGGCCCGCCGTACCTGCTCCACCCAGGACGCGGCCCGCGGCCCGAGCGCGTCGACCGCCGCCAGGGCCAGCAGCTCCGGCGCGAACCCGGGGTGGTCGCGCAGCTGCGGCCCCACCGCCCGCCAGCCCTCCATCGGGGTACGCGTGACGTCGGGTTGTGCGGGTGCCCGCTCGACGACCGTGCCGTGCGTCGGCTCGTCGGACTGCTCGGCGCGGGGTGTCGTGGTGTCGGCGGCGGCTGGACTCGCCGTTGCCGGGATCGCCATCGCCGCCGACGGGGCGGCTTTCGTGGTCCGGCGGGTCCGTCCGGGCGAAGGTGCGGTGACGGGACGCTCCGCCGTGACCGGCTCGGTGCCGTCGGGCTGCCGTTCGGTGGGTGTGGGCTCCGTCGTGCTGATCGCCGTCTCCTGCTTCGGAGGCGACGCCTTCCGAGTGGCCTTCTTGACCGCCGGCGCAGCCTTCTTCACAACTGGGGCCGCTTTCTTCGCGACTGGGGCGGCCTTCTTGGCGGCGGGAGCGCGGCGCGCCCGTTTCGGTGTTTCCTCCCCGGCCGGTGGGGAGACCGGCCCGGCCGGAGGCTCGGTGGCTTGCTGCTGCTTTGCTGTGACGGGCCTCTCATCGGCCGGGAGCGTGCCCTCCCCGGCGCTCGGCGACGGCTCTCCGGCAGTCGTGCCCGAGGGAGTCGTGGACGTCTCTTTCGGCGGCGTACCCGGGCCGTCGACAGAAGCCTTCGGAGCGGCGTGCTCGCCGGGCGTACCCGGATCGGCCGGCGAAGGGTCGGCGGCCGGGCGCGGGCGCGGCGCCGGCGGTGCGTCGGCGGCCGGCGTCGGCGGCTGGAAGACGACAGTGGGCGCCGCCCGGCGCGGACGCCGGGGCGGCGGTGTGTCGCTCGTCGCGTTCTCCGCGGCGGGCTCCGGTGTCGGTGGGTTGAACGTCGGTCGTGGGGAGCGGCTCCGCCGGGCCTTGGGGGCGGGCTCGCGACGGGGCGGATCGCTCGGCGGCTGCTCCTGCATATCGATGGAGCGTAGCCGTGGGCGTGATCTGGCACACGACGAAAACGCGGTCGGGGCGGCCGGTCCGATAGTCGCTTTGCCCCGGGCGGGTACGGACCTGTATCCTCGGGCGCGGTGACCTCGTGGGTCACCAGGGAGACTTCGCCTAGTCTGGTCTATGGCGCCGCACTGCTAATGCGGTTGGGGTCTTAAAGCCCCTCCCGGGTTCGAATCCCGGAGTCTCCGCGCGAAAGCCGGTTGTGTAGACTGGCCGAGCACCAGGCGCCCGTAGCTCAACGGATAGAGCATCTGACTACGGATCAGAAGGTTAGGGGTTCGAGTCCCTTCGGGCGCACAAGCAATCAAGGCCGTGACCAGCGGAAACGTCGGTCGCGGCCTTGATTCTTTCCCACGATGTGCTGCGATCTTCCAAGATGCGGGACCACGGTGCTCCGATGGTGCTCCGTTGTCGCCGTGCCGTCTGGGCGGGGTTCGTGCGGGTGCGTGCTGACCAGTGCGTTTCGCGTCGCCTGGTCCGGATCATGGTTGAGGTGCCCGCTGGCCAGTCGTCGATCACTGTCTACTGTGGGCCAATTCTGTCGATCTTCCCTCCCAGGGTCGGGGCGGGGGTGGTCGGCCGCCGCTGACCTGGGTCGGCGCCCCGCACGGATGGCGGCGGAACCGTCGGCCCCCGGGCGAGGTCAGTGGTGACAGTTGCACCGTCCGGCCATCTGACTTCCGCCCTGCTGATCTGCCCTGTGCGCCAGGGCAGCGATCCGACCGCGGGCGGTCGCGACCTCGGCGCGCCGACCCGGGCCGGCCAGGCATCCGCTGCCTGGCGGCTCCCCGACCGGGGTGACAAAGATCTGTTCCGGCGGCGCAACCGGCGCCGCGCAACTGTGCGCCGACCCGGCCCACGTCGGACGGCTCGACCGAACGGCACGGTCCGGGGTCGGCCCCGCACGGCCGCCAGGGGTGAGGTGCCGTTCCAGGAGGCGAAGTGCCCGCGGGTGGCGAAGCGGCTGATGTCCGCAACGTCGCCGATCAGGCGGGCTCCACGATCAAGGCGAACAAGGAACTGACCCAGCTCGTCGAGACCACGGCAGCACCCTGCAGGACCTCAACGGCACCGGCCCCTCCTGGTCGACCTGGACCAGCTCGGTGATCAGCTCGGAGGCGAGTCGGCGGCGGGTGCGCCCGGCCAGGTCACGCGGCCGGACGGAGTTCAGCAGGGGGCGGGCCTGCGGAGCGGACAGGAGCTCCCAGGTAGTGCCGTGGTCTCCCACGATGTGGGAGCTTGATGCTCGATGTAGCGCGGTTCGCTGGGTTCCTACTTCCCCCGCTCGCCGTCTTACCCACCTTCAAGCATGAGGGGCACCCGAGCGATCAGTCCTGCAGCTCACCTAGCCCGAGCCCCAATGCCGACGCCAGCGATAGCACGGTGAAGTAGCCGGGCTCGACTACCTGCCCTGATTCGATCTTTCTCAGAGTCGAGACGGCCACCCGTGCGCGAGCGGCCAACTGCTCCTGAGTCAGGCCTCGCTCGATGCGTAGCGACCGCAGCCGCACCGCTAGCCGGTTCGCTTGATCACGGAACCGGCTCTCGTCTCTCTTGGCGCGCCCTACTGGCACAGGTTTCAGGATAGTGATAAAATTTTACCAGTCAAGATTTACCACTCACGGCCCAGCGCGAATGATTGCCTGGGAGGCGACAGAAGGCAGCCAGCGTTGCCGCCCGGTCAGCCGCTACCCATCAGGCCGGGCACGATGTATGCAGAGCGTGAGAAGACCACGTCGGGGGAAGGGAGGTGACAGTCGGGTGGCAACAGCAGATCAAGTAAAAGCCCTGGTCAGGAGCCATGGTGAGGGCGACGACGCGCGCTTCTACTCTGTGGCGTTGCAGGTTGCCGCGCACGCCGCACGAAGCGGCCAGGGCAAGTTCGCGCAAGAGATGCGCGAACTTGTAGACGGCCTTCGCACCCACACTGGCGCCGCCCATTTGGGTCGACCGGTACCAGTGGCTCGTCCACGAGGTGAACTGGCTGACCTACTCACCGTCGCCTACCCCGACAGCCGGTTAACAGACCTCTGTCTGGAGGCGGGCGTACGCCAACGGCTAGACCGCGCCTTGCTCGAACAACGCCAGCAGGACCGTCTTCGGGAGAAGGGTTTCCACCCGCTGCGGCGACTGCTACTCATCGGCCCTCCCGGTACTGGCAAGACGATGACTGCTAACGTGCTCGCCGGCGAGCTTCGGCTACCGTTGTTCACCATCCGCCTCGACGGCCTGATCACAAAGATGATGGGCGAGACGGCCGCGAAGCTGCGTCTCATCTTCGACGCCCTCGCCCAGACCCGAGGCGTCTATCTCTTCGACGAGGTCGATGCGCTCGCCGGTGAGCGCGCGATCGGCAACGACGTCGGCGAGATTCGCCGGGTGCTCAACTCGTTCCTGCAGTTCCTCGACCAACCTGACTCGCCGAGTCTGCTTGTCGCAGCGTCGAATCACCCGCAGCTTCTCGACCGCGCCTTCTTCCGCCGGTTCGACCTGGTGGTGGACTACCCTCTACCAACACCCGACGTCGCACGCGCGGTGATCCGCAACCGGCTCGCCACGATGAGCCCACGACGGTGGGCCTGGGACCGCGTCGACCAAGCGGCCGCCGGGCTAAGCCACGCCGAGGTCACGATCGCCTGCGAGTTGGCGGCAAAGGAGGCCGTCCTGTCCGGTCAGCAGCACATCACCACCGCCACGTTGGTTGCGGCTCTCCAGGAACGACGAAACGCCGCCCCGAGCGCTTCGTAACCATGCCAGCTCGGAACCGCCACCACCTCATCCTGCGCGCCGGCGCGGCTGCTGAACCCTACCGTCGACCAGTGGGCGGCGGTGGCGGCGAGCAGGTACCGGCACCGTCGGACCGGCAGCGACACGCGAGCCAACTACAAGAGCAGCTCCATCGAGCAGAGAGCGCAGCCACGGAGCAACGCGCCGAGCGGGACTACGCAATCTCAGGCGCGGTGGACGGCGTGTACCTCACGTTCGAGAGCTTCCCCGACGTGCACTTGGCCGTGGAGTCGCTGGACCCTCGCGCCGGTCAAGTGCATCCAGAACTGGTGTCCGTTCAAGACGTGACTACCACCGGCGGGGTGGTGGAGTACGCGACGGTGTTCGTGCCCGACGGCACCCTCGGGTACTTCGTGTCCCGCCTCCAGCAGTACGCAGAGACGGCCGAGCAGGACAAGCCGAGGAACCGCAACCTCGTCGACCGAATCCAGGCAATCGGTCTGGCAACGATCGAGTCGCTCTGGACGGATCCACCCGACGCGTTTCCCGAGCCGACGGCGACGGTGTGGTGGGAAGTGTGGCTGCGACGACGCGACGGCAACGAGGTGGGCCGGTTCCAGGAATTCGCCCAACAGGCCGGCGTCCGACTCGGCTCCCGCACCCTTGGCTTCAGCGAGCGCATAGTCGTCCTCGCGCAAGCCACAGTAGAACAGCTGGCCGGCGCGCTCGGCGTGCTAGACGACCTCGCCGAACTGCGGCGACCGCACGAGCTGGCACAAATCATCGCGCTGGAATCCGCCGTCGAGCAGGCGGAGTGGGTAGATCAGCTGGCGAGGCGCACGCGGCCGGCCGGCGCGGACGCGCCCGCCATCTGCGTACTCGACACCGGTGTCCACCGAGCTCACCCTCTACTCGCCGGCTCGCTTGATCCGGCAGACTGCCAGGCTTGCGACCCGACCTGGGGCTCTCATGATCATCGTGGGCACGGTACCGAGATGGCTGGGCTGGCCCTGTACGGCGATCTCGGCGAGGCTCTGCTCGCCACCGGTCAGGTTCGCTTGCGCCATCGCCTCGAGTCGGTCAAACTCGCCCCGCCCCCACCAGCGTCGAATCCGCCGGAACTGTACGGCGCCGTCACCGCTACGGCCACCAGCCTGGCGGAAATCACTGCACCACGACGACACCGGGCCTTCTCCCTGGCGATCACCGCGAACGACACTACCGCCAATCCTGGAACAAGCTCGGCGATCATGGTCGGCCAACCGACGTCCTGGTCCGCCGCCATCGATGCCCTTGCCGCTGGCCGTTCCATCGCGACGGTCGATGACGGGCTTGTGTTCCTCGACGACGCCGACAGCGACGCGCACCGGCTGTTCCTTGTCTCCGCCGGAAACGTAAATCCCGCTAACTTTCAGGACGACCACCTGCAGCGCAGTGACCTCGAGGCCGTCCAAAACCCCGCACAGGCTTGGAACGCCCTCACGGTAGGCGCCTACACACAGATGGACAGCTTGTCCACCGCCAGCTCCCACTGGGCCGGCTGGACACCCCTCGCCGCGCGAGGCGAGTTGTCACCGCACTCACGCACGTCCGTCGCGTATCACTCCGCGTGGCCGGTCAAGCCAGACGTCGTGTTCGAAGGCGGCAACGTCGCACGTTCTCCCGCCGGCACTAGCTTCGACACCCCTGAAGAGCTGCAACTGCTCACTACCAAGGCGCCACTCACAAATAGTCGGCTACTGACCGTCACCTGCGCTACCAGTGCCGCAACGGCACAGGCCGCACACCTCGCCGCCTCGATCATGGCCGACTATCCCTCGCTGTGGCCCGAGACAGTGCGTGCTTTGATCGTGCACTCCGCCGAATGGACCGACGCCATGCGCAAGTACGTCGACCAGGCCACGAGCAAGGCCGACCTGCGCGCCGTTCACCGCCGCTACGGCATGGGCGTACCCGATCTTGACCGGGCCACTCGTAGCGCCAACGACGCGCTCACCCTCATCGCTCAGGACACCATCCACCCGTTCCACAACGGGACCATGCGAGAGATGCATCTGCACGACCTGCCGTGGCCCGCCGACATCCTCGCCGACCTCGGCCATGCCACAGTGCGCATGCGCGTCACCTTGTCCTACTTCATCGAACCCAACCCCGGCCGCCGCGGCTGGAAACGCCGATACAGCTACGCCTCACACAATTTACGCTTCGACGTGCGCCGCGCTACGGAATCGACAGACGACTTCCGTAAACGGCTCAACCAGCGCGCCCTCGCCGAGGAGGAAAACCGTCCTGCGAGCGCGGACGACACCGGCCGCTGGTGCCTCGGACCTACACTACGCACCCCGGGCTCCCTGCACGCCGACATATGGGAAGGCACAGCCGCCGACCTCGCCAACCGCGGTGCCCTCGCCGTAGCGGCTCCACCCGCCGAAACCGGCCAGCGATCCGCGCCATTAGGTCATCCAGACCTGCCGCCCACCCCGAAAGATCGTCCACCGCCACAAGTGCGGCAGTCTACGGTGGACGATCGTGTACTCTGACGCCTGATCCGCATCTGCGGTCCTAGCTGCGCAAACACGGTCAACGGAAGTGCGGCTGGAGTACTAGGTCGGAGAGCTTCACCGCCAGCGCATCCTCCGCCCGCCTCGACCCGTGACAGGCGACGATAGGCTTGCCACAGCTTCCGAGCCTGCCGTCGCGGCTGTCCCTCATGCCGATGCTCCCTCCAGCGGACGGGATCTGCTTACCGCCCGGAGCCTGGCCGGGAACGCTCTCGCGAACCACGTCCCGGCCTTCTTCACAAATGCCCACTCCGATATCAGCGATTCTCCCGGCTTACGATGAAGGCCTGCTGCTGCGCGTCTCGTAGAGCACGCCACCTACCATCGAGATTCAGTAGATGATCCACTCGGGGATGGTGCCGCGGACGGAGACGGTTGCCCGCCGCGGAGGGGCAGGGCTTGCTGAAGTTCCGGGTGAGCAAATCCAGTCGGTGACGGTCCTGCACTACATGCGTGTGGGTTCGCCGTCGGAGCAGTTCAACACGGTCGGCCGTGCGCGATGTTCGGCGCCCTGCTGACCTTGGTGACCGACCGTCGCTGCCAGGTGGCTCCGGAGGTCATGGCGAGGGTCGAGGGGCAGGAGCATTTGTTCGCGCTGCCGCTGGCCGGGGCGGTGGACACCTATCTCGGTGCGCCCATCCCCGACTGGACGCAGGTCGACGGGGCGTTTTCCGACGCGTAGCCCGACTCACCAGCCTCGCCGACGGCGACATGCGGGCACTCGCCGCGGCGATCCACATGCACTACTGGCCCCCCCTGCTGACCACGCGCGATCTTGTCGGCTCGTATGCGCTGCTGGTTGGTGGTATCGAATGCCTCGCGCAGCACTTCGGCAGTCCCCCGACGGCGTGCGGCAGTTACCAGTCGAGGATCTCACGCTGAAAGAAGAGGCCCCCGGTAGGACCGTCAGGAGGAAGGGTGGCGAGCCAGACGAAGGTCTCCGCTGCCTGCTTCGGCGTGTGGGTGGCCTTGCCATACGCCAGCCGGGTGTCGACCTTCCCCGGTGAAGCGGCGTTGACGAGGATCCCGTCATCCTTCAGTTCGGCTGCCAAAATGCAGGTTAAGGCGTTCACGGCCGCCTTGGATACCCGGTAGGAGACGCTGCCAGGCCCCATCTCGCCGAAGGTGCCCATGTGGCTCGTGACATTGACAATTCTTCCGTAACCATTCTTCTTCATTTCGGGAATGGCTGCGGTGCAGCAACGCCACGCTCCCATGACGTTGGTGTCAAGAGTGGCTCGCACCTTTTCCATATCGGCGCGGGACGCTGTTTGGCCGCGATCGATAGCAATGCCTGCGTTGTTGATGAGGATGTCCAGTCGCCCGTGCTCATATCCGACGTCTGCCATGACACGAGCGACGCTAGCGGGGTCCACAACGTCCAACTGGTGGCCGGACGCGGACAAGCCGTCAGCGCGTAGCTCGTCAGCCGCCCGCTCAGCGGCATCCTCGGTGCGAGCCGTAACGACCACGTGCACGCCCTTGTGGGCTAAGCCGTAGGCGATGGCCTTACCCAGACCGCGATTGGAGCCGGTCACCACCGCAACTCGCCCGACCTTACTCATGCGAGCAGACTACGCACGCGCTCGTCCAGCGCTCGCGCGGCAGGGTGCCGATGCGCCGTCAAGCGGCCGTGGATGTCCAGCAATCGGCGGTGGTTGCGCACCGATCGAGTTGCAGTGACGTCCGGAGCTGCCTCAGATACGAGCGCGCATGCGTGGTCGACGTCCCCGAGGTTGAGGACCGACTCGGCGCGCCAAATGAGATAGGTGGCGCGATCTCGGCTGCGTTCAGCAGGTTGAAGAGCGAGCGTCTGCTGAAGCCAGTGGTCGCTCGCCCGATGGCGCTCAAGCAGGAGATAGCACGCTGCGACCTGAGCGGAGTACTCTGCGTGATCAAAATAGCTGGCCCAGGCCGGGCTAGGCTCTTCATCGGCATGCGACATCTCTGCATCGGCCTCCACCAGCCGTTTCTCGCACGCCAGCGACTCGCCAAGTACAGCGTGGGTACGGGCTAGTCGCGTCGTGAGCATGGCCCGTACGCGCGCTGGCGCGTGTCTCGCGCCAGCGCGCGCAGCGTCGGCCAGGCGCAAAGCTTCAGTGGGTCGTTCAGTATCGACTCGCTGCAAGCTCATGCACTTCAAGATGTTCGCCCCGGCTGCGCGGTCGGATGCCGAATGTGCAGCATGGAGGGCCGCGAACCAGTAGCGTTCGGCGGCGGCATGGAAGCCGGCGTCGAAACTCGCCCAGCCTGCGATCCGGCCCAGCTCGGCGGCGATGGAAAGCAGGCGGTTCCCCGCCGTCTCGGAGTAGCTACCTTGGTTCAGCAGATCCGTAACCAGTCGGAGTTCTGCGTCAACCAGTGACCGCACGCTGCCGCCGCCGAGGCTTGCGTCCATGCGCCGCAGCGCGGGGAGTCGTTGTTCGAAGCAATCGAGCAAATCAGCGTCGACCCGGCCTCCCTGGAGCGCTGCATTGACCCTTGGTGGCTCGACCGCAAGCCAACGCTCAGCGATTGCCGCCGCGAGCCCGGCTTGCATGATCAAGAAGCCTCGGCGATCTAGCACTGCCGGTCCCGCGGTGTCGTCGAGCAGAGCCACTGCTCCTTGCACAGTCCATGGCGCCGAGGCGCTGATCGCTGGTCCACTCGGAAGCCATTGCGGCCACCCGAGTGCCTTGACGGTTTGCCGATCGATGCCGAGTTCGTCTGCCAGTGCAAGCTGTGAATCTTCATCCGGGACTACGCCCCACCGCTCCCAGCGCCACGCCTTCTCCCGTCGAGCGGCGGTGTTCAGGCGACGCGCGATGACGTTGACAAGGTCTTGCTGCGTCCAGTTCCGCTGCTCTCGAACGTAGCTCAACGGATGCACCAAAAGCTGGGCCCGTGGCGATGGGGCTCGCGTCATGCTACCTCCCCGGTCATCGCGTCACTGTAGCCCGAACCAACCCGTGAGAAGGGCTGCCAACTGCGGAAACTGCCTGGCCCTGGTGATGAGACAACAGCGAGACAACAAGTCAGACATCGATTTGCTTGGGTCGTTCGGCTTTGCTGGACAGGCAATCCGCTCCGGCGTCGTTCAGTCGCTGTAAGTGGTGGGCGGCCGCACGCTCCTTTGGCTCATCGGTCGCAGTCAGCCGCTTGCGGTGTAGCACCTGATCCGGTTGAGCCAGAGCGTGCGGTAAGGCTGAGGAGGGCGAGGTCAAACATGCGCCGGTGTCTGAGGTTTGCACCACCCGGCGAGCGGCTCGGCAGTCTTCGCCTCGCAGGTGGCTTGAGCGATGGCTGACCTCGAGTTGTCGTGGGCAGTCGCCTTGGCCGCTCACGGTCGCGCCAGTGATCACTTCTGGTCGTTCATGGAGGACAGGAGCGCACGTTTTCTTCCGCAGCAGCTCACGCCGATGTTTTTCTCGACGCTTGGGCAGATGGTGGCTGGTCGCGGAGATCCAGCCGCTCGGCGTGCTGCGTTGTCAGTGTTGGGTCGGATGTACCGGCGTCTCGGGCTGTATCCGTATCACGGCACGGTGGTTGCGGCGGCGATGGTGGATACGGTGCGGCGGTTCGGGGGTGCGAGCTGGGAGCCGGATCTGGCCGGCTACTGGGAGGTGGGTTGCCGCCGGGTGCTTCGTCTGGCTGAGCGGGCGGCGGGGGCGTTGGGCGATGGGCCGCACGTGACGGTCGCCGAGGTGTTGGAGTGCGAGGCCGCGTCTGACGGCGTCGCGGTCTTGACTGTTCGGCCAGCGCGTCGCGTTCGTTCTTTGCCTGGTCAGGCCATGCCCGTATGCACACCTCGGGTGGCGGGGCAGTGGCGGTGGTTTTCGCCGGCGAATCCCGCTCGTGCGGACGGCACGGTGGAGTTTCACGTGCGTGCGGTCCCGGAGGGTTTGGTCTCCTCGGTGCTCGTCGAGCGGGTGACTCCGGGGGAGGTGCTGTGGCTGGGGCCGGCGCTCGATGTCGGGCTGTCGCTGGAGCGGGCCGGTGATGCTGACCTTCTGTTGGCGGCAGGTGGCACGGGTCTTGCGCCGCTGCGCGCGCTGGTTGAACAGGTCGCCGCATCACCAATCAGGCGACGGGTGACCTTGGTGGTGGGTGCGCGGACGCTGCCCGATCTCTACGACGCGGTAGCGTTGGACAAGCTGCAGCAGGCGCATGGTGACTGGCTGACGGTGGTGTTGGCGTTCTCTGACGACCGTGATGTTGAGCCGGCGGCGCAAGGGGATCTGCTCAGCGCGGCGCTGTATCACTACCAGCCGGGGCAGGCGGTCTACGTCTGCGGCTCATCGCGGTTGATCGAGGCGGCGCAGCAACGTCTCCCCCCGGCGGGCGTTCCGTCGGAAAGTCTGCACGTCGCCGCAACCTTTCAGCGCGCGCTTGATTCGGCCCGGCGGATGTCCCGGCAACGGGTGGCACACGCTGCCGAGTCGGAGGTGGCGGACGCGGATGATGGAAACAGCGGCCCGAGCCGATCCGCGAGGGACGCGACATGATGCCTTCGGGGACGGCGGTCCGCAGCGCGACCAGTGAGGACGTTGAGGCGCTGTCGGGGGTCGTGATGGATGCGCTGTTGGCCCAACCGACGGCCGCCTGGCTGGTCCCGGATGCAGGTCAGCGTTCCGGTGTTCTGCGCCGCTACGCACGACTTGTGCTGACGCGCGGGTTGGACGAGGGCCAGGTTGCCGCGACCGACGACCACTCCGCTGTAGCGGTTTGGTATTCGCGGTTGGAGCCGCCGGTGCCGGCTGCGTGGTGGGTGTACGACCTGCAACGGATCCTCGGATCGCACGCACCCCGGTTCGCGTTGCTGCACGCCTACGTCGATGCGGTGCTTCCGCATACGCCGCATCACTACCTGGCTCATCTCGCGGCTGGTCCCGGGCAGAGCGGTGCTGCAGGTGCCTTGCTGGCCAGCTATCACCGCAGGCTCGACGCGGAGGGGCTGCCGGCGTACGCGGAGGTCAGCGGTGCCCGGCCGCGAGACAGCGTGTTCGCTCGGCTCGGGTATGAGCCGCGGTCGCCGGTGTTGTTGGAGCCCGGCGGTCCGGCGCTGTGGCGGATGTGGCGGCCTGCTCCTGGCGACCGTCGGTCCGACGGGTTGCCGTGCCGCGTGCGCGCGCATCGCTCCGCTATGCCGCTGCGTCGTCGTGCCGTGCCGGCGTCACCTCGTTCTCCCTGATCGTCCGACCACCCCGTGGTTGAGCACCTGCTGGCGATGACCTCGCTGGCTCACCCTTTCGCGCCCTGCTATCGAAGGAGGCATCCCTCATGCTGTCCGCTCTGACCCGTATACGAGCCTTGGCCCCGCCACGGTGCAACGCCGGACGGTGGCTGCCACCCTGGCCGTCCTCTGCGCGTGTCGATGCCGCCGTGACGGACGCGGGAGACGTGACGTCGGACGAGTTCGCGTGGGGGTATGCGATCCGACGGGAGTGGGCCAATGGTTCTCACGACCTGTTCGGCTTCACCCCCGATGTCGAGACCGCGCAGCGGCGGCTCGACCGTGACCGGAGCTACTGGCGCGGCGGCCCGGTACGTCCGGCGGCGGTGTTTCTCGTCCCAGCGAATGCGGCGGACGTGAGCAGGCATCCGGTGGATGGCTGCCGGCTCTCGTGTTGCCCGGATTTGGTGGAGCGGGGGCAGCGGTGAGCTCGACGCACATGCAGGTGGCGCTCGCCCGACGAACGCTGACTCCTGTCGGGTTGTGGGTGTTCGGGGCGGCGGCGTCGGCGCCGACGGTGGTGCTCGCCGGAGGCATCGTCGCCACCTACGCGACCACGCGGGTGACGGCGCTGCCACTGGTGTTCGTGCTCGTCGCGGCGGTGGTGGCGTTGCTGGCGGTGGGGTATACGGCGATGGCCCGGCAGGTGGGACACCCGGCGGCCTACTACGGCATCCTCGCCAACAGCCTCGGGCGCGGCTGGGGTGTCGCCGCCGGCCTGGTCGCCCTGGTTGCCTACAACGCTATTCAGATCAGTCTGTACGGGTTGGTCGGGGCGACGCTGGCCGGGCAACTCGGTGGGGCCTGGTGGGTGTGGGCGGGCCTCGCCCTGGCCGTGATCGGGGCCTTCGGTACGCGGGCGATCGTGCTATCCACCCGGGTCCTGGTGGCCGTGCTGGCGGTGTCGCTGCTGATCGTCGCCGCGTTCGTCCTTGCAGGTGTGGGGCAGCCGGCTGACAGCGGGCTGTCGTGGGCGGGCTTCGACGCCTTGGGGCTGGCGGTCAGCGGCGTCGGCGGCGCGGTGGCCTTCTGCGTGGCGGCGTTGATGGGCGTTGACGCCCCGGGATCGATGGTCGAGGAGGCCGTCGACCGCCGGTCGGTAGGCCGGGCCACGATCGGCGCGGTGGTCGTCCTCGGCGGCGTGTACGCCCTCGCGGCGTGGGCGATGGGCGTGGCGGTCGGCCCCGACGCCGTCGGCGAGGTGGCTGCCAACCCGGCGGCAGGGCTGCCGTTCTCGATCCTGGAACGCCTCGGCGGTGGGTGGGTGGTGCTCGCGGAGCTGGTCCTGATCCTCGCGATCCTCACCTCGAAGCTGGTCTTCCACAACGTTGTCGCCCGGTATGTGTTCGCCCTGGCGCGCGAAGGCGTCCTGCCCGCCGCTCTCGCGCGCACCGGCAGCACGGCCCGGGTCAGCGCGCCGCGCGGCGGCTCGTTGACGCAGACAGCCATCGCCTCGGTGGTGGTGGGCGCGTTCGCGCTAGCTGGCGCTGAGCCGATCGCGGTGATGTTCACGTGGCTGTCGACGCTGGGGGCGATGGGCCTGCTGTGCCTGCTGCTGGCCGCCTCTGTCGCGGCGATGGTGGCACCGGCGAGCGTGCGCGGCCCACAGGCCGGCGCGTGGGAGTGGCGGCTCGCACCCGCGTTGGGGGTGCTGGGCGGGCTGGTGCTGCTGGGACTGATGGTCGGCAACGCCGGCTCCCTGCTCGGTGCCGCGCCGGGTTCGCTGTATCCGTTCCTGCTGCCCACGATCCTCGCCGCCACCGCCGTCCTCGGCGGGGTGTGGGCGGGGCATCTGCGGCAGTCCCGTCCGGACGTCTACGCCGGTATCGGCCGTGGCACCCCGAGCACGCACGCCGTTCCCGACGCGATCAGCGTCTCGATCTGACAAGGGGGCGACGATGATGACCCACGCGGCCACACCGCCTCCAGGCAGGCACTACAGCGTCGAGCAAGCCGAAGCCGGATGGCGACCGGAGCACCCGCAGACGGCACCGCCCGCCGTGCCGATGGAACACCCGGCGTACGGGTTAGGGCCTGCCGCTCACCCGCCGGGGCCTACCGCCCCCGCGCCGGGGCCCGGCTACGGGACGGCGCGGATGCCGGCCGACTACTCGCGAACGCCGGAGACCATGCTTCCCCCGCCCCCGTCCGCGCAGCCCATGCACCCGACCGTGTCGGCTCCGCCGTACGAGCACGTGCCTGTCGATGACAGGGTGCCGCCGGAGGTCCGCCGCTGGGCCGACCTGCGCAAGCAGGTCGCGTACCGGTGCAAGCGGATCAACACCGGTCACATGGTCGAGGCGGATCAACGGTTCGGTGGGCGTGAGGCGCTCGGCCCGCACGGGGTGGTGTTGTTCTTCGTCTCCGACGCGCCGGGCGAGCCCCACGGCTACCGGCTGCACACCGCCTACCGGCTGTGGCTGGCCTCCCCAGACGCGGACGACCTCCCGAGGTTGCTGGCGGACCTCGACGGCGTAGCCCGGGACAACATCACCCGCGCAGCCTCCGCGCGGCGCCGCTGGCATCCCCTCGGCCCCGAGGGCTCGATGGTCAACGGCGGGGACATGAGCCTGCCCGAGCACGCGACCTACGTCGGTGCCGGGGTCAGCACCCTCGACTCCGACCAGGGCCGCTGGTACCAGCTCGCCCACACCCTGCGAGACCTACCCGCCACCGGACACCGCCTGTCGGTCTTCGACCTCAAAGGTCAGGCGTACGTGCTGCTGACCGACGGCACCGCCCTGCACATCGACCGCGACCCGCACGCGTGCCTGGGCGTGGACGGCATCCGCTGCAACCGCACCCTCGACCCGGACCGCGTCACCTACTACAACCGGCACGAGAACCTCACCGAGGACGGCGACGACGCCACCCGAGCGGTGTGGCGGCACCTCGGCGCGCTGCACCACACCCTCACCGCGCACCTTCACGGGCTGCCGGCGTGACCCACACTCTGAACCTCCCTGACGCCGCGGACCTGAGCCGCGCGCAGATCGACATCACGGCCGTTCTCGATCACCTCGTACGCGAGGCCGACGCCGCGGCGGCCACGAGCATCGGATTCCCCGGCGCCGTGGACCTCGACCACACCGAGGTCATGACCCGCCTCGGCGGCAGGCTGTGGAACAACATCGGCGACCCCACCGACACCGGCGGCGTGGCCCACACGCGGGCCCTGGAACGCGCGGTGATCACCTGGGTCGCTGACCTGCTCGCCATGCCCGCCGACGACCGGTGGGGCTACGTGAGCAGCGGCGGCACGGAAGGCAACCTGTCCGCCCTGCACGCCGCGCACCGGCGTGACCCCACCGCCCGCATCTACTACTCGACCGCCGCCCACTACTCCGTACCGAAGGTGGTGCGCCTGCTCGGAGCCCGAGGCGTTTCCGTTCACGCGCAGCCCGACGGGGAGATGGACTACACGCACCTCGCCGCACAGCTACGCAGGCGGCGTCGCTGGCCCGCCATCGTCGTGGCGACCGCCGGCACCACCATGACCGAGGCGGTCGATGACACCGGCCGCATCCGCGCGGTCCTCGACGAGCACCACGCGGGCGGGCACCTGCACGTCGACGCCGCCCTGTCCGGTATCCCCCTGGCCCTCGACGGGCGGCTGCGCCTCGATGACGCCAGCGGCATCAGCAGCATTGCGGTATCGGGTCACAAGTTCTTCGGCGTTCCCACCCCGTGCGGGATCGTGCTCATCCGCGACCACCTGCGCATTCACGGTAGCCGTGTCGCCTACACCGCCATGGCGGACACCACCATTACCGGTTCTCGGTGCGGGCTGGCTGCCGCGCTGTTGTGGCACGCCATCGCCACCCACGGCCGCGAAGGGCACCGGTGGCGGGCCACCGCAGCCCGCCGCCTCGCCGCCTACACCACCGACCGGCTCAACGCCGCCGGCTGGCCCGCCTGGCGACACCCGCACGCCTTCACCGTCGTCCTACCCACCCCACCCGGGCAGGTACGCAGGAAGTGGCTGTTGGCCACCGACGGCGACACCAGCCACCTCATCTGCATGCCCGGCATCACCCGAGGACAGATCGACGCCTTCGTCGCCGACCTCGCCGCCGCCCCCGCACCGCCACCGATCCCGCGACCCCGGCCCGCGACGCCAACACCCACCAGCGTCCCCGCGCACTGACCCGTCCCGCTTCGGCACCGGCCCCGACTAACGAAGGGCACCCACCATGACCACCGGCTACGTCTTCCATCCCGAGTACCTGTGGCACGACACCGGCACCAGCGCCGGCCTGCTGCCCGCCAACCCGGCCGCCGGTATCCCACCCGCCGCGCACATCGAGAATCCCGAGGCCAAACGGCGGGTCCACGAGCTGATCCACGCCTCGGGGCTGCTCGGCGAGCTGATGAGCATCGAGCCTCGCAGGGCCACCGTCGCGGAACTGCTGCGCGTGCACACCGAGGCGCACGTGCAGCACATCAAGGCCCAAAGCGATCTACGCGCCGGAGGCGACGCCGGAGACGGATTCTCCCCGGTCGGGCACGGCAGCTACGACATCGCCCGCCTCGCCGCAGGCGGGCTCATCGAACTCGTCACCGCCGCCGTCCACGGCGACATCACCAACGGCTACGCCCTGCTACGCCCGCCCGGACACCACGCCACCGCCGAGGCCGGAATGGGCTTCTGCCTGTTCAACTCCATCGCCGTCGCCGCCCGCCACGCCCAAGCCGAACTCGGACTGGCCCGCATCGCGGTCGTGGACTTCGACGCCCACCACGGCAACGGCACCCAATCGATCTTCTACGACGACCCGAGCGTGCTCACCATCAGCCTGCACCAAGCCGGGTGCTTCCCACCCGACTCCGGCTGGACCCACGAAAACGGCACCGGCTACGGAACCGGCTACGCCCTCAACGTGCCCCTACCGCCCGGCAGCGGCCACGCCGCCTACCTGTCCGCGATGCACCAGGTGGTCCTGCCGGTGCTGGACCGCTTCGCACCGGACCTGATCCTGCTCGCGGCGGGCTTCGACGCCAACGTATGGGACCCCCTGGCGCGGCAAATGCTCACCGCCGCCTCCTACCGCGAAATGACCCGGCTGCTCATCGACGCGGCCGACCGGCTCTGCCACGGCCGGCTCATCGCCGCCCACGAAGGCGGATACAACCCCTGGTACGTCCCCTACTGCGCCCTCGCGTTCCTCGAAGAACTCGCCGGCACCACCACCCACGTCACCGACCCGCTCGCCGCCGTCGTCGCCGGCTACGCCGCCGAGCCCCTCACACCCCAGCAGCAGGCCGCAATCAGCGAGGCCGCGCAGCTCGTATCACGCCTCGGCACGCCCGTCACGGCGAGTTGACGCCAGGTAGGACGTCATGAATTCCGTACCCCATAGCAGCCAGAGTCGTTCACGTCAGGGTGTCGCCGCCGCGCCTGGTGCCCAGCCCGGCGACGTACACACGCGCACGACGGCGGCTCGGACACCCGCCGTGGCGGGCAGCCGGCGGACAAGCCGCAGCGTCGTGGCTGTCCTTGCCGCAGCCCTCGCCGTAGGCTGTGTGCCCCCACCGGCTCGCGGACAGTTCCCGCTACTGGCCTCACCGCCACACGGCTGCGGCGTGCCGATGCCGAAGGGCTACCTCGTCGGGATCACCCGCACTCCACCGCCGACGAGGCTGCGGTCCGGCCAGCCAGCCCGCCCGGTCCTGCTCGACCTCGCAGCCCGGATCACCCCGGATACCTGCGATGCGGTCGAGGGCACCTACGACGTGGTGTACCACCGTGCCTGGTTCAACAGCGGCGGTGAACCGAGCATGCGCGACGTCGTGCGCTGGTACGCCGACGACAACTCCGGCGCGGAACTGGCACAGCGGTACCCACCCCTGACCCGTCACCCCAACCTTCGCCGCGACTTCTGGCCGTCCGGATGGCTCCACGACAAGAACCTCTTCCGGGCCTACCACAGCACCGACTGGCTCCTAGCGCAGGCACACCTGCAGACCTCCCGGCGTAGCGAGAACGCGGCGCTCATGGACGGTCTAGCCACGCTGAACACCTGGCACAACCCTGGCCCGCTGCGACGCGGCCTTACCGCGTGGGTCCTCGCCGACACCGCCGGCCTGACCGCGCATCCCGACACGCTCGACCACGCCGGTCGCTCCGGCATCGGCATCCGCACGATCAGCGGTGACGGCCGGGAGCGGTACCTGCTCATTCTGCACCCGAGCACCGGCGCTGTCCTGGCCTACGAGCACGCTCGCCTGACGTCCGCCGGCTGGCGGACACGCTCCTACCTGCTCCTGCTCACCCGCACCTACTCCCCGGGCCGATGGTGGGAGCCGCCGCCCGTCGACCCCACCGCACCCCCGCCGCCACCACTGGACCGGCGCGAGATGCCCCGCGCATCCCCGGTAGTGCTCACCCTCGCCTACACGCCCTGCGAATCGGATCGACAAGGAGCATCGGGATGACGACAACCCACAACGGCCGGCTGCGTCCGCCACAACTGCTCGAACTGCTCGACCCAACCATCCGCCACGAACTGGACCGCCTCGAGATCCGGCCCGGCCACCGCATCCTGGAAATCGGCGCCGGCACCGGCGAGATCACCGCCCTCCTGGCCCGCCTCGTCGGGCCAAGCGGCAGGGTCACCGCGGTCGACAAAGACACCAGCTATCTCGCTCCGACCGCCGTCATCGACGTCTACCAGCGCAACCTCGACGGTGACGAGCTGCCCGGCGAAGCCGACACCTTCGACCTCGCCGTCGCGCGGTGGCTACACGGCGCCCTGCCCGACTCCAACGCCGTGATTCGACAGATGATCGACCGGCTGCGTCCCGACGGCTGGCTTATCTTGGCTGACCTTCCTTTCACTCCCTCTCGGGTTTTCCGCCGCCCGCACCGCGAGGACGCCGACCTGATTCAGCATCTCGTGACGAGGATCTACGGGCTCGTCACCGATCCGGGCGGACGCGCCACCTGGCCGAACGACGTTCCCGAGCTGCTCGTCGCCAACGGCATGAAGACCGTGTGCACCCACCGAAGCATCGAGACCTGGGCCGGCGGCGGTCCCGGCTGCCGAATCCTCGCCGACGCGGCCGAACACCTCCGGCCCCTGCTGATCCAGCCCGAACTCAGCCACGCCGATCTCGGCCGATTCATCGACCTCATGGCCGACCCCGGCGTGCTCCTCGGCTCGTACGAACGCCGCGCCGTGCACGCCCACAAGGGGACCTGAACCAATGAGGCCCGCCGCGCCGGCGAGGCGAGCCGCTGAGCCACTTCAGCCTCCCCACCCGCCGAGCGCTGAGCCTCCAAATGGCCAGGGCTGTAGGAGACCCGAAATCCATCAGCCCTCACCCGTAGTCGCCG
The DNA here is from genome assembly GCF_000145235.1 of Micromonospora aurantiaca ATCC 27029. Taxonomy (NCBI): domain Bacteria; kingdom Bacillati; phylum Actinomycetota; class Actinomycetes; order Micromonosporales; family Micromonosporaceae; genus Micromonospora; species Micromonospora aurantiaca (nom. illeg.). The sequence goes on along the minus strand of NC_014391.1, from coordinate 6,845,285 downwards.
CGAGGCGGCTACCTGACCGGCCGCCGTGACCGGGGTGTCCACGGGATGGTCGGTCACGGGCCGGCGGCAGCGGGCACCCCCGTCCCCCTGCCGCCGGCCCACCCGGACCCGATAGCACCGCTGGCCGCACCGTCGATGCTGTCCTGGCCGTTGCCAGCGGAAAACAGTGTTCCGACCCGACCCGACCGACCCGCTTCGAGGAAGAGGAAGTAGCGAGTGAGCCAGACAGCCGACACAGGATTCGCCGCCGACCGCGCCGCCGAGCTGCGCGCGGCTCTCGTGGGCGACCTGCGCGCCCAGGGGAAAATCACCTCGGAGGTGGTGGAAGCGGCGGTGCGCCGGGTGCCGCGCGAGCGGTTCATGCCCTCCGACACCGACCTCGACGTCGCCTACGGCTTCGACAACTCCGTGGTGACCAAGCGCGACGAGCACGGTGTGGCGATCTCGTCGGTGTCCGCGGCCTACATTCAGGCGCGGATGCTGGAGCAGGCCGACCTCGCGGCGGGCATGACGGTGTTGGAGGTCGGCTCTGGTGGGCTGAACGCCGCGTACCTCGCTGAGATCGTCGGGCCGCAGGGTCGGGTGGTCAGCGTGGACATCGATCCGGAGGTCACCGACCGGGCCGCGACCTTGCTGGAAGAAAACGGCTACGGCAGCCGAGTGCGGGTCCTCGTCGCCGATGCCGAGCACGGCGTGCCCGGTGAGGGACCGTTCGACGCGATCATCGTCACCGTCGGGGCGTGGGATATCGCCCCCGCCCTGCTCGACCAGCTCCGTGAGGGCGGCGTCATCGTCCTGCCGCTGATCATGAACGCGGTGACGAGGACGATCGGGTTCCGCCGCGACGGCGATCACCTCATCAGCGCGTCGGTGGAGGTTGCTGGGTTCGTACCGATGCAGGGTGCCGGCGCGCGCCCGGACCGGGTGTTCCTCCTGCCCGACGCGAACGGCCGGCACGTCCGGCTGTTGTTCGACTCCGATGTGCCTGACCGGCTGGACCGGCTCGATGGCGTCCTCGCCATGGAGCGCACCGAGCTGTGGTCCGGTGTGACGATCGGCAACGGGGTGTCGTTCGCCGATCTGCACCTGTGGTTCGCGTGGTTCCTGCCCGGGTTCTGCCGGGTCGCGGCCGACGAGGGAACCGACCTGGCCGCCGAACGCCGTTGGTTTCCCTTCGGTGTCGTGCACGGCGCGGGCTTCGCCTACCTGGCGGTGCGACCCGCGACCGAGGGGGAGGGGTTCGAGTTCGGGGCCCGCGCCTTCGGCCCCGACGGCGAGCGAGCCGCCGCCGCGATGGTCGAGCAGATCCGGGCCTGGGATCGCGACGGGCGCCACGTCGAGCCCCGCTTCGGCTACTGGCCCTCCGACAGCGACCACACGCGTATCCCCGCCGACGCCGCGGTCATGGACAAGACGCACGGCGTTATCTCGATCTCCTGGTCCTGACGACCAGGTGGCACCACACAACCCCTGTAGGGAAGGAGAGTGATGTCGATGGCTCCGCCGACTGCGGTCCTCGACGCCCCGCCGATCGACGCCGAGGTCGTCACCGACGACGACTTCGTGCTCGACATGCGGGTGATCGAGGCGACCACGCCGCTGGTGATCATGGCCTGCAGCACGAGCGACGGCTGCGGCAGCACCTGCAACACCAGCGCCTGCGCCACCTCGTCGTACGACCCGGCCTGACCACCAGGCCCCCGCAACACCTCTGTGCCGCCGGAGCCCGTGCTTCGCGGGCTCCGGCGGCCATCCCCCCTTCCCTGCGGCAGGAGGCGTCGAATGCTGCCCCAGCGCACCTTTGAACCGGTCGGCCCGGCGTTGGTCCGGGCCAGCACCGATCCCGGCAACCTCGGTCCCGAACCCGGGCCGGACCTCATCGGCCCTGCGGCGAGCACCGAGGCCGGTCTCGCCTGGCTGGCCGGCCAGTGGAGCCGACCTGACGTCCGGGACGCCATCTCGATAGCCAGCCCGCACCTGGCCCGCCGCGTCGACCAGCTCCTCGCCGCCGACGCGTCCGGCACGACGGCCGCCGCCGTGCGTCGGGCGGTCCTCGCTACCTGCGGCTACCTGCTGCGCTGGCAGCGACGGACAACACCATTCGGGCTGTTCGCCGCCGTCACGACCGCCACCGTCGGCCCGGCCTCCGCGACGTTCGGAGACAAGCATCGTGCGGTGGCACGGGTAGACGGCGAATGGCTCACGTGCGTTGTTGACCGCTTGGAGGCGCATCACGCTCTGCGGCGGCGGCTGTTCGTGGTGGCCGACAGCGCCGCCGTGGTGCGCGATGGCCGCGTCATCGTCGCCGCCTGGCCGCCGGTGGGGCAGCGGACGCCGGGAATGCTGCGTGAGACGTCCACCAGGAACACGGCAGCGGTAAGGCTGGCCCTGCAAGTCGCTGCGTGGCCGATTCGGTTCGATCGGCTCCTCGCACAGATCATGCACGAGGTGCCTCATGTGGCGGTCGCCACCGTCGAGGCGATGTTGCACGGCCTGATCGATGGAGGCTTCCTCATCACCAACCTTCGCCCACCCATGACCGCCGTGGACGGCCTGACCCACGTCATTGACGCCTTGCACAGCGCCGAGGCGGCCGAGCTGCCCCAGGTGACGGCCAGTCTCGACCAGCTCTGCGCGATCCGCCAGGAGCTGGCGCGCCACGATGCGCAGGTGGACGGCTCGGAGGCGATGCTCATCCGAGCTGCGGTAACCGAGCCGATGACCGTGCTGGCGCCGAACGCCGAGCACCAGCTCGCCATCGACGTGCGCCTCGACGCACAGATCAGCCTCCCGCCGCCGGTGCTGGCCGAAGCGGCGCTCGCCGTCGACCTGCTGCTGCGCCTGAGCACTCAGCCCTTCGGATCGGTGGCGTGGCTGGACTACCACGCCCGCTTCCGCGACCGTTACGGCCCCGGCGCGCTGGTACCCGTGCGTGACCTGCTCGCCGACTCCGGCCTCGGCTACCCGACCGGCTACCTCGGCGCACCCCGCGCCCGCCCCGCCTGGCGGGTCATCACCGAACGCGACACGCACCTGCAGGCGCTGATTCAGCAGGCGATCCTCGACAACACTGGCGAGATCCACCTCACCGACGCCGACATCGAGGCGCTCACGGTCGGCGATCACCACACCGCCGTCAGGCCGCCCCGAGTCGAGCTGGCCTTCGCCGTTCACGCCACCGCCGCCGACGCCATTGACCGGGGCGAGTTCACGGTGCAGGTCACCGGCGCCCCACGCACCCCGTCAAGCATGGCCGGCAGATTCTCCTACCTCCTCGAACCGACCGAGCAGGAGCAGGTCACTGCCTCGTTCAGTACCCGCGGTCGGGACGCTGACGAGGAATTGGCGGTGCAGGTGTCGTTCCCGCCCCGGCTTCCGCGCAACCAGAACGTCACCCGCGTCGGCCGAATCCTGCCCTTCGTGCTTCCGCTGTCCGAGCAGCCCGACTGGCCGGACATCAGCCTGGACGACGTGGCCGTGACAGCCGACAGCGAACAGATGTACCTCGTCCACCAGCCGACGGGTCGCCGGATCGTCCCGCACATTCCGCACGCCCTCGACACCATCGTGCAAACCCCACCGCTTGCCCGGTTCCTCGCCGAGGTCGCCGACGCCCGCAGCATCGCCTTCGGCCCCCTCGATCACGGCGCAGCCGCCCGCAACCTGCCCTACATCCCCCGCATCCGCTACCGCCGCGTCATCCTTGCCCCGGCGCGCTGGCTGCTGAACGCCGCTGATATACCGCCCCACACGCCACCCGGCGCAGGCGACACCGAGGGCCGGTGGGATGCGGCTCTAACCGAGTGGCGGCGACGCTGGCGCGTGCCCGCCCGCGTGGTGGCCTGCCAGAACGAGCTACAGCTGCCCCTCGACCTGGACAGTCCGCTCGACCGTGCTCTCCTGCGCGCCCGACTGGGCGGCGCCGAACGGCTCGAACTCCGCGAAGACGCCCCCGCAGACGGCTACGGCTGGACCGGAGGCCACCCGGCCGAATTCCTCAGCGCGATGACACCAACCGCGCCGCCGGCCCGACGACTACCGGTCACCGCACCCCCGGGTGACACGCTCCGGCCTGGCACCTCCACCTTCATCCACACGCAGATAGCCGGCAACCCTGCCCGGTTCGACGAGCTACTCACCACACACCTACCCCGGCTGGCTGACCGGCTCGCCGGCCTCGGCCTGCAGCGCTGGTGGATCAGACGGGACCGCGACACCATCCGCGTCGAAGCCGACCAGCGCCTGTCCCTGTTCCTCCGTCTCAACGAACCCGCCGCGCACGCCGCCGCCTGCGCGATCCTGGCCGAGTTCGCCGCCGACCTCGCCCGTCGCGCACTACCCGCCCAACTCATCTTCGCCCCGTACCACCAGCATCCCGCCCGCTACGGCCACGGCCCCGCCCAACATGCCGCCGAAGAGGTCTTCGCTGCCGACACCACCGCCGCCATCGCTCAACTCCGCACCGCCGAGCAGACCGACATACCCGCGCAAGCGCTCGCCGCAGCGTCCATGGCACGCCTGGCTGCCGCCTTCGCCCCCGACCCGGACACCGGATACGGCGCCCTGCTGGCCTGCCTCCAACAAGCCGCGGCACCAGCGGAGCGCACGATCACTGACCTGGCCCGCCGGCTGGCCGACCCCACCACCGACTACCGCAGCGTGCGGGCTCTGCCCGGCGGGGACGCCATTGCCGATGCCTGGCGGGCCCGCGACCACGCCTTGTCGGCCTACTACGAGCGTCTGCTGCCGCAGCGCGACCCCACCACCGTGCTACGGACCCTCCTGCACGAGCACCACGTGCGTGCTGTCGGTGTAGACCCCGACTTCGAGCGCGCCACTAACCATGCCGCGCGAGCGGCGGCGATGCGCTGCCTGGCAGCGGCAGATACCCGATGACCGCCGCCACCGAGCAGCCCGTCACCGCAGCGGATGAAGCCGATGGGCAGTCGCTCGCCACCGGCGGGGTCGGCGTCGCGCTCCTGGCGATCGAGCGAGCGCTCACCGGCACTGGCGACTGGACAGCCGCGCGTCATCTCGTCGCACAGGCCACTGGCGATCGCGTTGACGCTGGTCGCCACGCCGGTCTGTATTACGGGGCGCCGGCCATCCTGTTCATGCTCAACGCCGCCACCGCCGACGGCCGCGACCGGTACACCGCCGCCCGACAACACCTCACCCCGCACGTCCGGCGGCTCGTCCGCGACCGCCTCACCGACGCGGACAATCGCCTCCGACACGGCCAACCCGCCACGTTTAACGAGTACGACCTGTTCTACGGCCTCACCGGGCTCGGCGCACTCCTGCTGCGGGACCTGCCTGACAGCGACGAACTCGGCGACTCGCTGACCTACGTCGTAGGGCTCACCGAGCCCCGCACCGACGACGGACAGCAACTTCCCGGCTGGTGGGTCGACCACGACCCCGATCCGCTCATGCCCACTCCGGGCGGCCACGCCAATTTCGGTATGGCCCACGGCGCCGCCGGCCTGCTGGCCCTGCTCGCCCTCGCCACGCGCAACGGCCGGCAGGTCAAGGGGCAGGAGGAGGCGATTGAGCGCCTGTGCGCCTGGTTCGACCAATGGCAGCAGGACACCACCCACGGACCGTGGTGGCCGCAATGGCTCACCCGCGACGAACTACGCGCCGGCCGGTTCAAACAAGAGGTACCTGGTAGGCCGTCGTGGTGCTACGGCGCGCCCGGCATCGCCCGCGCCCTCCAACTCGCGGCTATCGCCACTAACCAACCCGACCGCCAGGTAGCGGCCGAGACCGCCCTCGCGGCCAGCATGACTGGGCCTCAACTCGACCGGCTCACCGAACTCGGCATCTGTCACGGCCTGGCCGGGCTCTACGCCACCGCGCACCGGGCGGTCCGCGACGCCCGCACAGCCGACATCGCCGCCCAGCTCCCTACGCTCGCTGAACGCCTCAACCAGCGAGGCCCTAGCCCTGATCACCCCGGGCTTCTCACAGGCCAGTCCGGCTGGTCCCTCGCGCTAGAAGCCGCGCGTACGAGCACGCCTCCCCGCACCAGGTGGGACACATGTCTACTGATCGCCTGACCGTCAGCCCGCACCGGATGGCCGCTCTCGTGGAGGCGGTCCTCGCGGGAACTCCGATGGCCACTGCGGCTGCCGGGGCCGACGTCGACGTGGACGACCTCGACGCCGCCGTGCAGACCTACCGCACCGCCGGACTTACCGCTCTGCAACGCCGGCACGACGACACCTGGCAGCAGGCCCTAATCAGGCCGATCGACTGGAACACCGCCGAGGCCGTGTTCCGGTCGAGCCTCGCCCCGCACCTCGATCGACTTGGTGGCGGGCAGGCCGGCTGGTGGTTCCTGCGCAAACATCCGTACTGGCGGTTCCGGATCCGCGCCGCTCACCACGGAGCCGTTCGCGCATTGCTCGATGACCTCACCGCCGACGGTGTGACCGCGGGGTGGAAGCCAGGGATCTACGAACCCGAAACCGCCGCGTTCGGCGGAGACACCAGCACGGCCATCGTGCATGAGCTGTTCTGCGCCGACAGCCGAGCCGTCCTCAACTACACCCGACACCACGCGCCACTGATCGGCCGCCGCGAGCTGTCAGTGCTGCTCATCCGAACCCTGCAGCACCACGCGGGACTCGACTGGTACGAGGCGGCGGACATGTTCGACCAGGTAGCCCAGATGCGACCCGTCCCCGCAGCCGCCGACGCGACCCGCATCGACCGACTCGCCGCGCAGATGCGGCCCCTCCTCGCGCTTCCGGCGAACGCGCGCACGGCGATGTTCACTCCCGGCGGACCTCTCAGTGACGCCAGCGGCTGGCAGGCGGCCTTCGCCGCAGCGGGCCAACAGCTCGCCGACGCGACCCACGCCGGACGTCTCCGCCGAGGCATCCGCGCCGTCCTGGCCCAGATCGTGATCTTTCACTGGAACCGGCTCGACCTACCAGCCCACGCACAAGGAATCCTCGCCCACGCCGCGACCGCCGCCATCCTGCCCAGGAGTTGAACCATGTACCACGCCAGCGTCGCCGCCGCCCTGCGCTACTTCCCGCTCCTCGGTCGCCCGCGCCCCGACTGTCCGGCCTTGCCGCTGCGCATCAAGGAAATCGCCGACGCGGCCGACACCGCAGTCCAGAAGCGCGAGCACGGGATGCCCGACGCGGCACACGCCCTCAACAAGGCGGCCCTCATCGCCAGCGACGCCGGCATGCCTGACCTAGCCAGGAAGCTGTGCTGGCAACACATCAACGCCTACCGCCGCACGGCCCGGCCGCTCTCGATCCTCGAAGCCCGGTACATGCTCGAACCGGTCCTTAACCTTGCCCGCCTCCAGATCCGCGCTGACCACGGTGTGCCAGCACTGCGCCTCCTCGAAGCCATGTACGACGCCGTCACCCACCGCACCGCTCTCATCCTGGATAAACACGCCCTGCCCACCGCCACCCTCGACGGCGACGCTGGAGAACGCCGCAAGCTGCGCGAGTGGGTCTGGCTGCAACTGCTCGGCGAAGGCATCCGCATCCTCGCCCTGAGCAACCGTTGGGCCGGCGCTGCCGAGCACGCTCGCAAGCACAACGGCATCGGCGGCCACCTGATGGAAGGACGACAAGCAGCCGTCATCGCCGCCTGCATCCAGGGCAAACCCGATCAAGGACGCAAAATCCTCGGCAGCAGCACACTCACCCAGCTATGGGAGCACCAGGTCGCCACCTGCCTCAACGTGATCTGTATAGGACCGGCAGACGCAAACGCCACTCACCACCTCACGGTCGCCACCGAACAACTCGCGGCGCCTATATCTGCGCCCAACTACGCGTCCTACCGCACACGACTCGGACTCGCCACCGCGATCCTCGCCACGCCTACTCGGCCCAAACTCGCGGCAGAAATCCTCTACCAGACCGCCCAGCAGGCCATCGACATTGCCGACGGCTACGCCGCTCGGGACGTTCTCAGCTTCTGCGGACCCATAGGTGGCACCACGCCCGACCAGTGTGCCGATCTGCGTCGCATCACCGTCGGCGCGGGCCTTGCCCCAGGAGGGCTGCCGGAAACGGCCGTGCAGGAAATCTCCAGATCAGCAGCGCTGGCCGAGGCAGTTGTGGCAAAGGCGCTTCATCGAGCGGACAGCGGTCGCGCCTCACCGGAAAACCATCAGCGATAGCGCCAGGAGCCTGAAGCCTCGTGGCGGGGTTTCCAATGAGGTCGCCGGCGCGGGCGACGACCTGCCACCGGGTGTGGCGTACCAGCCATACGTCGCGGCGGGCGAGCCGTCCACAGCTGCTGTGCCACCAACTCCGCACCACCTTCACAGCCGCGTCGAATGTATGTTCGATTAGGCGTGGGGCGGGTAGGTTGACGGATCGCGGCTTCATCGACTGCCCTGCGGCAAGAGCCGCCTGTCGCCCCGCACCAGGGCTAGGCGGCGGTGTCGTCGCGGGGGATGAGGTCGGCGACGGCGTCGGCGCTTCCGCGTTCGAGTTCGAGGATGACGCTGGTGTAGGTGTCGGAGGTCAAGCCGATGGTGGAGTGGCCGAGGGTTTCCTGGACCTCCTTCATGTCGGCGCCGCCGTGGCGTAGGTAGGTGGCGGCGCAGTGGCGTAGGTCGTGCAGCCGCACGGGCGGCAGCTTCGCCTTGGCAACCAGGTGGTCAAACCGGTCGCTGATGGTCTGTGGGTGCCACGGCTTGCCGTCGGGGCGGACGAAGAACAGGCCGGTGTCTGGCCAGTCGTCACCGCTGACACTCTTCCACCGGCGGCGCATGTCGAGGTAGGTCCGCAGGACGGCGATGGTTTTCGGGCCGAGGGGCACCATGCGGTCACCGGCGTCGCTCTTGACGGGTCGCGTGATGGGTGTGTAGCCGACGGTGGTGATCTGTTCGACGACGGTGAGGTAGCCGGCGTCGAGGTCGACGTCGTGGTCGCGCAGGCCGCACGCCTCCCCGCGGCGCAGACCGCGGTGCAGGATGAGCAGGAACATCGCGTAGAGGACGATGTCGTGTCGTTCGGTGTAGTCGAGGAACCGCCCGGCCTGTGCGGGCATCCACACCATCACCGGGCTCGGCCGTTTGCCCGTGGCATGCCAGTGCTCGACCGCCTTGACAGTCCACACCCGCGCCTTGGGTCGCTTGGCCGTGGGTAGTTCGACGCCGAGGGCGGGGTTGGTGGGGATCAGCTTGGCCCGGACGACGGCATCGTTGAGGGCTTTGCGCAGGGTGGCGTAGAGCCGCTGGATGCTGGAGGCTTCCATCGGCCGGACGCCTTTGACGCGCGCGCGTACGTCGGGGTCGGTGCTGGCGCGGGCGGCGCGGATGGCGTCCTGCTGGCGACCGATCGCGGTGAACATGGCCTCGATGTGGGCGGTGCGCAAGCTCTGGATGGGGATCTTGCCGAGGTGGGGGACCAGGTACAGGCGGATGTGGTCGGAGTAGCCGCGCACGGTCTTTTCCGCCAACCCGCGTCGTCCTTCCAGCCAGGCGGTCAGGTATTCGCCGGTGGTGGTGGGAACGGAGGCGGGCACGCCGGCGCGGATGCGGGCGGCGACCGCGTCGCGGTCGGGCAGCGGCGTGCCGGGCCGGCAGGCGTGCAGCAGGTCCCCGACCTCGATGGCGAGGTCGGCCTCGCCGCCGGCGAGGTCGAGTAGCGCGCGGGCGTGGCGCAGTTCGGCGGTGGCGGTGTCGCGGCTGTCGAAGCCGGAGCGACGCAGTTGCCGGCGCGGCTGCGTGGGCCGGACGGGCAGTTCGAGTTGGTAGCCCCACGCGCCGTGGGTGGGGTGCCAGCCGCCGCCGGGGCGGCGTAGTTTCGGGCACTGGCTGCCGAGCCGTTTGCCGGTGTCGGGGTCGGTGCAGGTGCAGCGCTTGGTGAGGGCCCCTTCGGGGTTACGGGCGCGGGTCACGGTTCCTTCTTTCCGTCGCCGCCGGTGTGCGGCGGGTCGATGCTGCTGATTTCGTCGTGGTGATCGACGCTTCGCATCCCGCTCGGGGTCAAGTCGCCGGGCGACGGCGGCAGGCCCAGGGCGGTGAGGATGCCGGCGACGGGCACCTTGTAGCGGGCGCCGACCCGCAGGACCGGCGCTGGGAATTCGCCGGTGCGGGCGAGGTCGTAGGACAGGGCTCGTCCCAGGCCGAAGACACGACCGGCGGTGGGCAGGTCGGTGATCGCGCCGAGTGCGCGGATGCGCTCTTCGGTCCACACTCCGCCACCGCTGGCGGGGGTGCTGGGCGCTTCTGGGGGACCGATGTCGTGGCTGGTCACGGTGATTACTCCGAATCGTCGAAAGGGGAGAGGGAAGTGGAGTCAGGTCGGACAGGTGTGGGCCTCGCTTGTGGCGGACCATCACGCGCCACCACACGTACTGCCGCGGGGCAGTACGTGTGATGGCGTCCTTGCTCAGGGTTGGTAGGTTGCGCTCGTGAGTCACGTTCGGGCGGCGCTCTACCTCGACTTCGATAACGTGTTCAGCGGCCTCTACAAGTTGGATCCGGACGTGGCAGTTCACTTCGCCGAGGATCCGGCGGGATGGCTGCGCAGGCTGGCGACGACGGCCACGACGGATGGCGCGCGGCGCTGGCTGGTCCTGCGCTGCTACCTCAATCCCGCAGGCTGGGTGTACCGCCCAGACCCGGGCGGGGAGCAGACGCGGTTGTACTTCTCGAAGTTTCGGCCCTCGTTCGTTCGAGCCGGCTTCGACGTGATCGACTGCCCTCGCTACAGCAGCACAAAGAACGCGGCCGACATCAGGATCGTCGTCGACGCCGTCGACGCGCTGTCCGCCGACACCCGGTACGACGAGTTCGTGATCGCCTCTGGCGACTCCGACATGACCCCTCTGCTGCAACGCCTGCGCCGCTCCGACCGGCGAACGATGATCGTGTCACCGGCCGACGCGGCTGAGGCCTTCACCGCGATCGCCGACCAGGTTCTCGACAGCCAGCAACTGCTGGCACTGGTGCAGGGCGAGTCGGTCGACCTCGACGACGAGCCCGACAGTGAGGTGGAGGAGGGGTTCGACGAACATGTGGCCGCTGTCGACGGTGACATTCCTGCCTCTGGTCAGAGCGAGGCCTACGAGGCCTTCCGGTCAATCGTGACCCAGGAGTACACCGCAGCGACCGAGCCGTTGAACATGGCTTCGCTCGCTTCCCGGCTGCGGACGCAGCTCGGTCCGTCGGTCAGCGACAGCAACTGGTTCGGCTTTGGCAGCTTCGCCCGAGCCGTGGCGAGCCTGACGTTGCCGGACCTGCGGATGTCGCAGCACCTGCTCTGGGACACCAGCCGCCATCCGGCTCCGAAGGCCGTCACCGCGACGCCACCACGCGTCGCCCTGCCGGATCCCGTCGAGCGCCTGGGCGACCAGCTCGATCTGCCGCGGATGCCGCAACCCTGGTGGCCGGCGATCTACCGGACACTCGCGGAGTACGCCCAGTCTCAGCGGTTCAACTGGACCCAGTGCACCAGCTGGGCTCGTGACCACCTTCGTGAGCAGGGGCTGCCGGTCAGCCGCAACGCCGTCGGGTTCGTCGTGCGGGGCACGTCGTTCGGCGGTTGCCCGTTGCACCGCCAACCTCCACCGACAGCCGACGAGATCGCAGTAGCGTTCGTCGGCAACGTTCTCAGCCGCGCCGACGCAGCGGAGATCACGTTCTCCGACGATGAGGTCGCGACGGTCCACGCCTGGCTGGGCGCACCATCTGCCAACAGCACCGAGCAGGTAGGCCGGACGGAGAATCCGTCGTAGTGCGTTCCACCTGCGGCGACCGCTGGTCACGCGCGCACCTCCCACCGACGGGGGCACAGCAATAGCCGCAACGCTGCGGCAGCCTGTTGGGGGACGACGCCGTTGCCGAGAACCCGTAGTGCGGCGGTGCGCGGCAGCCCGAGAGTTGGGTCGGTGACCCAGTGCTCGTCGAGGCCCATGAGCCATTCCACGAACGGCGGCGCCAGGACCGGTTTGCCGTGCCGCCCCGGTTGGGTCGGCTCCGGCACGGGCCGTCCGAGCTGCAGCTCCCACCGGGCCACCGCCGCGGCGTACACCCCCCACCGGTCGGCGTCGGGCTGGCCCAGCCCGGCCACGGTGGTGCGCAGGTCCGCGCCACCGTCACCGTGCTTACCCGGCCCGTGTGCGTCGGAGGCGCGCGGAGTAGGCAGCGTCCGGACCGGAACTTGCACGGCTGCCGACGGCAGGGTGAGGTCGCCGTGCGACCCGCGTTGCCCGGGGCAGCCCTTGGTGCCGTCGGTTGCCCTGGGGGTGGGCAGCAGTACCTGCGACAGCGGCGGTCGCCATCCGACGCCGGCCCGTCGGCCCGGGGTGCCGGTGTCGCTGGCTCTCGGCGTCGGCAGCAGCCGCGCCGCGTCGCTCGGCGCCCGGCCCGCGCGCCCGGTGGGCGTGGTGCGTCCGGCGGTGGCGATCGCCGAGGACCGGCTGTCGGCCACCGTCGGCGTCGGCAGCAACCGCGAGGCGATGCCGGCCAGGGACGGCCGGCGGGCCGCCCCCGCCGAGGGGGACATGTTCGACCCGTGGGCCACTGCGGTCGGCGTCGGCAGCAGGCTGTGACGGGTGCCGGTCGGCTCGACCAGGTCCGGCAGCCCGTACGGGTGGCCGGGGCCCTTGCCGTCACGGGCGCACGGTGTCGGCAACGTCCGAACCCCCTCCCACTGGCTCGGCGGGAGTGGCCAGCAGGAACAGCCGGTCCCTGCGGTGAGCGGCACCGACGTCGGATGCGCGTAGGCATAGCCAGCTCGTGTCGTACCCGATCGCGGCCAGATCGGCGTGGACGACGTCGAGTCCTCGCCGCAGGAGGGCAGCGACGTTCTCCACGAAGAGCAGCCGCGGTCGAAGGACGCGAACGGCTGCGGCGACGTGGTTCCAGACGCTGGAGTGCTCGCCGGTGATACCGACGCGTTTTCCGGCGTTGCTGATGTCCTGGCAGGGAAATCCTGCGGTGACGATGTCGACGGGCGCGACCTGCGTCCAGTCGACGGTGCGGATGTCGCCGAGGTTGTCGACGTCGGGCCAGTGGTGGGCGAGGACGGTGGCGGCGTGCCGGTCAGTCTCGGCGTACCAGGCGAGCTGGCCGCCGAGCACCAGTTCGACGGCCATGTCGAGCCCGCCGTAGCCGGTGCAGACCGATCCGATCCGGGGGGCGGTGGTGTGGGCAATGCTCACGCCACCTCCCCGCGCCCGGCGTCCGCTGTCGCCGGCTCGTCGTGGGGGCAGGTCCACGGCCCACAGCCCGGCGCATCCCCTGGTCGGGGGCGTGGGCGCAGCTGCACCTCGTCGAGCGGCACCCGCTGGCGGTGCAGGAAGAACTGCCCGCGCAGCGGGTGCCCGTCGGCGTTGGCCCGCGCGGAGCCGTTGCGGATGGCGCGGTCGAAGGCGACCGCGTCGGCCCACTCCTGCGGGCTGTGCTCGCGCATGGCGAGCCAGAAGCCGTCGTCGTGGAACGGGCAGCCCACGCACGACGACTTCGGGGTGTCGGCGAGACCGTGCTCGGCCAGGAAGCGCAGGCAGTCGGTGCGCCGCCAGCCCAGGTCGAGCAGCGGGTGCACGTTGCGCATGTAGGCGACGTCGGAGTCACGGGCCCGGCCGATCTCATCGAGGCTGATCCCGATCGCGACCTCCACCCAAACCCCGGCCGGCACTCGCGTCGGGTGCGGGTAGCCCAGCCGGCGCCGCACCTCCGCCTTGATCGGTTTGATCTTGTACTCGCCGGTGCACTGCCGGCGGGCCATGCCCCGCTCACCGTTGGGTCCCAGGGTGAACAGGGGCATGGAGGCGAACCTGTGGCCTGGGTCGAGCGCGTCAGCCCGGATGTCACCGGTGCTGACGCGCACGACCTCGATGCTGGCCTGCCGCGCGATGCCGGTCAGGCGGTCCAGATGCCGGTAGACTGCTGCCGACTCCCAGCCGGTGTCGGCGAAGATCGCCGCGTCGAACCCGGGGATCGCGCCGTGGGCGGCGAGCAGCAGGAGCGTGGAGCTCTGCACGCCGGCGCCCAGGGACAGGTAGCGGTGGGTGGGTGCGCTCACACGACCACCTCGGTTCCGTCCTGCGGCGGCGCCTGCTTGGCGAAGATCAGGACGTCCTCGTGCGCGATGAGGTGCATCGGCACCCCGGACGAGCGGGCCTTGCGGACCTGCTGGAGCTGGAAGAACGACGGGCGGGCGACGAGCTGCCCGTCACGGACCGCGGCTAGCAGGGCGACGCACCGCTCGATCGGCACGAGCCCGGCGCGCAGCCCGGCGGCGATGACGGCGCTGGGCAGGTCGACCAGCTCGCCGCGCTTGCGCCACGGCCTGGCGGTGACCACGACGACGCCGCCGGGTCGCAGCAGGGCGGCGCAGCCGGCCAGGATCTGGGCGAAGCCGTCGGCGAGGCCGGTCAGGTCGCGGTAGGCGAGGTTGCCCCGGTCCTCGCCGTCGTTGTACCGGTCGTCGTACTTGACGACCCCGTGCTCGCCGGGGCGGACGAGGCCGTGGACGGTCGGCCCATACGGCGGCGAGGTGACCACGAGCGCCACCTGCCCGGTGAGAGCTTTCGGAACGAGGGACATCAGCCGGGTCGCGTCGCCGCGGATGACCGATGCGCGTCCGCTGGCGCCCTGGTCGTGGGCGTGGCGGATGTTGGCGTCGGCGATGTTCGACCATTGCGGCTCGTACTCGATGCCGAAGGCGTCGCGTCCGGCGTGGACGGCCTCGACCAGGGTGGTGCCGATGCCGCACATCGGGTCTAGGACCAGGTCGCCGGGCTGGGTGTAGGCGGCGATGGCGTGGGCGGCGATGGCGGGCAGCATCCGGGCGGGATGCTTGACCGATTCCGGCACGTAGCGTCCGCGTCGCTGGACGGGGCCGGTCGACTGGGCGGTGGCCCAGACGGACAGACCCTCGGGGTCGGCGCGGTGGCGGCCGTCGTACCCGCGGTGGCGGCCTTCGTAGTCGCGGTGCCGGCCCGGGTAGTCCTCGCTGGCCGCGGGGCTGCGGGTGTCCGGCTCGTTCGGGTCGGATGGTCCGGTGGTGGTGTGCTCAGGCACGGCGCTCACCGCCGTCGCGGCGCCGCCGCGACTCGGCTGCGGGAGCCGGGTGTGGGGTGAAGACCATCAGGTCGGCGTGCACCCGCAGGTGGGCGACCGACCACTGCTCGGGGTCGGCGTGAGCCAGGGTGAGCAGTTCCTCGTCGGCGACGTGGTAGACGAACTGGTCGCCCTCGGTGTCGGCCTCCACGGCGACGATGTGCTGCAGGTAGCCCAGTCCGGCCCGGGAGGCGGCGGCCACGAGCGGCCCGAAGTCCTCCGGCGTGGGCTGCGTGCCGGCGGGCACGCCGACGACGAGGACGAGGCAGCCGCCGGGGCGCAGTAGCCGCGCGCCTGCGGCCAGCAGCCAGGCGAGGCGGACCCGGGCGGTCGTGTCGGCCTCGTGCAGCGGCCAGGTGGCGACCACCAGGCTGGGGGCCGCGTCCAGCGGACCGTCGTCGGGCGGCCGGACGACCGCGGCGTCGGCGCCGGGCAGGTCGGGGTCGGTGAGGTCGTCGCCGAACCAGTCGACCAGCTCGGGCGGCTCCTGCGCGTCGCCGCCATCCGGCTCGCCGGGCGCGGTGAGTGGGCCGGTCTCGGTCGTGGCCGCCGGCAGGCCGGTGGTGGCGGGTCCGATGACCAGGGTGGAGCTGTCGGTGAACCAGGCGCGGTGGTGCTGGCGCCCGCCTCGGGCGCAGACCGGGGACAGGGCGTGATCGGTGGTGAAGTCGACGACCGCCTCCCCCGGCCGGCTGTACGCGGCGACGAGGCGGTAGGCCAGACGGGTGGGTAGGCTGGTGTGGGTTTCGGCGTCGGTACGGGCCGTGCGCCAGACCGTGATCGGCACCGGCGGATCGCCGGCGACCAGGTCGATCAGTGTGGAGTCGGCCGGCTCGGTGTGGCCGGCCGGGTGGTGCGGGTGCGGCGTGTGCTCGCTCATGTGCTGTCGGCTCCGCGCCGCGCCGTGAAGCGCTGACACCCCCAAACCGGGTTTTGTGAGCCCCTGCGAACACTTGCCGAACCCACAAGCACTCACAACGCTCGACCCGCCATCAGCTTGTGCTGATTTCCGTCACGTTGTCGGTCGCTCGCGACGTGACGAGCCGTCGGCAGCCGCCCTACCGCGACGGGGCCCGGCTTCACGCCGGCCACTGAAGTGACCCCTATCGGCCGGACACCTCGATGTCTGTCAGGGACTCTTGGTGGAGCTTCTCGTAGGTGTCGGGGCTGACGTTACCCAGACGGCTGTGCCGACGGCGAGGGTTGTAGAAGCCCTCGATGTAGGAGAACACCTCCATCTCCAGTTCATGCCGCGATGGCCAGGCCCGGGTGTAGACCAACTCGGTCTTGAGGGTGGCGAAGAACGACTCGGCCATGGCGTTGTCGTAGCAGTCGGCGACCGAACCCATTGAGGCCAGGACGCCGCAGGAGCGCAGGGTGCGGCCGAACTCGAACGAGGTGTACTGGGTTCCGCGGTCGGAGTGGTGAACCAGCTGCTCGCGGGCGGGTCGGCGGTGCTGGATGGCCATGCCGACGGCGTCGAGGATCAGCTCGGTGCGCAGGTGATCGGCCATTGCCCACCCGACGACGCGGCGGGAGTAGGCGTCGACCACGACCGCGAGGTAGAGGAAGCCTTCCCAGGTGCGTAGGTAAGAGATGTCGGCGACCCAGAGCCGGTTCGGTGCGGTCGTGCTGAACTGCCGCTGGACCAGGTCCGGGGCGGTCGCGGTCGAGGCGGCTTTGCGGCGGGGCTTGCCGCGTCGGCGCCGGTGGGCGCCCTCGATGCCGGCCAGGCGCATCAGCCTCGCTACCGCTTTGCGGTTCCAGCGGTGGCCGCGCTCGTGCAGCTCTGCGGTCAGCCGGCGGGCGCCGTAGACGCCGCGGTGCTCCGACCAGGCCTGCCGGGTCAGCTCGACCCGGGCGTGGTCGTGGCGTTCTCTGTCGGTGGCGCGTTGCCGGCCGGCGCGTAACCACTGGTAGAAGGCGCTGTGGCCGACGCCGAGGAGCCGGCAGAGCAGACGGACCGGGTAGGTGGTCTTCTCCGCGTCGATGAACCGGTACACGTCGGCACGGTTCACCGCTCCGTCTCGCGTGCGAAGAAGACCGCGGCTTTTTTCAGGATCTCCTTCTCCAGTTCCAGCTGGGCGACCTGGCGCCGCAACCGGATCAGCTCGGCCCGCTCGTCAGCGGCCAGGTCGCTGGGCCGGCCGCCGTCGCGCTCCTGCCGCAGCCGGTCGACCCAGTTGCGCAGCGTCTCGTGGTTGACGCCCAACTCCCGACCGACGTCACGGATCGGGCGACCGGAGTCGAGCACCAATGCCGCGGCCTGGCGCCGGAACTCCTCGGGGTACTTGCTCTGTCGAGCCACAGCGTTTCCTCCTCCTCGGCAGAATGCCAAGTCAGGAGGTGTCCGGCTTCAGGGGGTCACTTCACCACCTTCTGTCAGTGACGCTGTGTCACTGACAGAAGTGATGACGGGTGCGGACGCCGGTGCGGAGAACGCTTCGGACGTCGACGTGGACAAGCGCTGTGACCAGCACTGTGAGACGCGTCGGGCGCCGCGTGCCGGCGGCGATGTCATCGACGCGGCATCGCCTGTCACAGGGTGCGGGATGTCTAGCGGTGACAGCGCGCCTGCGACTGTCACGGGCACTGCCGAGCCCGCGCGGGTCGTCGGCGGCAGGGTCGTGACAGTGGCGCTGTGAGGCGACCGGATTGTCACAAGGGACCTTGCGCGTTGCCGGTGAGGTCGTGGACGCCGTGTCACGCGGTCGCGGCGCGCGGCTGTGCCACCGCCTGCGAACCGCGCGGTAACAGGCTCTGTCAGGGGTGTCACAGGGCAGGTCAACCGGCCTTTGTCAGACTCCCGGCCAACGATCAGCGGCGATGGAACGTCGTGCGTAGGGGCCACTGACAGCAGGCCGGGACGACGGCGGTGATCGGCGCTCTGAACAGCTCTGTCAGTTCCTTGTGAGCCGTCTGTGGCGCAATCGAAGCCGCCGGTCGCCGTGACATCGCCGGCGACGGCATCCCATCCCTTCGGTGTCACAGGAGTGTTGACATGAGCGTGTCCGACGCTACGAACTGGCCGACTTCCGCCCTCGACGCGGCGGAGACCGCCTTCGCCGCGCTGACCTGCGAGCCCGCGCCGCTGGTCCTTGACTGCACGGCGTTCTTCTTCGACACGAAGCTCCCGCAGCCGGTGATGGCGCTGCCGGCGCTGCGGGACTGGCTGCTGCGCCACCCCCGCGCCTACACGGCGCGTGACGAGGTGTGGCGGGAGCTGATCCGCCGCGCGCGGCTCGACGGGCCGCACTGGGTCGTCGCCGCGGTCGGCATGGCGATGCCGGCGCTGCAGCAGTACGCGGGCCAGCTGTGCGAGGGCTACGACGGCGACCCGGCGGATATCGACGCCGAGATCCTGACCGGGTTCCTGGCCGCGATACGCGACCGGGCGGACCTGACCAAACCCGCGCCGTACGCGAGCCTGTGCAAGGCGGCGTGGCGAGCCGGGCGGGACCTGCGGCTGCAGCAGCAGGAGTACATGCCGGTGGAGGACATCGAGCACATCGCCCCCGGCCCGCGCACCCCCCGGGTGCCGTACGGGCATCCGGACCTGCTGGTCCGCCGCGCGGTGACTCTCGGGGTCCTTGACCCCGAGGACGAGCAGGCCTACATCGACGTGCGGCTCGGGCGCCGGGCGATCGAGCCCATCGCCGCGAGCAACGGCCTCAGCGTCGACGCCCTGCGCATGCGGCTGTCGCGCATCGACAGCCGCCTCGCCGAGGCCCTCGCCGACGGGCTGCTGACCGGGGTCGCGTCGCCGGAAACCACGGCGCGGCTGCGGCAGCGGGCGGAGCAGCGCAGTCGGCGCCGAGCCGGTCGTGCCGCCGCTGCCCGCCGCGAAGCCGCCCGGCAGCACGCCGCAGCAGCCGCCTGACCCCGCTGGCCGAGAACGGCCGTGGCCCGACGTGCAACGTCGCGCCACGGCCGTTCTCGTGTGCCCGGTGCCGCTCGCGGCGCAGCTGCTCCACAGGCAGCGCCTGCGCTGGAGCAGATTGACGGGGGAAGGGATGGTGCCTATTTCTCAGTCACCTGCCCCGCAGTCACGGGTCGCGTCCTGCAGGCCGCCGCTCGGCCCGTCCGCTTCCGCGGTGAGGACCTGTCCGCCGTTGTCCGGAGCACTCGGCTCAGGGTGGACCGAGGCGGCCCTGTCAAGAGCTGTGAGCGTCGGCGGCGCTCACACCGCTCCCAGGCATCCGATTCCGATCCGGCTGTGAGTCCTCGCCCTCCGCCCACCTTGTCGCCGGTGAAACAAGCCTTGACCTGCGATGTGAGTCCGCACCAGAGCGGTGTGGGCGCGGGAAGTGTTCGCCAGGGCTCACAAATCCCGGTTTGGGGGTGCGGGACTTTTCGCGAGCCGTACCGCTCGCCGGTCCCGCCCGCCGCCGGGCGATGCGAGGAGCCGCGATCCACGCGCCTCGGGTGCCGCGCCACGTTGATGCGCTGACACCACATTGATGACCGCAACCCACCCATGAGGGAGGACGAGCTCCTCCCGGGGCTCACGCGGTTCGCGCGCTTCTCGCCTGCGCCCGGCGGCGGTCCCATCGGACCGCTTCGAGCAATCGCCGCCCCCGGTCACGCCTGTTCGTGGCCGGGGCGCGGCGGGAGGTGAACCGCAATGTCCCGCACTCCACACCGCACTCTCCGAATCCCGCGAGCCGTTCGTCTCGCACTGCGTGTGGCCGTACCGCTGGCCGGCGCTGGCCTGTCGCTCGCTGTCCCGGCCTCCGCGTACGCCGATCCGGGCGGCGCCGTCTACCTGGCGGCGAACTCGCTGCCGGTGGTGATCGCCAACCTGCAGAACTGGGTCATGGGCATCCTGGCCGCCATCGCCACCCTCTTCCTCGTCCTGGCCGGCGTGTACTGGGCCACCGCCGGTGGTGACCCGTCGCAGGTCGAGAAAGCCAAACTCGCCCTGCGCAACGCGCTGATCGGCTACGGCCTGGCCGTCCTCGCGCCGATCCTGCTGCAGGTCATCCAGGGCATCGTCGGGGGCTGACCGTCATGGGATGGGTCCTCGACCAGGCTCTTGACTGGCTCACCACGGCGATCCTGGCCTGCCTCAACGCGATCTTCGACCTCATCACCGGCATTCTGCTCACCACACCGAAGGTCACCGGGCTGCCGCAGGTGCAGGCGCTCACCGGCCGGTCGGTATGGATCGTGGACACCGTCTTCGTGTTGGCGTTCGTCGCCGCCGGCGTGCTCGTCATGGTCGCCGGCGGCGGCGAACAGTCCCGCTACACGGTCAAGGACCTCCTGCCGAGGCTGGTCGTCGGGTTCACCGCCGCGCACTTCTCCCAGTTGGCCTGCGACCAGCTCATCGATCTCGCCAACGCCCTGACCGCGGCGATCAGCGAGGGCGGCTACGACGGCGACGGCGCGTTCACCGCGATCCGCAGCCACCTCGCGGCGGCGCAGGAGCGCACCGTCCCGCTGCTGTTCCTGGTCCTGATCCTCATCATCACCGTCCTGGTCGTGACGGCCGCGTTCCAGCTGATCGGCCGGTTCGTGGCGCTGCTGGTGATGACGAGCATCGCGCCGCTGGCGCTGGCCTGCCACGCGCTGCCGCAGACCGACGGCCTCGCCCGGCTGTGGTGGCGCTCCTACGGCGGATGCCTGGCGATCCCCGTGGCGCAGGCGTTCTTCCTCACCGCGGGGCAGCAGACACTGCTCGACCCGGCGACCATGCTGCCGGTGTTCGGCCTGCCCGTCGACCCGGGCGGCACGCTGAACCTCCTGGTCGTGGTGGTGCTGCTCTGGACCACCGTCAAGATCCCCGGGCTGATGGCCCGCTGGGCGGGCCAGACCGGACGCGGCACGAGCACCATGCTCGGCGCGGTCGTCCGCGTCGTCGTGGTGCAGCAGATCGCCCGCACCATCCCGGGCCTGAACACCCTCCGGAGGACCATCAGATGACCCGACCCGAATCCGAAGCGCCGATGAGGGCACGCATGTCCGCCGACGTCGACGCCCCCGACAAGGTCGCCTACGGCCTGACGTTCCACCAGCTGGCGATCGTCGCCGCCGGCGCGCTCTGCTTCTACGCCGCGTGGCGCGCCCTGCACGACGTCGTGCCGGCGCCGGTCCTCATCGGTGCCGGTGTGGTGCTCGGCGGGCTGGTCACCGGCCTGGCTCTCGGCCGCCGCGACGGCCTGTCCATGGATGTGTGGCTGCTGCACGCCATCGGCCACACCCGCACCCCCCGATCGCTGTCCACCGCCACCTCCACCGACGGCGCACCGCCGGACTGGATCGAGACCCCCAAGAGCGGCCGCGTGCCGCTGCCGGCGCCGCTGCGGCTACCCGCCGACGCCATCGACGACGACGGCGAGGTCAGCCTCGGTAGCGCCCGGGCGGCGATCGTCGGCACCACCACCGTGAACCTCGCGCTGCGCACCCCCGTCGAGCAGACGGCGCTGATCGACAGCTGGGGTCGGTGGCTCAACAGCCTGTCGACCCCGACGCAGATCGTCGTGTCCGCGCAACCGGTCGACCTGGCCTCCCACAGCCGGGCCCTCGCCGCCGCCGCGCACGCCCAGCCGCACCCGCAACTGCGAGCGGCGTGCGCCGACCACGCCGAGTTCCTCGGCGACCTCGCCGCCCGCCGCGACCCGCTGCGCCGGCAGATCCTCATCGTCGCGCGCACCGCCGCAGGCGAGCACGGCCACCACGCCGCGCGGCGCCGCGCCGACGACACCGTCCGCGCCCTGTCCGGCCTCGGAGTGACCCCACGGGTGCTGGACGGCCCGGCGGTCACCGCCGCCCTGGCCTCCGCAGCCGACCCGTACCGGCCGCCGCGTCCCGGCGGCCTGGCCGCACCCGACGCCGTCATCACCGCCGCCGCACCCACCCGCACCCGCACCAGGAGGAAGAGCTCATGATCAGGAAGAGACGGTCCGGCGACGACGGCGCACCGCGGCCGGGCTCGCTGGCGTCGGCGGTCGCGCCAGCCACCGTCGAGGTCACGCCCCGGTGGCTGCGCGTGGGCGACGGCTACGCCGCCACCCTGGTGGTGACCGGCTACCCGGCCGAGGTGGGACCTGCGTGGCTGGAGCCGCTGCTGTCCTGGCCGGGCCGCCTCGACCTCGCGGTGCACATCGAGCCGCTGCCGGCGCCGATCGCCGCGTCCCGGCTGCGCAAGCAGCGCGCACGGCTGGAGTCGTCGCGGCGGGCCGACTCCGAACGCGGCAAGCTGGCCGACCCCTACGTCGACGCAGCAGCGCACGACGCCGGTGACCTGGCCGAGCGGCTGGCTCGAGGCGCGGCGAAGCTGTTCCGCGTCGGCCTGTACCTGACCGTGCACGCCCGCACCGAAGACGAACTGATGCAGGCGTGCGCGCAGGTCCGGGCCGCCGCCGCGTCGACCCTGTTGGAGGTGCAGCCCGCGACCTGGCGGCAGCTTCCCGGCTGGACCACCACCCTGCCCCTGGCGACGGACGGGCTGCGGATGCTGCGCACCATGGACACCCAGGCCCTCGCCGCCGCGTTCCCGTTGTCGAGCCCGGACCTGCCCGCGCCGCTGCCCGGCGACCCGCCGGCCACCGGCGGTGTCCTCTACGGCGTCAACCCCGCCAGCTCGGGAATCGTGTGGTGGGATCGCTGGGCGCAGGAGAACCACAACTCGGTCGTCCTCGCGAGGTCCGGGGCCGGGAAGTCGTACTTCGTGAAGCTGGAGGTCCTGCGCAACCTCTACCAGGGTGTGCAGGTCGCGGTGGTGGACCCCGAGGACGAGTACCTGCGCCTGGCCGACGCGGTCGGCGGCAGCATCGTCCGGTTGGGTCTGCCCGGCGTGAAGATCAACCCCCTGGACCTGCCGGCCGGCGACCGGCGTCCCGACACGCTGACCCGCCGCGGGCTGTTCCTGCACACGCTCATCAGCGTGCTGCTCGGCCACCAGCCGCCACCGGCGGAACGCGCCGCGCTGGACCGGGCGATCCTCGCCACTTATCGGGCCGCCGGCATCACCGCGGACCCGGCCACCCACCACCGGCCCGCGCCGCTGCTGCGCGACCTGGCCGAAACACTGCGCGCCGACGACGACCCGGCCGCCGCGACGCTGGCCGCCCGGCTCGCGCCGTGGGTGCAGGGCAGCTTCGCCGACCTGTTCGACGCACCGACCACCCAGGCCCCGGTCGGACACCTGGTCGTGTGGTCGCTGCGGCACCTGCCCGATGAACTGCGCACCGTCGGCACCCTGCTCGCCCTCGACGCGATCTGGCGCACGGTCGACGCCCCGCACCGCCCGTCACGGCGGAGGCTCGTGGTGGTCGACGAGGCGTGGCTGCTGATGCGCGACGGCGAGGGCGCCCGCTTCCTGTTCCGCATGTCGAAGGCGGCACGCAAGCGCAACGCCGGGCTGACCGTCATCACCCAGGACGCCGCCGACGTGCTGGGCACCGACCTCGGCCAGGCCGTGGTGTCCAACGCCGCCACGCAGGTGCTGCTGCGGCAGGCGCCGCAGGCCATCGACGCCGTCGGCGAGGCGTTCGGGCTCACCGACGGCGAGCGGCGGCTGCTGCTGGCGGCCCGCCGCGGCCACGGCTTGTTGATCTCCGGGGTGAGCAGGACCAGCTTCGAGTCGATCTCCTCCGATGCCGAGCACGCCCTGTGCACCACCGACCCGGCCGAGCTGGACGACCTCGACGAGGAGGAGGACGACCTGTGACACCACCGACCGAAGCCTTCAGAGCAGTGCTCCTGTCACCGGCGCCCGGCCCCACCATCGGCCCGGGCGCCGATCCTATCCCGCCCCCCACCGGACCCGCGTCGGCGCTGGTCGACGCCGCCGTGTGGGCCACACAGCGGCCGTGGCTGGCGGCTGTCGCCGCCGCTCTGCTGATCGCGTGGATCGCGGCCCGCAACCTGGTCGAGATGTGGCGGCACCGCCACCACGCCCGCGGCGCGCGGCTGGTGACGATCGCGCCGCCGCCGGAGGTCGATCCGCACAGCGCGCCAGCGTTGTGGGCGAACCTGGCCGGCGTGCTGACCCCGTCGCGGCGGCGGCGCCTGCTCCACGGCGCCCCGCACGTCGTGTGGCAGTACACGTGGACCGGCCGGCAACTGCTCATCTCGATCTGGGTGCCCGGCAGCGTTCCGCCCGGTGCGGTCGAGGCCGCGGTGCGGGCGGCGTGGCCCGGCGCGGCCACCACCACCGACGACAGCCCGCCACCGCCCATTCCCCTGGACGCGCGTCCCGCGGCGGGTGGGCACCTGCTGCCCGTGTACGCGGAGTGGCTGCCGCTGGCCACCGACCACGACACCGACCCGCTGCGCCCGCTGATGGCGGCCGGCGCGCAGCTCACACCCGGCGAGCACGCGTGCGTGCAGATCCTCGCCCGCCCGGCCACCCCCCGGCGGGCGGCGCGGGCCCGCCGCGCGGCCGGGCGGCTGCGGGCCGGCAAGAGCGCCGTGCCGGCGATCAACCCGGCTGCGCCGGTGCTGTGGCTGCTGGAGGCGTTCCTGGCCGGCAGCGGCGGCACCGGCCGCACCGCGGCGCCCGCCGCCCGTCGGGATCCCACCGTCGACCGCGACGTCCGGGCGATCCTGGATAAGACAGCGCACCCGCTGTGGCAGACCGGCATCCGGTACGCGGTCGCCAGCACCAGCCGGCGGCCCGGCGCCGACCCGCGGGGCCGGCTGCGGGGCATCGCGGACACGATCGCCTCGGCGTTCGCCATCCACACCGGCCGCAACCGGCTCACCCACCGCGCCCGCATGCCCGCCGCGGTGGCTGTGCTGGCCGCCCGCCGGCTCGGCCCCGGATTCCTGACCTCCGCCCCGGAACTCGCCGCGCTGGCCGCCCTGCCACAAGATCTCGCCGTGCCCGGCCTCGACCGCGCGCGGGCCGCGTCGATGCCGGCGCCGGTCGCCGTCCCCGGCGGCGGGCGTGGGGTGAAGATGCTCGGCGACGCCGAAATCGGCGGCCACAGCGTGGGGCTGTCGGTGCCGGACGCGAGGTATCACATGCATGTGATCGGCTCCACGGGCTCCGGCAAGACCACCCTGCTGGTCAACATGGCCCTCGACGACATCAAGGCCGGCCGCGGCACCGTCGTCATCGACCCGCACGGCGACCTCGTCCTGGACATCCTCGACCGGCTCCCCGCCACCGTCGCCGACCGCGTCGTGCTGTTCGACCCCGACCAGGACAACCCGCCGACGCTGAACCCCCTCGAAGGCGACGACCCCGACCTGGTGGTCGACAACCTGGTGTCGATCTTCGGGAACATCTTCGCCAAGGCGTGGGGACCGCGGATGGACGACGTCATGCGGGTGGCCTGTCTGACCCTGCTACGCCACAACAACGTCACCCTGCAACACATCCCTCCGCTACTCAACAGCCCCCAGTTCCGCTCCGCGATGACCGTGGACCTCGACGACCCGGCCGGGCTCAGCGGCTTCTGGCAGTGGTACGACAGCCTCAACGACAGCCTCCGCTCTCAGGTCATCGGACCGGTCCTCGCCCGGCTGCGAGCGTTCCTGCTGCGCGACTTCGTCAAACGCACCATGCGCTACCCCCGCTCGAGCTTCGACATGGGCCGCGTGCTCGACGGCGGGGTGCTGCTCGTCCGCATCCCCAAGGGCGTGCTCGGCGAGGACACCAGCCGGCTGCTTGGCTCCCTCGTCCTTGCGCAGGTGTGGCAGGCCGCCACCGCCCGCGCCGGCGTCGCTCCCGACCGGCGCCGCGACGCCAGCCTCATCATCGACGAGGCCCAGAACTTCCTGACCTTGGCCAACAGCCTGGACACGATGCTCGCCGAGGCCCGCAAGTACCGGCTGTCGCTCGTGCTCGCCCACCAGGACCTGGCCCAGTTTCCCCGCGACCTCCTGGCAGCGGCGTCGGCCAACGCCCGCAACAAGGTGTACTTCACCGTGGCGCCGGAGGACGCCAGGCAGCTCGCCCGGCACACCCTGCCGGAACTGGGCGAGCACGACCTGGCCCACCTCGACGCGTACACCGCCGCCGCGCGCCTCGTGGTCAACGGACGGCAGACGCCCGCGTTCACCATGAAGACCCGGCCTCCGAGGCCGGTAGTCGGCGAGGCGACCGCCATCCGCCAGGCCGCCGCCGCGGCGGTACCGAGCCAGGACACCAGCGCCGTCGACGACCTCGTCGAACGGCTCAGCCGCAAGCCCGACGACAAGCGGCGCTCCCGTCCGAAGGGCGACCGCAGCTGAGGAGTCTGTCAGGCGGTGGCGTCGCCCGGGTCGCGCACCGGCTCGCCAGCGGGATCGTCACCGGTGACCGTCGGACATCCGCAGCACAGTGTTGACCTGGGCTGTCAGTGCCGCACACGCCCCTGACAGGCCCTCCGCACCGACCTCCCCCTGCCCAGACACCCCTCCCGATCGGGAGGGGAGCCCCATCCTGCCTAGGAGCAAACGTCGTGTACTCCCGTGTTCCTCCTGCCTCCAGCAGCCCGGATCCGCTCGCGGTGTTCGGTCGCATCGTC
Source organism: Micromonospora aurantiaca ATCC 27029 (assembly GCF_000145235.1). Taxonomy (NCBI): domain Bacteria; kingdom Bacillati; phylum Actinomycetota; class Actinomycetes; order Micromonosporales; family Micromonosporaceae; genus Micromonospora; species Micromonospora aurantiaca (nom. illeg.). Next base: position 6,818,759 of record NC_014391.1, on the reverse strand, counting down.
CCCCGCGACCACGCCCTCCTCGGGCTGCTCGCCGAGCACTACCTGCTGTCCACCGACCAGATCACCAACGCCTTCTTCGACACCCGGCGCACCGCCCAACGGCGGCTGACGATCCTGCACCGCCTCGACGTGCTGCACCGCTTCGGCCGCAGCGGCGCCCACGGCCGGTACGGATCACTGCTCTACACCCTCGGACCCGTCGGACTGCAACTGCACCCGACGACCTACCACGACCCGAACGGGCTCGGCGGCAAGGCGCCCCGCAGCTCCCTGGAGCGGGCCAAGCGGATCGCCGCCAGCGGCCAGGTCAACCACCTGCTCGGCGTCAACCAGTTCTTCACCGACCTCATCGCCACCGCCCGCCACACGCCCGACGCCCTACTGTCGCGCTGGTGGTCCGAGCAGCACGCCACCACCGTCTACGCCCAGGCCGGCATCCGCCCCGACGGGCACGGCGTGTGGACCGTCGGCGGCACCTCGACCGGCTTCTTCCTCGAGCACGACAACGACACCGAGAACCTCGCCCGGGTCGTGGCCAAGCTGCGCGGATACGAACGCCTCACCACCTTCGGCCCCCGCTACCCCGTGCTGTTCTGGGTCCCCAGCCACCGCCGCGAGGCCAGCCTGCTCGGGGTGCTCGCAGGGCTGCGCACCGCCAGCCCGATCGCGACCGCCGTCCACGGCCCGGACCCGGCGGGTCGGGTCTGGACCCTCGTCTCAGACCCCACCCACCGGCGGTACCTGCACGAGCTGCCCTGCGACCACGGACCCGACACGGTCACCAACCCGCAGCGCTTCGACGACCTGTAGGGCTCACACCGCAGGCCAGCAGACAGGCCAGCCTGGGCACCTGCGCACAGGCCGGCCACCGTCCGCGTCTGTCAGGAAACGAGACCGTCTGTGAGAGCCGGAAAGTCTCACAGCGTTCGCACCGACGACATCGCCGAGCGGGCCGGAATGCCTCACAGTGCAGGCCAGCGGCCCTTTCCGGCGATCAACTCGTCGGATCGGCCTGACAGAACAGGCCGCTACCGTTCACGGCACCAACACCACCTCATATATCTCCACCCCGGTCCGGTCCCACCTCGGAACCACCGCCGCACCCACCCGGTGCGCCACGCCCACCCGCCCCACCCGGGGCCGGTCGGCGCCGCGCCGCGCGGCGACCCCAGGTCGCACCGCACCAACCCGCACCACACCTTCCCCGCAACCGACCCACGCACCCAGTGGGCCGGTCATCTCCGCGCGCCCTGACGCGCCCACCTCACAAGGAGGACACCTCATGGCCAAGAACGCGACCCGCAAGGTCACCGAGCCTGCTGTCACTTCGGCGGCGACGATCCGCACCATGATCGTCTGTGTGCCGAGCGACCTGCCCCGCGAGTCCCTGACCGCACACCAGCTCGACCGCAACTTCGGCGTGCAGGGCACGCTGTCGCCCCGCTTCTGGGCCAGCCCCGCGGTGCACTTGTGGCAGCGCAGCCAGATGTTCGGACTGCGTAAGGGCCGTCCTGCCTACTGCGCCGGCGGACCGGCGCGACTGCTCGACCTGACCGGCATGCGCCACGCCGCCGCCGTCGGGGCGGGCATCCGCCACCAACTGTTCAACCGCGCCGTGCACGGCACCCGCAACGCCAATCCGTGGCACGTCTACGAGGCCCGCCACCTGGCGAACCCGCAGGAGTACCCGCGGGACAAGGCCGTAGCGGACTTCACCAACCAGCCCCGGGTCAACGCGATCCGGATGCACAACGCCGCCACCTACGGCGCCGGGCAAATCGCCCTCAACGAACTGGAGATGTACCAGGCCGGCTGCATGGCCTACCAGCACCACAGCGCCCTGACCGCCCTAGCGGGCGACGCGCTGATCACCGCCGAAGGGGCGAAGCTGGCCCCGGCCAGCGACGCCATGGCCGACCGGGTGACCTACCTCGACCAGGCCAACCGCCTGCTCGCTGCCATCGACCCCGACCAGCGACTGCTCGCCGTCGCACTCTGACCCCGCCGGACAGGAAGGAAACACCCCTGATGGGCCGCGTCATGTTCCTGCTCGACGAGGTCGAGCACCTCGCCGACGCCTGCGTCCGCGCCCAGCGCCGCAGCGCGGCGAACGGCGAGGCACCCCACCCGGCGCCACCGGCGCTGCGCGTAATGCACGACGAGTTCCACCAGATCTATCTGACCGGCGCCAGCACCTACACGGGCGACAGTCACCGCCTGCGTCCCGTCACTTCCAGCCTCGCTGGCTGGCGGGAGACACCGGTGCTCGCCGGTGAGCTCACCGGCAGGCGCTACCGACGGCTGCACCCGGGCCGTCTCGGCGACATCCCGCTGTACGGGCCGCAGCACCACCTGCTGCACCTCATCCAGTCCGGCGTCGACGCCGGCTGGAGCACCTTCGTCGTCGACTACCTCGACGACACCGTCATCCCCGGCGTCGGCCGCGGGCGCTTCCACGCCCCGCGCTGACACACCTGCCGGAACCGGCCGGGCCAGCAGCCGCCATCGGTGTACCCGAAGGAGGCGCGCTGCTGCCCGGTCGGCTCCGCCAACCACTTCACGCCCCGCTCTCGGAGTGGGAGGGGACCGGCCCAGCATGAGACTCCGGTCTCCCGGTTCACGCTCATCCCCGACACCGTCCGGGAGTTCGCCGAGCCGCGGCGCAGCACGCCGACCCCGTCGACGACCGGGACGACCTACTGATCGCCCCCTGCCGTCGCGCCCGGCCAGGCACCGACCTCATCGAGCAGCTCCGCCGCAAGCAGCACTGGCCATGGTGCCTTGACCATCGCCACTTGCGATGACCAGCGCAACCGTTCCGGCCATCCACGTGTCCGAGGCGCCGCACCTCGCCTGAGCCCGCCGGCCGCCCCAGGCGGGGGCGCCGACTGCGCTACTTGGCCGGGCGAGACGGCCGCTCTTTCCCTCTTCCGGGTCCAGCGCGGCCTCGGATCCGGCGAGCGCCTGTCACCAGGTCGTGGTCACACCCCCACCCAAAGCCAGCGGCGACCAATCCCTGGTCGCCGCCGTCACCCTGTCTGAAGGGACAAAGCAACATGACCCAACTCCCGATCTGCCCCGTGTGCACCGAGCCGGTGACAGACCAGCCCGCCGAGGACTGGACCAGCGCCTACCGCGGCGGCGCCGCCCCGTGGTGGCATCTGGCGGACAACACGCCTATCTGCGCGGCTGCCGACGGCAGCTACGCCCAGGCGGCCTTCGTCGAGGACGGGCTCCCGGTCGACAGTGAGACCGGCAGCTGGATTGACGCGATGGGCCACCTGTTCGCGATCGAGGGCCCCTACAACCCGGCCCGGCTGGGCAGCGCCATCACCGCAGCCGAGCACCTCATGCGCTGGCTGCACACGGCCACCGGGCCATTCAGCGCGATGCTAGCCCTCCCGACGCCCTCCGACGTCGCGTCCCTGATCGGGCACCTGCACCGCACCACGCGGCTGCTCGCCCGGGTGCACGCACAGACCGGGTCCTACCTGCTCGACCAGGCCAGCCAGGCACACTTCACCGGCCTCGACGACGACAGCGAGGTACGCGACGAGGTCATCGACGTCGGCACGTGGCTGCAGGTCGCAGCCAACTGGTCCGCCCAGGCGGCGCAGGAGACAGGTGCCGCCTGGTCCAGCGCACGCAAGATCGCTGCCCTGACCACCTCCGCCGGGCGAAGAGGCGAGGAGGGATCGCCCGCCACCACCGCCGGCATTGAGCCCCCGGAGGAGCAGCAGTGACCAGCGGCAGCGCCCACGCCGGCGAAGGCGCCGACACGCCGCGGGACACGGCACTGACCGACCGCAGCTTCGGCGTGCGCAGGGGAGGCTACGACCTTAGCGGGATCCCGCCGCGCCGGCGGCAGGTCCTCGACGACCTGGGCGCCGGCCGCCGCGACCCGGACCCCGGCCGGTCGGCGCCACGCCGGCCGAGACCAGCCGATCTGGTTCCGCCGTGGCGGTGCCCCGGCCGCCCGCGAGCGCAGGGTGCCCGGCTCGACCCGGTCGAGTGGCCGGTGGCGGTGGCCGATGCCCACTGCTGACTACACGCCGCCGCGAGGCAGCACGGCCCTGTTCTCCGGCCGGTGGCTGCGCTACGAACCGGTCCCCGGCTTCCACCGCTACTACGAGGGCTACCTCGCGACGGTGACCGGCTGGTGGAACGGCGCCTTCGAACTCACCCTCGACCGCGAGGCGGTGACCGCCCTCGCCCAGACGTTCGCCGCGATGGGCAACTACGTCGGCGGTGACTGGCACACCGTCGACTTCGACGGGCACACCCTCACCGTCGCCCGGCCGGTGTCCCTCGGCGGCGGCGTCCACCTCGTGCAGCCCACCGCAGGGCGGTACCGGATCGGCTGGGGCCTGCCGTGGCGCCCGGTCGACCCGAGCCGCTGCGACCGCGTCTTCGGCCACCCGTAGCCGCCCGACCCAGCACCACGGGGCGCGCAAGGCCCCGGCCGAGCGTCGACGCGTCGGCGGGATCCGGTCATCGCACTTGATCTCGAAGCGCCGTCGAAGCGTGCATGGAAGCACGCCACATCCCGGCATATCGAACAGCAGCCCCAAGGGGAGGACAGATGGACCACACAACCGGCCAGACTCCGGCGCCCAGCGCCCTGGACAAGGTCGCCGCAGCTCTGGCAGAACTCGGCCAGGAAACGGCCGCCGCGATCGCACAGCGCGCCGGCGTCGGCTACTCGACGGCCACCAAGCGGCTTCGCAAGCTGGAGGAAGACGGCCAGGCCGAACCGTTCCGCGCCGCCGACGGCCGCACGCTCTGGCGGCACACCGCGAACGCGGCGGCCAGCACTGACAGCGGCGACCCGCCGGCCGCCACGACCGACGCCAGCGGCGACCCGCCCCACGCACCCGCACCGAGCGACGACGACGCGAACGCGCCTCAGGGATCGGACGAGCCCCCCGCACCAGCGCAGGAGACGGGCGCCGCCGTAGCGGCGGAATCCGACGACGGGTCAACCGGCATCCAGCCGGACGACGCACTCCCACCAACGCCGGACAGCGACGCGGATCGGCCGACCCCACAGGACCAGCCGGCTCAGGCGGACAGCGGCCTGAGCGAGGCGACAACCGACGCCGAGGCCACCCCGGCTGACGCCGAGGCTCCGGTCGCGGCCGACACATCTGGTGAGGCAGATTCCGAGCCGAGCACGGACCCGGAAGGCAGCGACGGCTCCACCGGGCCCAGCAGCCCAGCCGAGGCTGCGAGCGCGTCGGGTGGCGGGAATCCACGCCGGTCCAAGGGCAGCCTGCGCGGGGCCATCCTCGACGTGCTCGAAGCTCATCCCGACCAGGCGTTCAAGACCAGCCAGCTGTGCAAGGCCATCGACAAGGCCAATGAGGGCAGCGGCTCGGCCAAGGCCAGCGCGGGCGCGGTCGTCAACGCCGTGCACAAGCTTGTCGCCGACAACCTCGCCGTCCAGGTGGTCGAGAAGCCAGCGGCCTTCCAACTCGCCCCGAAAACCAACTAACCCGTTGATCTGGTAGCCCGGGGCGGGCGTCGAACTTGGCGGCTCACGCCCGCCCCGGTGCTCCTTCACCGACAAGGAGCGACATCGAGTGTCTCATCTGACCTCCTACCTGACCGCGGCCGGCGGAGTCCTCGCCGGTCTCGCCGTCGCAGCGGCACTGCTCGTCCGGCAGCGGCGGATCATTTATCACCAGCGACAGGCGCTGGCCGCCCGCGACCGCGACCGGTCGCACTGGCACCGGCTGGCCACGCGCAACGACACGACCGGCCTGCCGAACCGGCGGGCCCTGTGGACCCACCTCGAGGCCACGTTCTCGCTCGGGGAACCGCTAGGGCTCGTCCTCATCGACCTCGACCGGTTCAAGCAGGTCAACGACACCTACGGCCACGAGCACGGCAACGACCTGCTGCACGAGGTCGGGCGCCGCCTCAGCGTTCTCGGTCCGTCGGTCGCCCTGGCCGCGCACCTGTCTGGCGACGAGTTCGCCCTCGTCGTGCACGGCGACGACGGCGAGGTCGAGACCGCCGCCCAGGCCGCCCACCGGCGCATCTCGAAGCGCCCCTACGAGATCGCCGCCCAGCAAGTCACCGTCACCGCCAGCGTCGGCTACGCCGCCGCCGAACCCGGCATGTCGCCCCGCGACCTCCTGCACGCCGCCGACCAGGCCATGTACCTGGCCAAACGCAAGCGCTGCGGCATCCGCGCCCACGACCCTCACCACGCCACGCCGCCGTGTCCCGTCACCCGCTACCGGGACCTGCGGTAACACGCACCCGGCGCAGCACTCAGCCTCCGCAACCACCTGGAGCCCCGCAGGCCGATCGGCCTGCGGGGCTTCGCGTCCGTCAAGGAGCCGATCCCCGTGATGTCCTTCAACGCCGTCCACACCCTGACCGGGTGCCTGCTGAACATCGAGGCCGGCACTGACCTTCGCGGCTGGGGCCGCCCGCCTCTCCTGCTGCTCGTGCAGGACCGGCCGGTGCCAGCAGCACCTAACGGCACGAGGCGCCAGATGCGCGCCGTGCACCTACCGCTGAACGACACCCACATGGGCCGCTACCGCGCTGGACTCGCCGATCTCCTGCCGGATCTCGCCGCCGCGCTCGAGGTCAACCAGCCGGTCGCCAGGCCCGCCCTGGCCGCCTGCGTCGACATCAGCCTGATCGCGGACCTCCTCGCCGATCCCACTCCCGGACTTCGACTGTTGGCCTGGGCCGTCTGCTACGAGGACGTCCTCGTCGAGCCCGACGACCTGCACGAGATCCGGCGCATCGACGCGGTCGACGCCGACCGCCGCGGCTACCAGATCACGAGGCTGCGGGGCGATGCGCAGCCCGTGGTCTGCATCGACGATCAGCTCGACCACGACGGCACGGCGACCATCCGCCCTGGACTGGCGCGCCTCGTCGAGACGACGTGCCGGCCCGGCTGATCCACGCCGACGCCCTCCTGACAGCCGCCGACGCCAAGCCGACAACCGCCCCTCCCGACCTTGTCCCCGCGCGTCGAGCGCAGTGCCCTCCACACCACTTCCGGTAGACGACTTGACCTTGGCCGAGAGAAGAGCGTCGATCACACCGGTCACTGTTTCGAGCCGGCCATCAGGCACAACACGCTCGGCCTTGGTCGGACGGTGACCCTGCCCCGGAACCCGACGAAAGGTCACCCGCCATGCCTGACCGCAGCCGAATCCGCCCGTCTCACCGCGCCCTGCTCCCCGGCGACGTCACCGACCCCCTGCTGTGGCGGCTGGCCGTGGACGTCCTCACCGCCCACCAACCCGGGCCCGGCGACCGGTGCGCCAACCTGCAGTGCGCCGACCAGGTCGGGCCGTGTTCGGCCGCCCGGCAGGCACAACGGGCGATGCGCGCCGCGCGACGGCCACGCCTGCCGCAGCCGACTCCTAGCCGGGAACGAGCGCCACAGCGGCCAGTCCGCAACTCCGGCGGATTCGTCGGCTGGTTCACCGCCGGTCTCGCCGCCACCGCCACGCACCTGCGATCGCGGATTCCGCAGCGGCTGCCTCGCCGAGTTCCCGGCGCGACCCTGACCGCCGCGTACGCCGCGTAGGTCCAGCCCACGCCGCAACCCCCCACACGCCACGCGAACCCGATCAGGACGAGGAGCCCCATGACCTTCCGTACCGAGACCAGCCTCGTCGGATACGCCCGAGCCGCCGTCGAGATGAAGACCCGTATGCACGAGTACTGCGCCAGCACCGCCGGCGGCGAGTACACCCGAGCCTTCGTCGAGACCCTCCTCGCCAGCCTTCCCGACGACGACACCGCTTACGCCCACCAGGAACTCGTCGGCGTCATCAACCGTGCCAACAGCGCAGTGTGGGCACAGAGTGAGGCATACGTCCTCGCCCCCGCCATGACCGCCGTCGTCGCGGCAGCGGCCCAAGCCCTCGACCTCACCGGCGACCTGCTCACCGCCGACGCCGCCCCCACCGACAGCGGCGTGCTCTTCCTGCCCGAACCGATCTACCACCGCAACCTGATCGGCCAGGTCAGCGGAATCGCCGCGATCACGTGGGCCACCATCGCCTCCCCCAGCGGACGGTCATGGCTGATCTGCGGCTGGGCCGACCGGGACGACCCCGAGGACCCCCACGCCGCCCGCATCCAGGGCTACGCCCACCAGGATCCGACGCTACGGTCCCGGCTGGGTCCGTACGTGCTGACGAACCTGGACAGGCTGCCGATCGCGGCGCCCGTGCCCGCCGTCGCGCCCCCGGACGTCGACGAGCCCGACCGCGACTGGGAGACCGCACCCGACGGCCGGTGCGTGATCGCCGACGCCGCCGCCCGCACCCGCGTCTGCGCGGCGATCGCCTACGCGTTCTGGCGCATCCAGGCCCAACCCATCAGCGTCGCCGCGCCCGCGCCACTGGACCGGCCCGCGCGCCGCCGCGCCGCCCGCGCCCGCATCGTGCACGACACACGCGTCGTGATGCTGCGGCGCACCTCAGCGTTGACCGAACCCGCCGACGGACCCGCCAGGTGGCACTACCGCGTCCGGTTCGTCGTACGCGGTTATGGCGCCGCCTGACCGACAAGCACGGGCTGGCGCGCCGGATCTGGATACACGCCCACATCAAGGGACCGGGCGACGCGCCGCTGCTGCACGGCGAGAAAGTCGCCGTCCTTGCCCGCTAGCCGCAGCACCCAACCGACACCGACGACCGCGTGGCCCACCACGGCCGCGCGGTCGTCGCCGTGCCCGTACCTCGACACCACCCCAGCACGAGGAGACAGACCCGTGGGAACCCCCTGCTACGTCGGCGCCGCCGACCCCGCCCAGCCGAGCATCGTCCGCGCCCGCTACGTCCATGCCGACGGCTACCCCTCATCTCTTATCCCGCAGCTGCGCGGCATCTGGGCCAGCACCGCCCACCGCGACACCACAGCCCTCATCAACGCGGTCCTCGCCCACGACTGGGACCACCTCGAAGCCGACGTCACGCCCGGCCCGGCGTCGGTGCCTGGCCGACACCCGGTCGCGGGAGTCGGCGTGACGCTCGACGACACCAGCCAGGAGCCGGCCACCGTCTTCCCACTTCACCGCGCCACCGACCTCGCCGCCTCGTGGATCTACCTGATCAACCCCGCCGACGACACCGTCACCGTGCACAGCGACGACGGCGACCCAGTCGGCGCCTACCCCCTCGACTGACGAGCCAGGAGAACCGCCGTGCCCAGCTCCGCGCCCCGCAACCGGCCGCAGCCAGCCACGCCGGACCACACCGCCGCCACGCGAGCACGCCGAACCCGCCGTCCCAGTACCGGCCGCCGGAGGCCCGGATGAAGCTCCGATCCCTGGTGTCGCTCGCCGTCGCGCTCGTCGCTGTGGTCATCCTCTGCGCCGGCGGCCTCGGCGGATTCCTCGGCGGCAACGCCGCCGCCGGATGCATCCCCGCGTCCGCATCGCCCGCCGCATCACCATCACCGTCGACGTCCCCGCTCGGACCGCCCGCCGGGTGGCCGGCGATCGGTGACTGGGACAGCGACCAGGTCGGCAACGCCGCCGCGATAGTCACCACCGGCGCCCGCCTCGGGCTACCCGCCCGCGGCTGGGTGATCGCGGTCGCCACCGCCATGCAGGAGAGCACGCTACGCAACCTGGCCGGCGGCGACCGCGACTCGGTCGGGCTGTTCCAGCAGCGCCCCAGCCAAGGGTGGGGCAGCCCCGCCCAACTCCAGGACCCCGTCTACGCGTCGGAGAAGTTCTTCGGCAAGCTGGTCACGATCAGCGGCTGGCAGACCATGCCGCTCACCGAGGCCGCCCAGGCCGTGCAGGTCAGCGCCTTCCCCGACGCCTACGCGAAATGGGAGACACCGGCCACCCAGCTGGTCACCGCGATCGCCGACACCGCCGGCCTCCCCACCGACGGCCTGGCCGGGTGCGGGGCCACCGGCCCGTGGACGCAGCCGGTCCTCGCCCCTGTCGGATCAGGGTTCCGTACCGGTGACCGGCCGGGCCACGACGGCGTCGACCTCAGCGCCCCGCGCGGCACCGTCATCCGCGCCGCGTCCGCCGGGACCGTCCGCACCGTGCGCTGCAACGCCGTCCACGCCGACACCGGCGCCGAATGGGGCTGCGACCGCGACGGCCACCCCGACCTCACGCGCGGGTGCGGCTGGTACGTCGACATCGACCACGCCGGTGGCCTGCTCACCCGCTACTGCCACATGGACCAACCCCCGATGGTCACGATCGGGCAGCCGGTCGCCGCCGGCCAGCCCATCGGCGTCGTCGGCTCCACCGGCCACAGCTCCGGCCCGCACCTGCACTACGAGGTGCACCACAACGGCGATGCCAGCCCGAACGGCGCGATCGACCCGGTGTCCTTCATGGCGGCTCAGAACGCCCCGCTCGGCACAAGGCCCTAGAGGCGATGCCGGCGGATCCATGGCACCCAAGCTCGGCTGCCGTCCCGCCCGGGGACGACCGCCGCAACCCCACATTGAGGAGGAAAGGCACGTGAGCACACCCACGCTGATCGGCGTTGCCGCGTTTCGCGGCAGGTACACCGCCCGCTTGATCCAGTTCGGCGAGGGTCCGGAGGTTCTGGTGCCGCTGCTGCGCCGGATCTGGACCGACACGTTCGGTCGTGACACCGACGCCATGGCCGCCGCGCTGCTGGCCCGCGACTGGTGGTCCCTTGCGATCAACCCCAAGGCCCGGCGCTGGGACCGGCAGCCGCCCGTGCCCGGGCTGGGCTACCCGGTCGTCACCGAGGACGACGCGATCCGGCGGGGCTCGCTGCGGGAGCACCTCGACGGGTTCCTCGAGTGGCTGTATCTGCTGCACCTCGACCAGCGGCGGCTGGTGGTGTACGAGGCGACGGTCCACGGCCGTTGGCTGCGGCACAGCGCCCACCACCTCGACCCGGTCGAGGACCTGTTCGTCACCACACCCGCCCTCGACGGCGGCCCGGAGATGACGGTGTGCACCGTCTGCGGCGCGGTCGACGAGATCGACCACGTCGAGGTGCCGTCCATGGCCGGCTACGGCTACGACACCGCCACCAGCTGCACCCGCTGCGGCTCCTCGGTCGCCACCGACCCGATGTTCGGCGACCACGTCGTCCGCAAGCCCTGGCCGCCGCAGCAGCCCGCCACCGGTGACGCGACGGGCAGCGCCAGGTGAACACCGACCACATGCCCGCTCCGGCCGCCGATAACGGCCGCCCTTCCACCGACCCCGACGACCGATCGGAGACCACCATGACCAGCTATAAGGCCGGCCAGCGTGTCGTCCTGGTCCGCACCAGCGACCCGCACACCCTGCTGCGCCCCGGAGACACCGGCACCGTCCGCCGCCACGACCAGCGGCACAACATCGTCGAGGTCACCTGGGACAGCGGCTCGACACTGTCGATGTGCCTCGACGCCGGCGACCGCATCGCACCGGTCACCACCACCCCGCCTCGCCCCGGCGGCCTGGTCGGCGAGGCCACCCGATGGGCCGCCGCGCTGCAGCGGATGCGCGCCGCCGGCACCGAGGCCGGACGCACCGCCGCCGAGTGGTGGGCGCAGGACACCATCGGCGCCCGCGTCGGCGGCGACACCCGCCTGGCCGCGCGCCGAATCCTCGCCGGCATTGCGGACGGCGATCCCGCCGTCCTCGACGCCCTGCCCCACTTCTCCTCGGCGGGAGAGTCGGTCGACATCGCCGGGTGGGAGCTGTTCGCCGACGCCACCGGCGACACCACGGGCTGGTTCGGGCTGCGCATCCAGCAGCGCGACGAGGCGATGGCCGTCTACCGCGACGCCTACGACACCGCCGCCACCGACCGCGTCGCGGACCTGTCTCACCTCGCGGCCAGCCCCACCGGCCGCGACGTGTCCCACCTGCACCCCGACCGGGTCCGTATCGGCGACGTCGGCGTGTTCGCAGGCGACTGGGCGCGCACCACCGGCCCCGACGGCGACGACCGGATCGAGGTCGGGTTCGTCGGCACCCTGATCGACCACTGGAACGGGTGGGCGGTGTTCTCCTGCACCCGCCCGGTGGCGGAGGCGATCGTCGCCGACCAGCAGCGCCACCGCGACCGGTACCGCGACCGCCTGCGTGAGCAGGGCGTGCCGGCCGACGACCTGGACCGGCGGGTCGACGCGGATCTGGCCGACCTGTCCTTCGACGGCGACGTCATCGTCGCCGACCAGCGCGCGCTGTCCGACGACCCGGACGCCATCGAACGCATCACCCCCGACGGCGACGGCCGGTACGTGGTGATGGGCCGCAGCTGGTGCTGGGAGGCCGTCGACCCGTACGCCTGCGACCGGATCGTCGGCGACCTGCCCGACACCGACCAGGCATAGGCCGGCACCCCCAACCAGACCCCGCCGCGCCTGCCGAGGCTGAGCCGAATTCGGCGGCGGCATCCGACACACCCCACGACAGGCAAGACCAACAGGAAGGAAACCCAGTGACCGTCCGTACCCAAGAGGAGATCGTCACCCGGATCTGGGCTCTGCGGGCCGACCGCGGGGACATCTTCGGCTTCCGCGAGGAGGTGCTCGTGGAGGCACTCGACCTCGACCACGCCCGCCAGGTCATCGCCCCCCGACACCCAGGCGAGTGGACCCAGCGGGTCGACCACGAGACCTACGCCCGGGACTACCTGCGATTCGCCGTCGGGAAGATCCTCGACCACCGCAGCAACTCGGCGAGCCGGTCGGTGGACAAGCTCAGCGAACTCGCCTGGCTCCTCGGCCGCGACGACATCGTGGCGGCGATGGACCACCCCGGCTACCCGATGTACGGGGCGCCCAAGGTCAAGGCGTTCGCCGACGGGTTCGGCTGGCCGTTCCTCGACGACCTCGACGGCGACGACAGGCTGGCCCTGGCCCGGATGGCCGAGGGACAGCAGTGCGACCCGCAGGGCTGCGAACGGGGCTGCGCCGACTGACCACGAGCCCGCCGCCAGCACCACCTCCCGCTGCCACGGTGCACACGTAGTCAGCCGGCGCTCCCGCACCCGCGCACCCATTCGACTTGATCGATTGGCCTGGCGGAGGTTCCATCGTCGGCGCCGACACCGCCCGCGCGGCCTCGACACCGACCAGCACGTACCAGCGGCGACCTGACGTGTCGCCGTAACCCTTCAGCACCACCAGGGGTGGGGTCGCCGACCTGCCCGGCCCCGATGAGGGCCGGCAGGGGTTGACCCCGCCCGTCTCCGCTGTGCGGTACCCACCGCCCGCGCACCCGGAGACGGGTGCGCGGGCCCGACCCCGAATCGAGGCAATCCCATGACCACACCACACCCACCGGCAGGTTCACCGCAGAACGATCCGGCCCCGACCAGCGGCACCGCCACTCCCACCACCGGCGCGGGCTCCGGCCGGTCCGGCTACCTCTACCGCAAGGTCGCCCTGCACCTGGCCGACCACGCCGACCAGATTCTCAAGGTCGGCGAGATCACCCGGGCGATCGGGGCACCGTCGTCCGGGGCGGTGTTCGAGGCGCTGAAGAAGATGGCCGCCGCCGGGCACGCCACCCACCACCGCGACCCGCACCACCGCTTCCAAATCACCCAGGCCGGCATCGACGCCGCCGGCACCCTCCCACCCGCCGCACCCCGCACCCGCTCCAGCGGCAGTGCTGGTGGTGGCCGGCAGGCGCGGCCCGCGCCGGTACCGCGACCGAACGGGACGCTGTACCACCCGCGCCGGCTCGGCAAGGGCTGGGACGTCGAGGAACTCCGGCGGCTGCGCACCCAGCAGGTGCCCGTGCTGCTGTACGGGCCGCCTGGCACCGGGAAGACCGCCATGGTCGAGGCGGCCTTCCCCGACCTGCTGACCGTCGCCGGCACCGGCGACACCGTCGTCGACGACTTCCTCGGCTCCTACAACCCGGTACCCGGCGGCGGCTACGAGTTCATCCACGGACCGCTCGTCACCGCGATGCGGGAGGGGCGGGTGCTGCTGGTCGACGACGCCACCCTCATCCCGCCCCGCGTCCTGGCCGTGCTGTACCCGGCCATGGACGGCCGCGGGGTCATCACCATCCCCGCCCACGGCAACGAGACCGTGGAAGCCGTCGACGGGTTCTACATCGTCGCCGGCCACAACCCGGGCGTGCACGGCGCGGTCCTCACCGAGGCCCTGGCCTCCCGGTTCACCGTCCACCTGCACGTCACCACCGACTGGGACCTCGCCCGCCAACTCGGCGTCCCCAAGCAGGTCGTGGCCGCAGCGATCGACCTCAACGCCGACCTCGCCGCCGGCAAGACCATGTGGGCGCCGCAGCTGCGCGAACTGCTCGGCTTCGTCAAGGTCCGCGACCACCTGGGCATAACCGCCGCCCTGGCCAACCTGGCCGGCATCGCCCCCGAGGACGCCCGCGACGACGTCACCGCCGCCCTGTCCCGACACACCGGCACGCCCATCACCGCGCTCGCCCTCGGCAAGCGCTAACCGCCATTCACCTCAGATTTCTGGAAGGAGCCAAGCCGTGTCACACCCCAGCACCCACCTCCAGCAGGGCGCACCGCCGACGCCGGCCGGCGCCAGCGACTGGCATGACTGGTCCGCGGCGTGGACCAAGCACGTCCCGCTGCTGACCGGCCGTACCGACCTCACTGTCCTCGTCGCCCCCGGCGCCGCCGGGAACGCGCCCGAGTGCTTCTACCCCGACCTCAACCGGATCGAGGTCGACGCCACCTACATCGCCGAGCGCCCCGACGTCACCGACCCGGCCAAGGCACGGCACAAGCGCCTCGTGCCCACCGGCTACGGGCTGCTCGTGCACGGCGCCGCGCACGCCGCGCACAGCCGCTGGGCCACCCCGCCCGGCACCCCGCCGATCCTCGCCGCTGTCGCCGACATGTTGGAGGAATCCCGGGCTGAGGGACGCCAACGCGCCCGCCGCCGGGGCGACCGCCGGTGGTTGCGCCACATCGTGAAGACCCTCCTCGACCCCGGCGACGCGGCCGTCGACGACGCGTGGCACGCCGGGCAACTCGCCGCCCTGCTCCTGGCCCGCGTCGACGCCCGCATCGTCACCAGCAAGGACGTCCGCCCCGTCCGGGCCGCCGTCACCGGCGTCCTCGGCCGCAAACGCCTGCGGCAACTGCGGGACATCTGGCGGGAGGCCCACACCTGCGACGACGCCGATGCCGACACCATGATCTGCCTGGCCCGGCGGTGGTGTCAGGTCCTCTGCATCGACGCCGACCAGCAATACGACCCGCCCGTGCCGGACGCCGGCCTGTTCCCTGGCAGGCTCGCCGCGGCCCTCGTCGACTACCTCGCCGTCGCCGCTGGTGTCACCCCGACCGAGTACGCGACGGCGCTGCTGGCCCACCGGCACAGCCCACCAGCGGAGTGGACCCGCACCGACCCGACCGAGCAGGAGCACCGCGCGGCCCGCGACCTGTCCCATCGGCTGCGGCAGGCCCGCACCCGCCACCCCGAACCCGGCCGGCGCCCCTCGGCGATCCCACCCGGTCGGCTCCGGACTCGGCAGGCCATCACCGCCGAAGCGCAAACCGCCGCCGGGCAACTCCCAACCGCCGCCCCGTGGCAGCAGCGCGCACAACTGCCGCCCGAGAAACCCCGCCTGCACCTGGCGATCCTGGTCGACCTGTCCGGGTCGATGAGCCGCTACACCGAGGCGATGTCCTCCGCAGCGTGGATCTTCGCCAACGCGGCACGCCGCGCCGAGGCGACAACCACCACCATCGGGTTCGGCGACCGCACCACCGTCCTGGTGCCCCCACGCACCTACCCCAGGCAGGTGATGCACATGCGCACCGGCCTCGCCACCGCCACCTTCCCGGAAGCGGTCAAGGTCGCCGACCAACTCCTCGACCTGCGCCACGGCCGCACCCTGCGGATGCTCGCCGTCGTCTCCGACGGCTACCTCGACGACATCCCCGCCGGGCAACAACTCGTCACCACCCTGCACCGCGCCGGCTGCGCCGTGCTGTGGCTCCACCCCGCCGACCCGCCCACCGGCGGCGAGCCGACCGACCCGGACCAGGTCTGGGGGCACACCTTCACCCACGCCACCACCCTGACCGTCACCGACCCGACCGAGGCCATCGCGGCGATCGCCGACGCCGCCGTCACCGCACTCACTCAGGCCTGAACCCCGGCCGAGCAGGCCCCGATCCGGCAGCCAACCAGTCCCAATCCGCGCCGCGGCGCTGCGCGCCGGCTACGGCCCGCGCAGCGCCGCACGCCGGGATCCACGACATACCAGGGCCTGGAATGCGGGGCTGCCCCAGGCGGCCCCACCCGCATCCCGCGGAGGGCCGCTGCCGAACGGCCTCACTGCTGCCCCGCGACTTGACCACCCCCCGCCATCGAAGCGTGCATGCATCGCGTCCTGACCGACCCCGGGTCCGGACGCGGTACGACGCTGCCCAACAAGGAGTTCTCATGCGTTACGGCACCGACGACGAACACCCCTTCGACACCGACAACCGCGCCTGGCGGCGCCTCAGCGACGTCACCAGCGAACACTTCGACACGATCACCTGGACCCGGGACCCGGACGGACGGCCGGTCCTACTCACCCTGCGCGACATGCGCACCGGAGACACCGTCACCCTCGCCGTCCTCGACTCCCTGGAGATCCGCGACCCGCACGCGCTGCTCGCGGTCCACACCAGCGGCGAGCTCGGCGCCCACGGCCCCACCAGCGGCGCCGACGCAGCCCACTCCCACGCCGCCACGCTCAACAGCACCACGCTAGCCCTGACCAGGCCCGTACCGCTGCACGACCCCGCCGTCACGGATCTACCCGCCACCAGTTGGGTCGACCTACCACCCGACCTCGCCCACGTCCTGCGCCCGGCCCTCGACGACGCCCGCACCGCCGTTCTCGTTCTGCTCGACCGCACCGACGGCAGGCTCGCCGCCATCGGCCCGTTCCCCACCCACGCCGCCGCCGACACGTGGCAACCCGCCGACCGGCCCGGCCACACCGCCGACCGGCTCACCGTGCCCCTGCACCCGATCACCATCGAGCAGGCCCAGCCATGACCAACACCCGACCGCTGGCACACCCCGCCTCCTCACCCATCGTGGCCATCGACGTCGACGGCGTCCTCAACCCCGCCAACCCGGCCCACGCCGAGACACTCGGCTACCGGCCACACCGCTACGACGGGCCCGCCCCCGACGGCCGGCACGTCACCGGCACCGTCTGGCTGAACCCCCACCACGGGCCATGGCTGCGGGAACTCGCCGAGCACGCCCAACCGGTGTGGTGCACCAGCTGGAACCACCTCGCCGCCACATGGATCGCGCCACGGCTCGGCCTACCGACCACCTGGACGCACGTCCCCGTGCACGCCGGCGGAATCCGCTTCGGCCACCAGAACAAACTCACCGACCTGTATGCCTGGGCCGCGCGACGGCCACTCGCCGTCCTCGACGACGAGTTCGGCGGCAAGGACCCCACCACCGCCGACCAGCGCACCGCCAGCGGCGCACCCACCCTGCTGCACCCGGTCGACCCGTACCACGGGCTGCGCCGTGCCGACGTCGCCACAGTGCTGACCTGGCTGGGTCAGCTCTGACCAGGCCATACCGGCACCGAGGAACTCCGTTCACCCGGATCCGCAGGGCCCGCATCCACGCATGCGGGCCCCGCGCCGCAACGAGATGGAGCTGACTATGGACAGCATGTTCAAACCCGCCGACGAACCGGACGCCGACCGGTCACCCCGACTCAACGTCGGCGACCCGGAACTACGCAAGACCCGACGACTCGCCCGCGAGTGCGACACCTGCATCTTCAAGCCCGGCAACCCGATGCACCTCGACCCCGGCCGGCTCAAGCAGATGGTGACCGAAGCGCGCGGCGACGCCGGCTACATCATCTGCCACTCGACGCTGCCCTACGCCGGCAGCCCGGTCCCGCCCGCGCTCTGCCGTGGCTTCGCCGACCGCTACCGCACCTGGCAACTCCAGGTCATGGAACGACTCTGGGGCTTCGTCGACATCGAGCCACCCGACCCGGACCCCGCCCGCACCCCCGGATGCCCAGGAGACACCCACCATGCGTGACATCAACGACTTCCTCCGACGCCAAGACCAAATCATCGACACCACCGGCTGGGCCGTCACCCACGTCCTGCCCACCGACGACGACCCCGACACCACCGCCCCGTTCGCCTATACCGTCGGACTCACCGCCTACGACTACCCCGAACTGATCACCGCCGGACTGCCACCCGAGGTCGCCCACAGCCTGCTCAACGACCTGGCCCGCCGGGTCTACGACAAGGCCGAACGGTTCACCCACGGCCAACGCATCAGCGACCTCATCGCCGACTACGACGCCATGATCATCGACGGGCCACCCACCGACGAACTGCTACCCGCGATGGCGATCAACCGCTACGGCCGCGACCAGATCCGCCTCCAGCAGATGGTGTGGCCCGACCAGGAGGGCCGGTTCCCCTGGGACGACGGATACAACTTCGACCGGCACGCACAGCCGCTGATCGCGCAGCTGTAACAGGGCAGGCCAACTGCGGTCCACCGGGATCCGGGCGCCTCTACCGGCGCTCGGATTCCGGCCACGACCGGATGCGCTGGCCCACGTCGGCTCGTGCTGTGCCGTCACCGATGTCAAGGCCGTCGCTGGGATCAACACACCGTTAGCCAGTCACTCAGCATTAGCGAATGCCCGGCTTTCCCGGCGGCTCGCCGGGCATGGAGTGAGAAGGCGGCTCTCTTTTTGTTGGTGGCAAAGTACGGCTGGGTGCCAGCTGATGCCTGTACCGTGCGCAAGCGCGGGCCATGTCGACGGCCGATCGATGACCGCGCTGCGGGGCCGAGGCACGGCACGCCGCGACAAGATCTACCGTTGCTTCTGACCACCGAGCTGGTAGAGAGCAAGGTCTACCTGACGCGCTGACCATTCGTAACCTTGGCCGGCTAACTCGGCGCGACATCGCTCCACCAGCGCCAGGTAGCGACCGTAACGACCCGGCCGGTTGTCGAGCATAAGGCCCAACTGCTGCAGGCCTGAATGCGCTCGACTGTCGTATACGGCGAGCCGCGTCGGTGCCGCTACAAAGCACACGACCGATGCCAGGGCATCTCCGTTGCTGAAGCCTGGCAGTGGTGTGAGAGCGGAGCGGGCGGCCACTGCTGCCTCCGCAACCGTTCGTGACTCGTCCTGTGCCGCGGTGACGGCCCGCTCGGTATGCTGCCGGATCTCCTGCTCAGGGCAGCTCATCAGACGCGCCATCCAAGGGGTGTCCGCGCGTAATCGCTTCCAGGCGCTCAGAGCCCCCAGGTCGAGCTTGCCCAGACTCCCGGCATCAGCCACCCGGGCGATGACCTGCTTGATGACCTCGTCGTATGCCGTACTCACCTCGATGGCGTACAGCTCGGCGGCCATGACTAGCCGTTGAACCCGCTCTCTCGGTTCCACCCCTGAAGCGTGGCACAGCCACTGGGCCGGTAGAAAGATCATTTTCGCGCGCTTGTCAGGGCCTCTGCGGCCGGCTCAGAGGGCGTTACGAGGCTCCAACCTCCTCGGTGACGCGGCTGGTTCCGTGTCCGTTCGCGGTTCGCGGCACGGGTGGCCAGTACCGGCGGACGGTGCGCTCGGACCGGCCGATTCTGGTGGCGATGTCGGCTGGGTGTAGGGACGGGTCCTGGCGGTACCAGTAGGCCACGGCCCCGGCGGTGTCGGGTGGCACCTCTGTGCTGCTTGTGCCGTCGTCCGGGTCGGGGTCATGTCCCTGGCCCTCGAGGGGGTCCGGTTCAATTTCTTGGGCAGCGTCCGGAGTATTGACTCTGTCCTGCTCGCCGGAGTTCTCGACCGGCGCGACTGAAGAGCCGGTGGGGCGGGACCTGCTGCTTCCGGACCGGTCCGTGTCGTGGTGAGAGAGGTCAGTGCCCCGCAACGGCGCCGTGTGCGGCGACGCCGAGGCGTCGTTACCGGTCCGGACAAGGTGAGCGTCCTCGTGGTTCCGTGCCTCGTCCCGCGGGGGCTCAGGTGCAACTTCCTTGGTGTCGCGCGCGTCGGTCGGCGAGTGCCCGGTGGCGTCCGCATTCGAACGCTCGCCCTCGTCGCCGCGGATCGCAGCCTGCGGCCTGTCCGTCGGCGATACGTCGAAGCCTCGGGCCTGCCGCGCTTGGGGCGGCCCTGATGCGGGGGCCGGTGCCTTCAGGCTCGGGGGTTCGGCCGTTGGGAACGGCGTCTCCGTTGGCGTGGTGGCGGGTTGCTGGCCATCGCCCCGACTGACGGAGGGGGAGTGGATCCGGCCCGCGATCTCGACCAGGCTGATACTGGCCACGACGACCAGCCCGTCGACGGAGATGGGCAGGAGGTAGGAGGCGGCGGCGTCGGTTTCGCCATACCGGGCGGCAACGCCGACCATGTGCCAGTAACTCACCCAGGCGGCGATGCCGGCGATGACGGCGGCGGCGATCAGCCGCGCGGCGGCCAGGCCGCGGCGGTACGCGGGTACGCGGGAGATGAGTTCCACGGTCAGCAGCAGCGCCAGCGGCGGCCACGCGGCGATGACCTGGCTGATGAGGTTCGGCCGGGCGTGTAGGACGTTCGCCGCGATCGACGCGGCGACGCCGAGGGCGAGCACCGCCCGCACGGCCCACCGCAGCCGGGTCAGGTGCCGGAGGTCGGCCTCTGTTATCTCCGGGGTACGGGCGGAGGTGTGCCGGGGTAGCAGTGTGGCGGTCACGCGGCGGCTCCGTCACCGGGCCGGGGCGCCGGCCGCAGGTCGGGCCGGCGGCCGGGGCGCTGCACCTGGGCGACCAACTCGTCGGCCAGGGCGATGGTGTCATCGCTGGGTTCGGCGTCGATCTCGCCGAGGGCGCGGGTGAGAGAACGGCGCAGGCTGCGGATCGCGTCGAGGTGCCCGAGCGCGGCGCGGGCCCGCATCGCCTGCTGGTACAGCTCTTCCGCGTACGGGTTGTGGCCGATCGCGGCGTCGAGGACGGTGAGCTGCTCGGCGGGGTTGTTGGCGAGGGCGTCGGCGAGGGCGAGGTAGGCGTCGAGTGCCTGCTGCCGGACGGCTTCGCGGTAGGGCTCGATCCATTCGTAGTCGGCGCCGTCGGCCAGGTGTCCGCGGTAGGTGTCGACCGCGCGGCGTAGCGCGGCGAGGCGCTCGGTTGGGTCGGTGGCCTGGTTGGCGTCGCGGATCGCGGCGCGCATGCGCCACAGGTCCACGTCGACGGCGTCGCGGTTGAGGACGTACCGCTGGTGGGGGTGGGTGAGGTAGGTGCCGCGTCCTGCGGTGCGGCGCATGATGGTGCGCAGGTCGGACACGTAGGTGTAGAGCCGGCCGGGTGCTTTGTTGGCGGGGGCGTCGGGGAGCAGGTCGTCGAGGATCGCCTCGGCGGAGGCGTCGCCGTCGTGCACGGCCAGGTAGACGAGCACTTCGAGGGATTTCTTGCGCAGCGTCGGCCCGGGCGGCACGTCGACGATCGCGGCGGTGCCCAGGACGGAGACCTGCACCCTCCCGTGGCTGGTCTCCTGGCTTTTCTCGGCCGCGCCGTCGGTGTCCGGTTCCTCCACGGCGGGCGGGGGCGCACCGTCGCGGGCAGTGTCCGCGCCGCCGGCATGGGCGTCGGTGGGCGGAGCTGCCTGGGTGGCCGGGGCGGTCTCGCTGCTGGCGCTGCCCGCTGTTGCTGTCGGGGCGGCGGGCACGGGCTCGGGGCCGGATGCCGGCAGGTGGTCACCCTCGCGGACGGGGACGTCGGCTGGCGCCGGCTCGGTGTCGGGAGAAGGTTGCGCATCGGGTGCGGCGGTCGTGGCCTGGGCGGTGGTGACGGGTTCGATCGGGGCGGGAGCCTGCGGCTGGCCGGTGTGGGATTCGGCGAGGGTGACGAGCAGGTCGCTGGTCTCGGACGGGGTGAGGACGGCCAGTCGGCCGATGTCGGCCGGGTGGCCACCGTGGCGGGAGCCTTTCCCTTGGGCGCGGCTGGTGGTGCCGTCTTCGGCGACGACGACGGTGTCGCCGTCGGGCCATGCGCCCAGCAGCACGCCGTGGATGTCAAGGCGCTGGCCCTGGGCGAGGAGCGCGGCGATACGGGTGCGCTGGTGGCGGGTGTCGGCGTCGGCCAGCAGCAGGACTGGCGGCATCGGCTCCCCGGTCGGGTCCGCCGCGCGGGCCTCGGCGGCGGTGTCGACCTCGTGGGCGTAGGCGATGCGGCTGCGGTGCAGGGTCTGCGCCTCGAGCAGGTCGAGTGCCTCGTCCAGGCCACCGGTGACGGTCAGCCGCGGGGTGCGGGGCAGCGCGACGGCACCGGCGCCGAGCAGCGTCGCCGCGGTCGCTGATGGCATGACCAGCCAGGTGCGGTCTTCTGGTGCGTCGAGGCCCCCGGCGGCCAGGGCGGCGGCCATGAACCCGCGGGCGGCGGCCTCCGCGCCGGGACCGGTGAGCCCCAGGCCGGCAGGCGGCCAGACCGCGGCGAGCGGGTGCGCCAGTGACGGCACCACCGGGCGGAGCGCAGTGTCGTCTCCTGCGCGCGGGTCCGCGGCAGGCGCCGGCTTTTCGTGGTGGTCCTCGTCGTCGAGACCGGCGTCGTCGAGGGCGCCGTTCTGGTCGTGCCGCCCGGCGATCTCCGGACGGTCGTCGTCGAGCAGGTCGGCGTCCTGATCGGAGGTGTCAGGGCTGTCCGGTACGGAGGCGTTGTCGTCCGCTTCGGTGCCGTCGGGGTCGGTGAACAGCCCGAGGTCGTCGTCCGGACCTTCGTAGCCGGCCGGATCGGTGGGGGCCGTGGTGGCGTGGCGCAGGCGGCGGCGGATCTGGTTCACCACGGGCGGCATGGGCGCCACGTCGGGGTCGTCCAGGCGCAGGTCGGCCGACACGGGCCGGCGGGTGTAGCGGCGGTGGCGGTGGGCCCAGACGAGGGCGACGGCCGCGAGGATCGCGGCGACGAGCCCGGCGTCGAGCCAGCTGCCGGTGCCGAGTGAGACACCGGGTGACGCCTTCGTTCGCGGCCCGGGTGTTTGCTGCCCGTCGACCGAAGGGCTGGGCGTCGTCGAGGCTCCGAAGGCCGACGGCCGCTCAGCGGGCGAGGCGGAGACCGGTTGCGAGGGGACGTGCACTACGCCGTCGTCACCGTCGTGCGGTGCCCGGGTGGTGGAGCCTGGCGACGGGCTCACGGACGGCGCGTCGGGTGGCGGCTGGGTGGGTTGGCTCGGTGGTGTCGGCGCGGGCGCGGCGGTGCCGGGTGTCGGCTGTTCGGGGCCTGCCGCTGGGGGGTCGGCGGGTGGCGGGGTCCGGGGTGTGCCGACGGGTGGTGTGGCGTCGTCGGGCAGTTCCAGGGTCCAGCCGGGATAGATCAGGTTCGGGTTGGTGAGGGTGCCGCCGATGTCGCGGAAGTGGGTGCCCCGGTTGAGGGCGAAGATCTCCGGCCACCGGTTGGCGTCGCCGAGCCACTGCTGGGCGATCTTCGACAGGGTGTCCCCGCGCCGCACTTCACAGGTGTAGGTCTGCCCGGATGACACGAGCGTCACGTGGCCAGCTACCAGCCGGGCCGGCACCGGATCCCCCATGTCCGCCAGGGCGGACGTCGATGCGGCTGTCTGCCAGGTCTCCGTGTGGTGCCCATCCGTGCTCACCAGCCGCACGGTGCTGCTGGGCACGGTGGTTGCCGGGGCCGTAGCGGTGGCGCTGGTGTGGGCCGTTGTCGCTTGTGCTGGCTGGGTGAGGGTCGGTGCGGCCTGGGCGGCGGTGGCGAGGACGCCGCCGGTGATGGCGGCGACCAGGATGGCGGCGAGCCCGCGGGCCGGGGCGATCGCGCGGGGTTGCGGCAGGCGGATGCCCGTGACGGTTTCGGCGACCTCGGCGATCAGCGACCAGATGAACGCCGCCCACGCCACCCAGAGCAGGCACACGATGGCATTGCCGAGCATGGTGTCGGTCAGCGGTGAGGTGAGGGCCGTGGCGATGTCCTGCCAGGTAGGAACCTGGCGAGGTAGTGGCCAGCCGACGTATCGGATGAGCGCGTACGGCACGCCAGCGGTGAGCAGCACCAGGAACCCGAGTCCGGCCAGCCGGCGGGCCGTGGCGGCGAGGAATGCGAACACTGGAGCTCCCGGTCGTGCGAGATGCCTGGTCAGGACGGGGCGGTGACGCCGGTCAGGGGATTGGCGGTCGCGGTCGCGGACACCGGCAGGGCGGTGATCCCGACGAGGTGCAGCAACTGCGTCTGTCGGGTGCCGCTGATGGTGACGGTGACGGCGGTGGGGGTGGCGGACGCGGTGACCTGCCCGTCGACGCCGGCTTGCTGGGCGAAGCTCCGCGCGGCTGCGGCAGCCTGGGCGGGCTGGAGCTGGACGGCGCCGGTGGCCCTATAGGTGGCGAGGTCGATCTCGCGGGCGCCTGCCCGGGCGGCGCCCTGTGCGACGTCGAGGAGCCGCACCTTGTCCGACATGCCCAGGCCCAGGTCGAGCACCAGGCCGGCGAGGATGAGGACGAGAACGACGCCGAAGATTGTCCACGGGGTGATCTGGCCGCGGTCGTCGTGGCGGGCCTGCCGCAGGCGGGTACGCAGCCGGTTCATGGCGCCGTTGTCCCGCGGTAGGTGTCGAGGGGCTGGTGGGAGATGCCGCGGATGGTGATGGTGCCGGGCAGGCCGAGGCCGTAGAGGTCTTCGAGGCGGACGGTGCACGCCACGGTGGCGCTGACCTGCCCGCCGGGGACGAACGCGCCGGCGTCGACGGTGACGTTGGACGGCTGGCAGGTGAAGGCCCGCCCAGCCAGGGTCGCGGAGGCGCCGTCGGCACCTGCGGCGCGGGCCTCGCCGGGGGTGCGGGCGAGGGACGCCTGGCGGGCCGCGGCGGCGGCGGCGGAGTTGACGTCGATGGCGGCCGAGGCCAGGCGCAGGCACGCCACCACCGCGAGGGCGGCCAGGACCATCAGCGGTACGTAGCTCAGCGCCATCTCGACGCTGACCGAACCGCGGTCTCCCCGCAGCCGAGGCGCCCGGCGGCGTGGGTGTCGGCTGCGGCGCTGCTCGCGGGTCACGTCGAGTCTCCTTCCACTCCAGGCGGCGAGGGGGCCAGCGACAGGGTCGAGGGGCGGAAACGCTCGACCGGGGCGCTGGCCTGGGTGCTGACCTGCAGGCGCAGGAACGGCACGACGGCGGGCACCCGGCCGGCTACGGCCACGGTGGCGGTGTCGGCGGTGCGGGTGACCGACACGCGCGGGTCGACGACGACCTGCCCGGCGACCTGGTCGAGGACGGTTGCGGCGTCGGCGCGGCCGGCGGCGGCGGTGCCGCCGGACACCCTGGTGGTCTGCAGGGCGTGGTTCGCGGCGTGCTGGACGCCGAGTTGGGCCAGGGCCCACAGGGCGAACTGCACGCCGACGAGGACAAGCAGGAACAGCAGGGGCGCGTAGAGGACCACCTCGGTGGTGACCGACCCGCGGTCACCACCGAGCCGGCGTCGGCTGCCTCGTCGCGTGCGGTGCATGGCTAGAGGTTGATTCCGGTGATCTTGGTGATGATCTTGCCCTGGAAGATGGCGTAGACGGCCAGGACGAGGGTGACGAGCAGGGCGATCCACATGACCTTTTCGGTGGTCTCGCTGCCCCGGTCGCCGGAGTCGCGCAGCCGGCGGGCCCGGTCGGTGAGAGTGAGGTGTGCCAGGGTCAGCAGGGCCATCAGCTTGCTGGGGTGCACGGCGTTTCTCCTTCTGGTGTGTCGGGGTCAGAAGCTGTCGACGGCGGTGACAGCCGGGTAGAGGAGGAACAGCATGTAGGCGGCGGCCAGGAGCATGACCGGCATGGACATGCGTTCTGTGGCGGAGTTGGCTCTGGCCTCCAGGGCGGCGGCCTGGTGGGCGCGCAGGGTGGCGGCGCGGATGGTGAGGGAGTCGCGGATGCGGGCGCCTTCGGTGCCGGCGAGGCTCATCGTCGCGGCGAGTTCCTGCAGTTCGACGACGCCGGTGTCCTCGCCGAGCTGGCCGAGGGCCTGCCAGGGCGGGATGCGCAGCAGCCGGGCGGTGGCCACGGCACGGTTCAGGCGTCCGGCGGCCCAGCCGTGGGTGTCGGCGCAGGCGTCGTCGAGGGCTTGTTCGAGTCCGGCGCCGCCGGCGAGGGAGATGACGACGAGGTCGAGCACGGCGGACAGGGCGTAGCGCAGCTCGTCGCGGCGCCGCTGCGCCTCGGCGTGCACGGTGGTCTCGGCGAGCCACCAGCCGCCGGCCGCGCCAGCAAGCGACGCCCACAGCGGCATGCCGGCGGCGAAGCTGACCCCGCCGGAGGCGAGGACGGACATCGCGACCGGGGGCAGCAGCAGGCCGGCGAGGACCGCGAGGGCCTGGTCGGCCAGGTGGGTGGCGGTCGGCCGTCCGAGTACGGCGAGGTCGGTGCGCATCCGCTGCCGGGGCAGGCCGAGGGCGCGCAGGGGCGCGGCGAGCAGCCGGGTCCTGGCCCCCACTGGTTCTTCCGGGGCAGTCGGGGTGCGGCGCAGGGCGTCGAGGGCCTGGGCGAGGCTGGGGCGGGCGGGATGCAGGCCGGTGCCGGCCAGGACGAGGCCGAGCCCGGCGATGACGCCGCACGCCACCACGAAAGCGGCCATCACGCCACCTGCCCGGGCTGGTCGGCCGAGAGCACCCGTGGTGGTTGCGGGACGCGGGAGGCGCGGGCCAGCCACCAGAACCCGCCGGCGAACACCGCGCCGACGACAAGGAGCACGAGCTGCCCGGTGACGCTGCGGTACGGGGCGAGGAACCCGCGGTTGAGCAGGATCAGCCCGGCGACCATCGCCACCGACGTGCCGGTGATGACCCGGGCGGCCGTGCGGGTCGCGGCCCGTTTGGTGGCCACCCGCATCCGGATGCCGGCGAGCTCGCGGGCGGTGGCGGCGAGGCTGGTCAGGCACTGGGACAGTTGCCCGCCGTGGTAGCCGGCGGCCTGAGTCAGGGCGCGCACGACGAGGTCAGCGGTGGGGTCGGCGAGGTCGGCGGCGAACGCGCGCAGCGCGTCGGGCAGCCGTGCTCCGCCGCGCACCGCCCCCGCGAGGGCCTGCACCTGGGGGCGGATGGGCTGGGGGGTGACAGGGGCGGTGGCGGTGATGGCCTGCTCCAGGCCGGCGGCCGAGGACAGGGTGTCGCGCAGCAGCTCGGCCCAGGTGGCGATCGCCTCGATCCGGGCGATCGCGCGGGTGTGCTCCCGGTCGGGTCCGAGGACGCGGGGCAGCGCCCACACCGCGGCGGCGGTCAGCAGCGCCGCGACCGGCCAACGGGTCGCCGCCGCGGCGGCGAATCCAGCGACGATGGCCGCGAGGAGCCGGGTACGGTCGGCCGACGTCCACCGTTGCCGTGTCCGGGTGGTCGGGGTGCCGGGTGGGCGGCGGCGTAGCCCGTCGGCGACGAGGATCAGGCCGGCGGCGCAGCCCAGGCCGAGCAGGATCGGCAGCAGGTCCATGCTCACCACCGGTCCCGGACGAGGAGGTTCGGGTTGAGGCCGGCGGCGGTGAGCTCGTCGAGGGTGTCGGCGCGGATCGGCGCGGCGGGGACGGCCCGCCGGTCGGGGCCGGGGCGGTAGATCTCGTTGGAGGGGACCTGGGTGCCGTCGGTCTCCAGGACCTGGCGGATGGAGGACACCACCCGGGTGCCGTCGGTGGCGACGTCCAGGTGCACGACGAAGTCGACGGCCTGGCCGATGAGCACGTTCGCCGCGTCGAAGGTCAACTTCTCCGGCGCCTGCATGACGTACATGGCCAGCCGGGTCAGCGCCTGCTTGCTGGAGGAGGCGTGCAGGGTGCACATGCTGCCGTCGTTGCCCTGCGACATGGCCAGGAGCATGGGTACGGCCTCGGCGCCGCGGGTCTCGCCGACGATGACCCGGTCCGGGCGCATCCGCAGGCCCCAGCGCACCATCGTGGACATGTCGATGCCGCCGACGCCTTCGAGGTTGGGTTCGCGCTGCTGCAGGGCGGTGGTGTTCGGGTGGGCGTCGGTGTCCTCGTCGAGGCCGAGTTCGTAGGCGTCCTCGACGGTGACGATCCGCTCGTGCGGGCTGATCGCGCCGGCGGCGGCGCGCAGCATGGTGGTCTTGCCGACGCCGACGCCTCCGCAGATCACGATGTTCTTGCGCGCCCGCACCAGCGCCCGGATGAGTTCCCCCAACCCCACCGTGATCTCCCCGCGGTGCAGCAGGTCGTCCAGGGTCACCCGGTGCAGGGTGTTGCGGCGGATCGACAGCGAGGGGCGTTTCGCTACCGCCATCACGGCGAATAGGCGTTGCCCGCCGGGCAGCCGCAGCGACAGGCCGGGGGAACCGCGGTCGAAGCGGCGCTCCTCCTGCCCGCTGCGCGCCGCCGCGATCCGCACGAGGTCGATCAGGTCGTCGTCGGAGGCGGCGACCGGCGGCACTCGCTGCACCTGCCCGTCGGTGGTGCGGATCCACACGTTGTCGCAGCCGTTGGCGAAGATGTCCTCCACCCGCGGGTCGTCGATCAACCGTTGCAGGCCGCCCAGGCCGGTGAAGCTGTCCCGCAACGCCCGCGCCAGGGCCGCCTCGGCCTGCGGAGTGAGCGGCACACGGCCGGCGGAGATGTCCTCGCGGGCGTGGACGACGAGTTCCTCGGCGATGTATCCCGCGATCACCGCGTGCCGCTCGCCGTCGGGAAGCTGCGCGCCGTGCGCGGCTAGGCGGTCGCTCACCCGGGCCCGCAGCCGCGCCACCACCTCCGGCGGCGCCGCGGACGTGCCGCCGTTCAGCGTCGGGGCGGTCACCGCACGACCTCCAGCGCCGCACCGGCGGGCCGCCCGCCGGCCGCGACGGACGCGGCGAGGGCGCGCAAAGCTTGGGCGAGGCGGGTACGTGTCCACGCCCGCCCCGTCATCCGCCCGGCGAG
Organism: Micromonospora aurantiaca ATCC 27029; assembly: GCF_000145235.1. Lineage (NCBI taxonomy): Bacteria > Bacillati > Actinomycetota > Actinomycetes > Micromonosporales > Micromonosporaceae > Micromonospora > Micromonospora aurantiaca (nom. illeg.). The sequence goes on along the minus strand of NC_014391.1, from coordinate 6,789,941 downwards.
GACGCCCGCGCCCCACCGGTCGGCGGGCAGCTGCGCCCACACCGGGACACCGAGGCGCCCGCTGATCTCCGCCGGGGTGTAGGCGGACCTGCCGCAGACCGCCAGCCCGACACCACCCGGCCGCGCCGCGGCACGCAGCGCCGGCAGCCGGGTGTCCAGGTGGTCCAGGTACTCAGTCGACCCCGAGGTGACCAGCACGACCGCGTCAGCGGAGCGCAACAGGCCCCACGCGGGGCTGTTGGCGTAGAGGCGACCCGCGTCGGCGACCACTACCGGCGCCAACCGCGCGACCGCCTCGGCCTGGCCGGCGAGGACCGACACCGCCCCCGCAGCGGTCTCGGCCGCACCCGGCCCGACGAGGACGTGCAAACCCAACGGCACCTGCTGCACATACGGCGCCGCCCCACCGGCGTGCCCGCCGTGCCGGGCCGCCGCCGCCAGGGACGCCAGCCCCGGCTCCTGCGCCAGCCCGAACCGCGCCGCGACCACCCCACCACCGGGATCAGCCTCCACCAGCAACGCCGGACGCTCCGGCCACAACGCCGCCATCCCCAACGCGGCCGTCGACGCACCCGGCGCGCCGGACACCGACGCCACCACCACCAACATCTCCCGCACCTCCTCACGTCTCACTGGGACGGGCCGAGCTGCACCAGCGACACGTCCCCCGGAGCCGCCGCGACCGCTTCCGCCGCATCCGCGGCGAGCAGCACCGTCACCAACTGCGTGCCCACCTGGTCCGCTCCCGCCGCCACGGACACGACCGTGGCCACCGCCCGGCGCACACCGCTGTTCTGCTGCGGCGCCTGCTGCCCGCCCCCCGCAGGCGGGGCGACCAGCACCACCACCCGCGACCCAGCCGTCAGGCTCGTCGGGGCCCGGCCCGGCTTGACCGGCACCGCAATCACCGCCTGCCCCGCCGCAGGCCACGCCGCCGGCCCGACCTGCCCCGACACCAGCAGGCTCCCTGCCACCAACGGCACCGCCGCCGAACGGCCAACGATCCCGCCGCGCCGCTCGGCCGGGACCAGGTCCAGGCCGGACGGGTTCGCCACCCGCACCACCCGCACATCGACGTCGGTGATGACCTGACCCGCAGGCACGTCCCGCGCGACGGCGAGGAACTGCTCGTCGGCGTGCCGGCGCAGATCCACCTGCCAAAACGTCACCACCGTCGCCAGGACCAGCAGCACCCCGGCGACCACACGCCGCCCGCTGCGCCGCCCCACCCGCCGCATACCGGTGGACACCGGCGGCAGATCCGCAGCGGCGATGCTCCCCGGCCGGGGACGGTCCGTCGTGACGCTCACCGGACACCTCCGACGATCGCCTGGGACTCCGCCACCCGCACGGACACCGTCGAGGTCGTCGTGAGCGGAGCGAGAGTGCCCCCACTACCGGCACCAGACCAGGTGACCGACCACGTCACCGTCGCCCGCAGCCGGAACGCCGCCCCCGCCGCGACAGCGGACGAGGAGGTGTAGGTGTGCCCGCACGGCGACGACGCCCGCGGATCGGTGCCCGGCTTCCACGGCTTACCCGGACCAGTGCACGTCAGGTCGTCGCTGCCGTCGCCGAAGGACCACACCACCCGGGTCGGCGTCGCGGTCGCGGTCACCGACACCCCAGGCACCGACGCCGTCGCCGACCGGGCACCCCACGTCGCTGGGTCCACCCATAGCCAAACCGGCACCTGCACTAGCACGAACGGCGCCGTGGCGGGATTCGTGCGAATCTGCGGCGAGGGCAGGCGCAGCCGAGAACGCGCCGTCTGCGCCAACGCCGTCAGATTTACCGTCGGCGCCTGGTCCAGCCACACCGGCACCTCCTGCGACCCCAACCCGTTGGCTACGCAAGTCCGCGAATACCAACCGCCCTCTGGGCCCTTGCCCGGCGGAGGCGGGAGACCCACGTCGACCGGCGCCCAGTAGCAGCCGTCGCCACCGCCGCCGCCCGAGCCGTCGTCACCGGACCCGCCGCCCTGGTTGCCGCCGGTGGAGCCGCCAGACCCGCCGGGGGTGCCGGCGCTGATCTCGCATTCGGGAGCTGACGGGTTCTGGGTGCAGCTGACCCCGCCGATGCCACCGTCAGCACGTGCTGCCAGGCTTCCAGTCATCAGTACGATCGCTGCCGAGACCGCAGCGGTCAGGAGTTGGGCGGTGCGACGCATCAGCACGACCCCACGTCCTGGACACCGAAGCTGGTGACCTTCCAGCCGCCGGCCTCGAGGTCCGTGACCGTTGCCCGCGCGCTCCGCCGGCCCCCGGGCACGTCGTTGATCGGCTTGCCCGCCAGGTTGTAGACCAGGAAGGCGCTGTCGTCGATGCAGTCGGTGACGGTCACCGTTGCCGGTGAGGCGTTGAGCGCGACGTCGGTGGCCTGAGGGTCTAGGACGTACTTGCCCTTGAGTACCTGCTTCTTGCTCCGGTAGGTGGCCAGCCCGTTTCGCAACGTTTTCAGCGCGCCGTCGCTGGCGAACCTGCTGAGGTCGGGCTCGTCGGGGTTTGCGGTAAGACCGGCCTTCGCGTACGCGGCCCACATACCGCGGTACACGCCCAGCGCGGCGCCTTCGGCCGAGCCACGCGGATCCTGGCTGGGTGTGGAAACACTGACCGAGGTAGTGGGAGAAGGTTCTTGCCCGGTGTTTCCGGCGTCGCACGCTCCCGCTCCGGCCACCAGGCACAGGGCTGCCGCCGAGCCCGCCAGGCGCAAGCGGCGGCCTCGCGCTCGAACGGTGGAAGTTGGCTGTCTGTTACGGATCGTCATCTGCCGCCCTGCCTCCTGACGGTTCCTGGCCACAGCGAAGCGGGCCCACCCCGCTGTCGTGGAAGTTGCACGCACGGATGCCTGAACCCACCTCTACACCCGGCCCCTACGGTTACCGCAACGTGCTTACCTTCCGGTGATTACCGTCAGGTGCTCACCTCGAGGTCACCGATAATGCGAGTCTTTCGACGCAATCCGACCAGCCGGTGTCGGATTCGCGACACTATGCCCGCAGGGATCGAAGGCCTTAGAATCCTCAGAAAATCTCAAGGGAGCGCGCATTATGAGCCGCACCGCCGAGGGTCCTCAGCCCGCCGACCTTGCTGCGGAGCTCGCCCGTCGGCCCATAGCCATCGCGGCTCTCGTGACGTTGCGTGACCGCGCTGCTGCCACTGTCGGCGACCTCGGTGGTGTGGACGAGGCCTCCCGCGAGGCGCTGCGGGCCGACCTATGCTGGCTCGCGGCGACCGGACTTCTGCGGCGGGAACCGCACGGCAGCTGGGACGTGGTTGCCACCACGGGCGCCTATCGCCTGTCCACTATGGGGAACGCTCTGGCGGACGCCCTGAATGCGCTCGCGGAGGGCTGCCGCTACCTTGCCGGCGCACCAGCTACCCAACGACGTGACTCGTTGCCTCGATGATCTCCATCTGACTCAACGTGGATTCGTTGTTCACGTAGAGCAGTCGATCCCCTAGACTCGTCCTCTGGCCGACCTTGACGGGGAGGGGAGGCGGATGGACGACGACCTTCACGTCGTGCACGAAGCGATCAGGCTGTGCGCCCAGCGGTGGACCCTGGAGATCCTCACGGCACTCGGTCAACGGCCGATGCGATTCTCGGAGCTGCTGCGCGAGATCCAACCGGCGCCGAGCTCGAAATCGCTCAACGATGCCCTGCGCCGCCTGCGCGACGGTGGCCTGGTGCACCACTCCGACGACGCGGGTGCCGGAACCTACTCCCTGACCGCCGCCGGCACCCACCTCCTGCCGTTGCTCTCATCGTTCATGCGCGAGATGCGCCGCTGGTCGGACACCTATCGCGACGGCTATGCCCAACCAACCGGTGCGGACGCGGGAGCGGCGTAGGCCCATCTCGCCCCACAATGGCGACGGCCGATGAATCCCACGGTGCTGGGGCTGGCGCTCTTCGGCGGCGCCCTCGCCGGCTTGGCGCTGCCGCACGTGTACATCTGGCTGGTGGCCAAGCCGCAGGCCAGCATGGACCTACCACCGTCCCGGGCGGGCGTAAGCGGCACCTCGGCACCCCGCTGCGTGCCCGTCAGGAGCGCGCTCATGCTGGTGGCCGTCTCGGAGTTGTGTGGCACCGGGCTGGCTGTTGCCTCCGCCGGCCTGGCCTGGATGCTGCGCGACATCCCCGGCGGACTGCCTCTGCTGGCGGTATGGCTGGTAGTGATGCACACCGGCATGCTTCTAGCCGCCGTCGACGTCGCGGTCCGCAGGCTGCCCACCCCCGCGATCAGCGCCGCCGCCATAGCCGTCGGCGTCGTGCTGGCCAGCCAGGCAGCGACCACGAGCCAGGCCCACACGTTGGTCACCGCCGTGCTCGCCGCGGCGACGCTCGGCGGCCTGTACCTGACTTTGGTCATTGTGGCGGGCAGCGGGATGGGTCTGGGTGACGTGCGGCTGGCCGCGCTGCTCGGCGCGGCGCTAGGCGCTGCCGGCTGGCCGGCGGTGTTCCTCGGCGGCCTGCTGCCCTTCCTGCTCGCCGTTCCCGAAGCACTGGCGCGCCTGGCGCTGCGCCGCGCGCACACCATCGCCTTCGGCCCCTATCTGGTCGGCGGGGCACTGATAGCAGCCATGGTCAGCAGCTGATCACGACCGATGCAGCGTGTGTTGCGCGTGCTCCGTACGTAGAGAGCGGGCCGCCGGCGCCATGACGATGGCAAGTGTGTCGGGGTACGGCCTGGAGTGCAGAGCTAGGTACAGCTGATCTTGCAGAGGTGCGCACTGTTTGTCCGTCGCCTGCGGGTGACTGAGGGTGAGGCTGCTCGGGTCGTGATCGGACCGGCGTGGGGCGGCTGGCGGTGGGGGCGTTGGATGAGCAGCGGTGGCTGGATGTGCGTCGGTTCCGGGCGTTGCACGAGGCTGGTGCGAGTGTTTCGGAGATCGCTCGTGAGACGGGCCTGAACTGGCGGACGGTGAAGAAGTACCTGGCTGCTGGTGGCGGCGAGGTGGTGCCGCCGGTTCGGGCGCGGCCGGCTCGTGGGCAGTTGATCGATGTGTTCGCGCACGTGGTCGATGCGTGGTTGCGGGCGGAGTTGCTGCTCAAGGGCACGGTGATCCATGAACGACTGGTTGAGCAGTACGGGTTCACCGGTAACTACCAGCGGGTGAAGTTGTATCTGCAGCAGGCCCGGCCGCGGATCGCGGCGGAGTTGGGGATCAGCCCTGATCAGCTGGCCGGGCTGCATCGTCGGTTCGAGGTCGTTCCGGGTGCGCAGGCGCAGGTGGACTGGGGCGACGAGGGCGGCATCCTGGCCCATGTCGGGATCCCGAAGGTGTACTCGTTTCACATGGTGCTGTCGTACTCGCGGGATCCGTTCTGCTGTTTCACCACCAGCCAGGATCTGGCCGCGTTCTGGGAGTGTCACCGGCGGGCGTTCGCGCACTTCGGCGGGGTTCCCGGGGTGATCGTCTACGACCGGACCAAGACCGTGGTCCGTCGGCACGTCGCCCCGGGCCTGGCGGTGCCGCTGCACCCGGAAGCGGTCGCGTTCGCCGGGCACTACGACTTCGACATCGATGTGTTGGCCGCCTATCGGCCGACCGGCAAAGGGCGGGTCGAACGGCAGGTCACCATCGTCCGTGATCATGTCCTGGCGGGGCGGGCGTTCTCCTCGCTGGCCGAGCTCGACGCCACGTTCGTGGCCTGGGTTCGGCAGCGGCGGGCCGTGCGGCATCGCACCCATGGCGAGATCATCGGCGTGCGGGCGGTCCGTGACCACGCCGCGCTGCGACCGATCCCGGCCAGGGCGTATGTGGTCGCCGACCGGCATCTGCGGCACGTCGGCAAGGACTGCCTGGTCGCCTACGCCGGCAACCTCTACTCCGTGCCGGCCCGACGGGTCCGCCACCGCCAACTCGTGGAGATTCGGGCGACCGCCGCCACGATCACCATCCACGCCACCGTGCCCGGCCTGGACGGCACCACGCTGCTGGCCACGCACCAGCGGGCCGTGGGCCGCGGCGCCCGCGTGGTCGACGAGAGCCACTGGGACGGTCTGCCCGACGGACACACCCGTGCCGTCACCACCGGCGACCCCGCCGGCGGGCAGCCGGCCGCACGCCGATCGGCCCGCCTCGACGGGGGCCAGGGACCGCTGCAAGCCCTGCTCAACCGGGCCGCTGCCGCTCAGGTCGCCGTCGAGGCCCGGCCGCTGTCGGTCTATGAGCAGATCGCTGCGGCCAGCCCGTTCACCAACCGCCCACACCTGAAGGACGTCTCGAAGTGAGTGAGCTGGTCACCAACCGCATCCACGCCAGCGCCACCAAACTCGGCCTGCCTCACCTGGCCAAGACGCTGCGGGAACTCACCGGCCGGGCCGACACCGAGGCCATGGGCTACCTGGAGTTCCTCGACCTCGTCCTGGAAGAGGAACTCGCCGTCCGCGACGAACGCCGCTTCCGCGCCGGGCTACGCCTGTCGAAGCTGCCGCACCACAAGACCCTCGACGACTACGACTTCAGCTTCCAACCCGACCTGGACCCCCGTAAGGTCCGTGACCTCGCCACCCTCGCATTCGTGCAGGCCAAAGCCAACGTCGCTCTCCTCGGCCCACCCGGCGTCGGCAAGACCCACATCGCGGTGTCCCTCGCGGTCGCCGCCTGCCGAGCCGGATTCACCGTCTACTTCACCACCCTCGACGACATGGTCCGCCACCTCACCGCCGCCGACGCGATCGGCCGGCTGGCCCGGAAGCTGCAGACCTACCTACGCCCCACCGTCCTGGTCATCGACGAGGTGGGCTACCAGCCCCTCGAACGCCCCGAGGCCAACCTCGTCTTCCAAGTCATCTCGAAACGCTACGAGAAGGGCTCCACCCTGCTGACCTCGAACAAAGGCTTCGGCGAATGGGGTCAAGTCTTCGGCGACGAGGTCCTGGCCACCGCCATCCTCGACCGGCTCCTGCACCACTGCGACGTCGTCCCGATCAACGGCCCCAGCTACCGACTCAAGAACCGCCTCACCGCCATCGAGAACGTCGCCTGATGCCCACCCCGGCCATCCCGGACGACCCCGCGGCCACCAGCGACACCCACCACGGCGACCTGCTGCAACTCCTGCTCCAGATCTGCGAGGACTTCCTCGCCCGCGCCACTGCGGCGACCCACCACGAGGTCGACACCCTCCTACGCGCCCGCGGCATCACCGGCGGACCCGGATGGCTGATCGACATGCTCGGCCTCACCCGCCTGCGCCTGCAAGACACAACTCACCGTGACGAACAGGGCGCCCACCACGACACCTGACCTCTGCAAGATCAGCCGTACTCACCTCTGCACTCCAACGAGTACCCCGACACAAGTGCGCGGTGTTGGCCATGGCGGAGCCAAAGCTCTTCCTATCACTGTCCTGCGGCGGCGTCGCTGTGTGACAGTCTCGTCCTGTCCCGCTTGGGCGGTGCTCGAAGCGGTGCCGTATCGGCTCACCTACGTCAGCTAGGAGACCGGGCTAAGACTGGCGGCTGCCCCACCGTCGCCGCTTGTGCACGCTGCTGGCGATCCGCTCGGCGGCTTCCCGAGGGTCCTCGTGCTCCCACACGCGGATGACAAGCCAGCCGTCGTTAGTGAGGAGACCGTCGGTGGCGGTGTCGCGGGCCTGGTTCCGTGCGACTTTTCCCGACCAGTAGTCGGTGTTGGTCTTGGTTTTCCTGCTTCCGTGCTGTGGGCACCCGTGCCAGAAGCATCCATCGACGAAGACGGCGACTCGGGCTGGGCCGAAGACGATGTCAGCGCGACGACGGAGCGATCGTGTGGGTGCGACGTCGACTCGGTAGCGCAGTCCGGCGGCGTGCAGCAGGCGTCGTATCGCAAGCTCGGGCTGGGTGTCGCGAGTCCGCTGCCGCTGCATGCGGCCGCGCACCCCTGGGCTGCTTGCCCAGGAGTACGCGGCCGTGTCGTTCCGGGGCGTCCGGTTCGCGGTGGCAGGGCGCCCTTGGTGCTTCTTCATTGCCCGGTTGCGGCCTCCTCGCCGGGAAGTCCGAGTTCGCGGCGGTCGCGGTATGCCTGGGCCATGCGCAGCAGCCGGGGCTTGGTCCCGCCGAAGCTGACCAGGGCTTCTCCCTTGCCCAGGGTCCGAATCTGCTCGGCCAGGCGCGAGTCGTTCGGGTTGAGCTTTCGGGCGGCTGCGGCCGCGACCGTGGCGTCCGGAAGGCGGAAGCACACCTTGGTCTGGGCGTTGGTGGCGACCACGTCGGGCAGGTCCCCCGGCTGCTGAGTGGCGAGCACGACGCCGAGGCCCTTCGAGCGGCCTTCGCGGATCATGGTGTCGATGGCCTTGAAGGCCGCGACTCGGTGGGCTTCGTCGACTACGGTGACGTACCGGACGGAGTTCGGTACGGGCGGCAGGGACTGCACTCGCAGCAACAGGGCTGACAGGATGAATCCGGCGGCTAGGACGGTAGTTTGGCCGTTGCCGGGGATCCGGCTCAGCCCGAAGACGACGTTGTGGTCGATGACTTCCCCGAGGGGAGGCCCGTCGCGGAACAGTTCGTTGTGGGTCAGGTCGCCGATCACTCCGGACAGGTCAGCGTCGAGTTCGTCGTCGAGGAGCCGGAGCGTCGGCCACCGTCCTTCTGCCCGCCCGACGGCGTAGGCACTGCGCAGTGCCTTCTCCAGCTTCGCCCGCTGCCTTACGCCCATTCTGGTGAACGACTTAGTGGCGACTTCGACGGTGTCGCGCAGTTCGATGACGGCGGTGTTGACCGCGCGTTCACTGAACTCCCCCAAGGCGAGCGGGTTGTACGGCGCGCCGTCGTTCCACAGGTCGAGGAATTTCGCGCCGGCCAGGTGGGGGAAGCCGGTCTCGTCGCTGTAGTCGTTCTTGAAGTCGGCGATGCCGAACTTGCTCCCGCTGTGGTGGGCGAGCTGCGCGAGCAGGCTCATTGTGAACTGCGTCTTGCCCATACCCGAGCTGCCCCACACCTCCACGTGGCCGTTCTGGAGCACGCCCTGCTCGGGGCCGGCCGGGTGCCAGCGCACCTCCTCGCCCGTGGTGGCGTCCCAGCCCAAGACCGGGGCGCGGAACGGCACCGGTTCCGTGGCGGACGTAGTCGGCTGCGTGTGCCTGCGCGGCTCCTCGGTCGCGCTCGGCTCGGAGGTGCGGGCCTGCTGCGGCTCAGTACCCTGAGGGTTCGGCGGCGCGGCCGTCTCGTTTGGCGAGGGCCGGGCAGGCTCGGGGACGTCAGCGTCCCGGGTTGTGTCGGCCGGCGGCTGCGCCTGTTCTGCGGGCTTGGCCTCCGGTCTGCGCCGCGTCCGTCCGCCCTTGAGAGGCGGGCGCTCGGCTTCGACGGTCCTCAGGTCCGTGATGCGCACCTGCGCGGCTTCGAGCAGCAGGTCCTCGGTGAGTTTGATGCTGTGCAGCACCACCGGGACGATGTCGCTGGCCACCTTGTTCGGGTAGTGCCGGTGGAACTCCTCCACCTTGGGGCCGAAGACCAGGCCGACGCCCGCCCACTCCAGGGTCCCCGTGCCGGTTCGGAACGCCTCGAGCGCCGCCAGTTCTTCGGCGTCGAGCTTGAAGCGCGACTCCCGTGCCACCGAGTAGGCGGCCTCCGCGATGCGGTTGAGCCACAGGCGGCTGTGGATGGACCCGGGCTCGGGGTAGGCGGCCCACCTAGTGGCCGCGAGCGTCTGGTTGAGCTGGTCGAGTGCACCGGCAGCGGCGTCGGTTTCGTCGCTGCGCCTGGCCTTCACCTCGATGGCCGCGACGTGGACCCCTTCCTCGGAGGGGTCGAGTGCGATTGCGAGTAGGTCGGCGCGGCGGCTGGGGAACCAGTGCCGGTACTCGTCGAGGCTGACGAGCAGGACGCGGCACCCCGGCGGCAGAGGCCAGGGGGTGGTCGTGCGGGCGAGCAGCGAGAATGCCACGACGTGGCCGACGAGTTCATTGATGCCCGTGCCGCTGGTGGCGGCCTCGAGGGCCAGGATGCCGTAGCCCTGGCTCGCAACCTTGCGGAGGTCAGTTCCTACGTTGAAGGCGACGTCCCGGTCGGCGACGATGTTGGCTGCGCGCAGGCTGCGGCCGATGGCGCGGTCTGCCGGGCCGCCCGACTTCTGGCTTAGCACCAGCGACAGCGGGCTGTCGCCACCGAGTCGGCGCTCCTGGTGCAGGATGGCGATGCGGTGGGCGCCGAGGGCCTGCTCGAGGCTGTCGCGGGTGGCGTAGCGGTCGAGGGTGGCTACCCAGAGCGCGAGGTCGTGGACCTCCCGAAGCTGCTCGGCGATGTCCATGGCCCCGGTGCGGACCTCCGGCACCGGGATCTTCTCGCCTTCCTCCGGCCAGGATTCGTCCACAGCCGCCTGCAGCTTCAACCACGTGATGCCGGCACGCGTCGTAGCGGGCGGCATCAGCAGCATGCGCCGCTCCTTCCCAGGCCGCTGCGAGGTCCGGGGAGCGAAGAGCACTTCGGAGTCCTCCCGCGGTGCGGGCACTTCGGGGAACTCGATCTGCAGCCGGTTTCCGCCGTCGCTGATTCCGGTCACCAGCGCGAGGTGCACCGCCGGGTTCGGCGAACCCGGCTGCTGCAGGACCTCGCGGGCCCGGGCGAGGCTGTCGAGGTAGCGCAGCTCCAGCACGTCGCGGCTGTCGCGCAGCTCTTCATCCGCGCGTGCGAGGGTCTGCCAGTGCGGCCTGTCGGTCGGCTCCTCCCCGACGCAGAACACCTCGACCTTGGCGACGGTGCCGCGGCCGGTCTTGCGGCCGATGAGCTTGACTGCCTGCGAGACGAGCAGGTCGGCGGCGCCGGGTCCGTAGGCCAGGCAGCGCAGGTGCCCGGCGGCCTCAGGCTGCAGCGAAAGCAGCCGGACCACGACCGAGGTCAGCGCCGCGCCGGCGTAGCCGCTTTCGTCGCGGGTGTTGGCCCCGCCGTAGAGGCTCCAGAGCCGCCCTTCGCTGGTGGGCAGCATGGCTTTGTCCCGCAGGCGTGCGCGAACGTGGGCGGGGTGGTGCGAGGCTGTCGTGCGGGCGATTCCAGCGGCCGTCGCGGCGACAGGCTTGTCGTCGCTTGCGTCGGCCGCGTCGAGCAGGGACCACAGCGCGTCGAGGTACTGGGCGAGCCACTCGGCCTTCAGTGGCGCGAAGCCGGTGAGAGCCACGCAGTGGGCTGGGCCCTCGACCGCCCCCGCCAGCGAGAGTGCCTCTGCCACCTCGGCCTCCGCGCCGGGTGCCTTGTCGTTGCCGGCGGCAGCCCAGCTGGTAGCCCACCTGCGCAGGGGCTGAGGGCTGAGCCCTTCCTGCAGCGACAGCTGCGCAAGCTCGCGCAGCTCGTGCGCGAGCGGCTTCAGTTCATTCGAAACGGGCTGCGGGCTCGGTGCCTCGTTGCTGCAAAACGACGAGAGGGTCGGCTCGTCGGCCGCCGCCAGGGTGAGGGCGGTCTCCTCAGCGAATAGCAGCGCGGCGCGCAGCAGTGCGGCGTCGTCGAGGTCGGGCCGCCAGTCGACTTGGACGGTGCTGCCGTCGGCGGCGTGGAGCCGCAGCTGCAACAGCGCGAGTTCCCCCGAGGCGAGGTCAGCGTCGTGGAAGGACGCCTCGACGGTCTTGTCGGTGTCGGCCGGCTGGAGGAGGAGGCCGTCAACTTCGACGCCCCGGCTTTCGAGCCGGCGCATCAACCCGCCCAGCCGCAGCCGCGCGCAGCCGAGGGTGATGCACCGCACCGCGCCGCTGCGGTTCGGCTTCGCGTTTTCTGCCGACGGCTTCGGGCTGAGGAGGCTGATGCGCTTCAGCGGACCGCCGAGCTGCTGCACCGCCTTGATCAGGGCGCTCTCGGGGCAGGACGGGTTGCTGCCGCTGATGGCCTTGTCGCGCAGCAGCTTCTCGAGCTTGATCCTGGTCGGCCTGTCGAAGATGCCGTGGGCTTGGGCTTCGTCGAGGTCGAGCAAGTCCCGCGCGGCGTCTCGCTGCTGAGCGGAGCGGCGGAGTTCCTCTGCCCGCGAGTGGTACCTAGGCCAGGGCAGCAGCGCAACCCGCTCGTCCTCGTGCCGCCGCTGGTAGTCGGCCAGCGCCTGCAGCGCGACGTCGGCGAGGTCCTTGGTGCGCTGTTCGAGGATCTCGCGTGCCTCGTCGAACTCCAGCTCCTGGAGCAGCTGCTCGCTGCCGGACTGCAGCATCGTCATCACGGCCGCCGCGGCGGCGTTCGCCTCCGCCGGCTCGTTGCGCAGCCTGGGCCGTCGACCGAGGACCGTCTCGGCGCGCCGGCGAATTTCCGTGTAGGCGCTGGGCCGCAGGACGTCGTCGCTGGTGCGGCGGGCGGCGAGGGCGAGGTTGTCGCCGATGCGGTCGGCGTCGACCCTCTCGCCGGTGGCGGTGTCGGCGAAGGCGCCCAGGGCGGGCAGGCTCTTCAGGGGGTCTTCGCCGGCAGCGACCAGGTCGAAATATGCCGCTACCTGCGCGGCGCTCGGCTTGTGGGCGATGCCCACCCGGGCGATAGCCTCCCGCACCGCTCGCACCGGGCCGTCGAGGCTGGCGGCCGGTTCTTGGCGGGCAATCGTGAGCAGGCCTTCGGGGGAGTCCAGGAGCACGCCGGGCGACACGTTCTCGAACAGGTTGAGGCCGCTGCGGTCCGGGACCTGCAGACCTTCGCACAGGACCAGCACGATGCCCTGCGGGTAGCGGTTGCGCAGTCCCGTCCCGGAGCCCGACAGCGCGTGGGCGCCGAAGCGGCGGGGGCAGTCGGACACTACGGCCAACGGCGGGAGCGCCTCGCTCCACGCCGCCGCCATGCCCAGAGCGAGGCTGGTCGGGACACCCTCGACTAGGACGAACTTGGAGCTTCCGCTCAGGTTTCTGATGTGTGCGGCCAGTGCGCCGCCGAGCCGCTGACTCACATCGACCGCCTCTGCGCGCGCTCGCCGACCACGGTGGTCCGGTCGGACAAGCTCAGCGCCAGTCCCGCCTCGCTCATGAGCCTCTCGGCCCGGCGGGCGTTGCGCTCGAGGCCGGCCCCGTCGACCTGGCCGCGCAGGCTCGTCGACGCCGCCGACTCTTGGTTGATCACCAGTCCCCACTCCTGCCGCACTGCGGCGAAGAACTCGTTGCTGGGCATCGGCATCCGGCTCGACAGCGCGCCCACGAGGGCGGCCAGCAAGTCCGGCGTAGCTGTCAGGTAGCGGTAGCGGGTCCCAGCAACGAGCCCCACCGACTCCAGCAAAACCCGGAACCCGTCCTCAGCCCGGCCGTAGTTCGCGCTCTCCACCGACGTGCGCGCCAGCCGCAGGTACTCGTCGTCCGAGCTGCGGGCGGTCAGCTTGGTGAGCTGGTGCAGCAGCCCGTCGGGGCCCTTCTCTCCGTCGAGCTTGTTGCGCCGGTTCTCGAACTCGTCGGCCCACACGACGGTCTTTCTCTCCACCAGCTGGCGCATGATGCGGGCGACCGTGGAGATCGTCGCCTCGTTGAGCCGGATCCGGGCCCGCCGGTACGACTCTTCCGACCGCTGCCGGACCCGGTCCTGCGACCGCGGCCCCCCGCCGAAGCTCAGCAGGAGGAAGCGGTCTTCCTCGGGTGTCGAGGTGGCGTCCCAGGCGACCCTCAGGGCGTGTACCGCCAGGTCCAGCGCGAGGATGGTGCGCAGCTGCCAGAGCTTGGCCGGCCCGCTGGCGCTGCCCTGGCACATCACCCCCTCGGCGTGACGGCACAGGCTGGCCGCGAGCGGCTGCAGCAGCTCGTCCTCGCCCCGCTCCCAAGCTGCCTTCTCGTCCTCTTCGGTGTCCGGCGTCTTGGTGGTGAACGGCACGTCGGTCTGCAGTGCCGATTCCAGGCGGCGGCTGATATCCGCCAGCGGACTCGGCCCCGTCAGGGCCTCTCGGATGGCGGAGACAGCGCGCGCCCCCTGCTCGGCCGCCTTCGGGTCGGTCGGCGCGAGGAGCAGGCGGGCGAGGGTGATCCCGCTGCCGCGCATGTACACCTTGCGCACTGTCCAGTCGGGTCGGCTCGGCGCCTTGCGCGCGTCGTACCACAGCAGCGACTCGTGGAACGGCCTCAGCAGCCACGCCCCCGGCTGGCCGCGCTGCGTGTCAGGGTCGACGAGCCCCTGCAGGGCGCTTTGGGCCAGCGCCAGGTTGGCGCTGTTGCGGACATCGGAACCCGACGCGAGCAGCTTGCCGTACAGGTTCGGCGTCATGTTGTCCTCGCCCGCGCGCCCCTCCCGGCCCGCCAGGAAGTTGGTGGCGAGCGCCAAGCTGCGCAGGGCGAACCGCTGTCGCTTGGGGCTGCGCAGCTCGTCGCTGCTGGCCGGGGCGCGGTAGCGGTTCTGGGCGAGGGTGAGCAGGGTCTCCGCGCACAGCTGCGGAGCCCGCTCGTCGCGGTCGGGGTCCAAGCCGAACAGCACCTGTGCGACCCGGCCGGGGGTGAGATTCCGGTTGTCGAGGAGCACTACGCCCTCCGAGAGGTCGCGAAGTACGGCAGGTTGACCTTCACCAGTGCCGGCGGGTCGGAGTCGGGATCGGCGACGCGGATGGCGTCGCCGGCGGCCTCCGCCGAGGCAAGCCGGCTGTAGAAGCCGCGCAGGTCGTTCATCTCGGCGACGCCCTGGCCGACGGGTCCCTGGAAGTCGGCGGCCTCGCGGATGGCCTCGTACATCTTCGGGCGGATCCGCAGCGACAAGTCGTCGCGGCCGTCCACGACCAGCTCTACGTCGACGTGGTCGACATCCAGCAGCCGCTCCACGAGCCCGCGGTCGGGCACCCGCACAGACAGCCGCTCCAGCGGGACGAGTCCGTACACCAGCGACGGCCTCGCCGGCCGGAAGGAACCGGGGTCGCGGGCGAACAGGCAGGCGGGGTCTGGCACGACGAGCCCTTCGTGGGGGCTGGAGAACCCGGTGACGAGGAAGTTCAGGCCGCGCACCACTTCCGAGACTTCGATGACGACGTCCTCGCTGCGGGCGGCCTTCTGCGCCAAGCGCACGAGGTCGGCGACGTAGCGGTATCCCAGCAGCCGCCTCGACGCGACGTCGGCGCCGCCCAGCGCTTGGCTGGCCTCGAAATAGAGGCGCTGGCGCCACAGCACCTGGGCGGGCGCGTTGCTGTCCCGGTCGCCGGAGACGAGCGCGTCCAACCCGTCGTCTACCTTCGTCGGGTCTTCGCTGGTGCTGACGAGCTCACCCAGGTGGTGGAACGTCATGGTCCCCTGCTTGGTGCGCACCCGGTCCTGCGGCGAGCGGCTCCCAGCCAGGGCGAGGCTGCCGTCGGGCCCGTCCTCGACCAGCGAAGGATCGCCGGCGAGCAGCCGAACCACGTCGGGCGCTCCGGTGGTGTCCCGCAGCCAGCCGTCGATCTCCAGGTCGCTGACGTGCCCCAGCTGGGCAGTGCGCATCCCCGCCATCAGCGGCGAGCGCTCGATGGCGTCGAGGGTCAGGCCTCCGCCCACGACGCGGGTGAAGTACCCGTCGGTGGCGGTGAAGGCGGCCCTTTCCATGTCCCGCGTTGCTGTCTTGACGTGCTTGCACGTCCGGTCGCCGACGACGGCCCAGGCGAGCACCGAGAGGACTTCCCGGATTGTCGGCACCGCTTCGCCGGCGCCGAGGCGGACCAGGGTCCGTAGCTGCTCGCGCACCTGCGGGTCCCGCAGCGCTTCGGCGTTGCTGCGCATGGGGCAGCTGCCGAGGTCGAACGGGCAGCCGGCGCAGCCGGACCACAGATCTTCGCGCACGAGGAAGTCGAGCAGGGCGTCCCACAGCCCAGGCGCGGTCGGGCGCTGGCGGTTGACGTTGACCACTACCAGCTTGCCGACCTCAGCTGCCCCGCTGCGCAGCGCCTGGTCGAGGGCTGTGGCGAGGTCTTCGTGGTCGAGGATGTCGAGCGCGTCGCGCAGGACGCCCTCGTTCGCGCACACCAGATACTGGCCGGACCCTGCTGCCAGGCCCGTGAGGACCGCCTGCAGCGTCGAACGCCGCGCCGCGTCGTCCGGAAGCCCCGAGAGGTCCTTGACCACCCAGCGGCCCGAGGCGACCTCGCGCAGGTCGTCGCCTTCGGGAAGGTCGCCCCCGACAGCGCGGGAGTACGTCTCCGCCACTGCGGTCTTGCCCGTGCCGGCGTTGCCGGTCAACACCACGGCCCCAGCCTGCCCGGACTCGGCCCACGCGGCGACGTACTGAGCCAAGCGGGTGGGAACATCTGCGCCGAGCGCCTCGCCGAGGCGCTGGAAGTGTTCGCGGTAGGCGCCGGCCTGGTCGGCGCTAAACACCGACAGCGACCGCAAGGCGGCGACAGCGGGCAGTTCGTCCGACACTTCTCGGGGGTCTTTCACTAGCCGGCTGCCTTCCTCTCGGCTTGGCGCTCAGGTTGGGTGGTGCGTCCTGCCAGCCGGCGTAGAGCGTTCAGCTCGGCTGCCCTGCGGGTCGGCACGCCTGCTGACAGCAGCACCTGAGTCAGCGCGTCGACGATCTCCTTCGCTGCCGGAGGCGGGACAGCGTTGCCGATCTGCCGGCGGACGCGAGCGTACGCCGATGCCCGGTTGCGCACCGTCCCGTACTCGAAGACGAAGTCGTCGGGAAAGCCCTGCAGCCGCGCCTTCTCGCGGTTGCTCAGCCGCCGCGGCTCGACGTGGTGGTAGCCGTGCGTGCCGCCGCCGCCGCCCGCGATCATGGTGTAGGCCGGCTTGTCCGGGTCCAGCCGCCGGTAGACGTGGCTGATCAGCCCCTTGACCGCCGACGGGTGCCCCTCGGGGATGACGCCGTAGTTCGCCCCGGGCGGGATGAGCTCGAGGCGCTTGACTACCTCGGGTCCGTCGAGCCCGCGCTCGTGGTTCGGCGCGTCGTCCGGGATGGGACTTGTGTCGAGTGCGTCGGCGACTGTTACGTGCCGCCCGGCGTAGGGCTCCGGGATGATCGGCGGCCGAACCTTCAGATCTCGGCGCACCCCGACGACGATCAGGCGCTCGCGGTGCTGCGGGACGCCCAGGTCTGCCATATCGATGACCTGGGCCGACAGGTCGTACCGCACACCCGGCCCGTTCCTCGGGCCGCTCACGAAGCTCGACGGCGACCGCAGAGCGTGCCGGACGAGGGTCCACGCAGCCCCGTGGTTGGCGGAGAGGAGGCCCGGCACGTTCTCGAGCACGAAGGCTGCCGGACGCAGCCCGTCCAGGAACCGCGCGACATGGCGGAACAGGTTGCCTCGCGCGGTCTTCAGGCCGTCGTGGTTCCAAAGGGTGGAGTAGTCCTGGCACGGCGGCCCGGCGAGCAGGATGTCGCAGGGCACGTCTGGCACGTCGAGCTCGGCGATATCTTCGGCAACGATGTGCCGCCCGAGGTTGCGCCGATACGTCTCGACGGCCCACGGCTCGATGTCGTTTGCCCAGACGACGCCCACACGCTTGGTCTGCTCCGCGCCGAGGTCCATACCGCCGCAGCCGGAGAACATGGAAACTGCGGCGTAGCGACCAGCTGGCCGCGCCATCAGAGCCCGCCGCCCGACCCGACGGAACGCCCGTGGCCTGCAGTAATCCGTCGGCGTTCGCCGACCGGTGTCGAGGTCGCGTGTCGCGGGGTCGTCCTGAGCATGGGTTGCACCCTATCGGCAGCCTCCGACAGGAGGCAGGCGACCCGCAGGCATCATACGCGCCCGCGCTGCCGGTCGGGCTGCGATCAGGGACAAGGCCGCGAAGGCTCGCGCCGCAGCTGGGCTAGCAGGCGTGGTTGGCGTGCCGCAGCGCCCGACTCGCGACCCGGACTTGACTTTCACAACATCAACTGAAGTACCTGCTATGTTTCCGTCCGTGGATCACCTGAGCGAAGCCGTCGCAACCCTCGACAAGAACGGCGTGCTCACCCCCCTCGCGGACCTAATCCGGCAGGTGTACCGGAGGGCAGCTGACCGACACGAGCCAGACCTGGGCGACGACGCTATGAGCTTCGGTACCACGGTCTGGCGCAACCTGACGAACCTGGGAGTGGCGCAGTTCGGCGGTCTGGCAGGCGTCGACGCCCGGATCGAGGACAACTCGTTGGAGATCCTCTGCGCGGGCTACATCGTGCGGCTCTACTCCCTCCAGGGCGGCACCGGCGCGAGCGTCGAGTCGATCCGCTGGGAAGGCAGCGAAGCGCGGCTCGGCGGAGCCGTCGAGAACAGTCGAGGCGGCCAACTCGCACTGGACGACGAAGAGCAGTTCCCCGAGGCGTTTACCGGTGTGGTTCCGCGCCGGCGCCACGTTCGTGTCGCGCACGCGGGCGACCTCGACACCGGCGAAGCGGTCGCCTACCTCGGACTGCCGCGGGACAACCGCGACGGGGGATCCCCCTGGTTCGAGGTGCAACTCTGGATCGGCCAACCGGCTCACCCGGTGCTGGTGGCCACGGGCGGCAGCTCTGCAATCCCAGGTCCCGCGCTGCCCGGCGAGGTGCCGATCCCGGAGCTCGAGGTCATGGTCCGGCCGAAGCGGCGCGGTGACGGCGTGCGGCTGTCAGCGCTCGCGTGACGGCCACCCGCGACCGGGGAGAAGCACCGGCGCTGGCAGCGGCAGCGTTTCAGCCCCACGCGCTGACGCTCGCCCGCCGGTGGCGACGGATCCGCAAGAAGGAGCTGGCCCGCCAGGTAGGGGTGACTGCTGCCGCAGTGAGCCAGTACGAGCTGGCGCAGTCCCGTCCGTCGCCCGCGACGCTGGCCCGCCTCGCGCTCGCTCTTGCCGTCCCGGTCCGGTTCTTTGCCGCCGGCATTCCTGCGCCGGTGACGGCGGGTCACCCGCACTTCCGGAGCTTGCGCACCACGACGCAAGCCGAACGGGACCAGGCCCTCGCATTCGGCGAGATCGCATGGCGTGTCGTTGACGCTGTCGAACAGCACCTACAGCTGCCGGTGCTGCGGCTGCCGTCGATCGACTTGCCAGAGGAAGCGTCCAGCCGCGACCTCGAAGCGGCGGCGGTAGCCGCCCGCCACGCCCTCGGTCTGGGCGACGAACCCGTGCCTCATATGGTTCGACTGCTGGAGGCGGCCGGAGTTGTCGTGCTCACGTTGCCGGACGTCTCCGAGCGGGTTGACGCCTTCTCCCACTGGTACGGGTCGCGGCCGTTCGTGTTCCTCAGCCCGAGCAAGAACGACAAGGCGCGGTCACGGATGGACGTGGCTCACGAACTCGCTCACCTGCTGCTGCACCACGACGCCGAGCCCGGCAGCCAAATACTCGAGCGAGAAGCGACGGCCTTTGGGTCGCAGTTTCTCGCACCGAGCCGCCAGCTCCGCGACGAGTTGCCCGCCCGACTTGACTTCGAGCAGCTCCAGCGAACCAAACGCCGTTGGGGCCTCTCACTCAAGGCGCTCGTCTACCGAGGCCACGCCATGGGCATCTACAGCGACTACACATACCGGCGGGCCATGAACATGCTCGCCGAGTGGGGCTACCCCGAGCCAGCAGACCTGGGACACCGCGAACAGCCCTCACTGCTCGGCAAAGCCGCCGCTCTCCTCGCCGAGCAGGAGCACACCGTGACTTCTGTAGCAGAGCAGGCAGGCATGTCCTCCGACATGCTTCAAGTGGTGGTGTCGGCAGGATCGGAAATCACCCTGGGGCTCGACGTCGAGGCATAGTCGGTGCTCCGCCTGAAGCCCTGACGTGTACGGCTGATGTCGTGCCAACGTCTTCCCCCTCAGTAAATTCGTACCGGACCGAGCACTTAGCTGTGCTCCTACCGACGGCGCGCGAGTAACGGAGGAGCCGGGCAAACGACCGGTGAGCGGGCGTCATGCCCATGATCCGCTGCCGAGGGCCGGTGGTGCACAGTCCGCAGGCCGGACGCGTCCCTCCCGAATGCCGGAGCAGGACGTTCGACGCCACTGGCCAGCTCGCGGCCGTCGAACCCACCACGGCGATGGCAAGAAGTACCGCGGTCGCGGCGGCCAGGATTCCCAGGACGGTCCGTTCGAAGCCGTCACGAAGGGCTCTCCGCGGATTTGGTTGTCGAAGGGGAGGCGTAGCAGCGCTCGCACTGCGATCGAGTGATCGCCATGCGTGAATGAGGACGTAGACTGGGCCCATTCGCTAGGGGGTGGCCGCGGTGCCTCATCGGAGCCAGCAGTGGGTGTGGGCGGGACGGGTTGTCTTTGGTGTGCTCCTTGCTGGTGTGGTGGTGTACCTGGTCGTAGTTGGACTGGACAAGGCCGACAAGACGGCCAGCAGCATCGGCGCGGTCGTGGCGTTGGTTGCTCTGGCAGTTCCGTACCTACTACCACCACGGCAGAGTGGAGGCGTGTCGGTGCCCGATACGGACCGGGTAGAAGAGAGCGGTAAGGCCATCGCCAAGGCTGGTGGACGAGCCAACACCGGAGCAGAGACCGACGCCAGGGACCGGTCGGCACAGGTGGTCCGTTCAGGGGACGCGACCGCTGAGGGGCCAGGTTCAGTGGCCAACACCGGCATCCAGCGTGGCTCACAGTAATGGCCGCCAGCGGAGCCGCAGCGGACGCAGAACCTACTAGGGCCAGCGTTACCGATTCCGGCAATGCGCGAGCGAGCAGGGGTGGCGTAGCCAACTCCGGCATCATTCTCGGTGGTGTCAAGACCGAGTACCACCAGCACCAGGCTCCTGCAGTGCCGCTGTGGCCGGTGGTGGTGGGGCGGCCTCCGGCATTGGCATCGGCGTTTCAGCCAAGAGAGGACTTACGGGAGAAGATCCTCAACACCCGCAGCTGCGGTTATGACGTGCTCTTGCCTCATCAGGCTCGAGACCATGACGGCAACGCGCGGGTATTGGCTGGTGGCGGAGGGGTAGGTAAGTCGCAGCTGGCGGCGTGGTTTGCCTGGGACGCCATCAACGGGCGCGCGACAGACCTGGTGGTATGGGTCAATGCCGCCAGCCCTGACCAGGTCGTCACTACCTACGCCCGCGCCGCAGCGAAGGCCGGTGTTCCCGGAGCCGACGGTGCTGACCCGACCGCTGACGCGACGGCGCTACTGGAGTGGCTAAACAGCACCGAGCGGACCTGGCTGTTCGTCCTAGACAACATCACTGACCCGGCCCTACTCGGCTGCTGGTGGCCACCGCCGCGACCCACCGGCTGGACCCTGGCCACGACCCGCCTGCAGGATGCCACCCTGTTCAGTTCCGGCCGGAGGAAGACCGACGTCGGCGTGTACAGCCCGAGTGAGTCGCTGATGTACCTGACCGACCGGCTTGCCGGTGTCGGGTGCGCCCACCTGCTCGACGACCAAGCCCCGAACCTTGCCGCCGCGGTGGGGCATCTACCGCTGGCATTGTCCCACGCTGCCGCTTACATGATCGCTCAGGAGGAGGGGTGTGCGAATTACCTGGCCCGCTACAAGAGTGGTGGTGAAGGGCTGCCAGACCTCATGCCCGCCAGCGCAGACCCCGACGCCTACGGGCGGCCCGTGGCCGTCACCCTGCTGCTCGCTCTAGATGCCGCCGATGGTTCCGCACCTGTCGGGCTGGCCCGCCCCGCCCTAGCGCTGGCCGCCATGGCCGACCCGGCAGGGCACCCCGACGCACTATGGTCCACCCTTGCGGTCACCGAATACCTGTCCACCCACGGTCGGGGTGACACCGGCGAGCCCGTCACCACCGACGAGGCGTGGAAAGCGATGCGGCTGCTGCACCGCTACGGGCTGCTCATCCACACCCCCACCGACACCACTCGCGCCGTTCGCATCCATGCTTTGACTGCCCGCGCCACCCGGGAAACCACCACCGACTCCGTGTCGGTCGCCCACGCCACCGCCGACGCGCTGCTGCAACTATGGCCAGACGCCGACCACGCCACCACCGATCTCATCAACGCGCTGCGCGCCAACACCAACACCCTGGCCGACATCGCCGGCGATCTGCTCTGGCAACCCCACGGGCACCCACTGCTGTCCAGAGCTGGCATCAGCCTGCTACGCGCCGGCCTGCACACGCCCGCCGTCGCATATTGGAAGCACATGACCGAACAGGCGGTCCGGCTGCTCGGTCACGAGCATCCGAACACATTGACCGCCCGTGCCAACCTCGCCGCCTCTTATGGGCAGGCGGGGCGCATAACCGAGGCGATCACCATTGAGGAGAAGGTGGCGACCGACAGCGCACGCCTTCTCGGTAGGGAGCACCCGGACACGCTGGCCGCGCATGCCAACCTGGCAACTTCCTATCGACGGGCGGGGCGCACTACCGAGGCGATCATCCTCATCAAGAGGGTAGTCGCCGACTACGTGCAGCTACTCGGCGATGAGCACCCTCACACATTGAGTGCCCGCGCCAACCTCGCCGCCTCTTATGGGCAGGCGGGGCGCATAACCGAGGCGATCACCATTGAGGAGAAGGTGGCCACCGACAGCGCACGCCTACTCGGTGACGAGCACCCGGACACGCTGGGCGCCCGCGCCAACCTCGCTGTCTCCTATCGGCAGGCGGGGCGCACTGCCGAGGCGATTGAGCTCCTCACGAAGGTGGTCGACGACTTCGTGGGCCTTCTCGGCGATGAGCACCCAGATACGTTGGCCGCCCGCGCCAACCTCGCCAGCTCCTACCGGCAGGCGGGGCGCACTGCCGAGGCGATCACCATTGAGGAGAAGGTGACCGCCGGCCGGACGCGCCTTCTCGGCGAGGAGCACCCGGACACGTTGGCCGCCCGGACGAATCTCGCTGTCTCCTATCGGCGGGCGGGGCGCACTGCCGAGGCGATTGACCTCTTGACGAAGGTGGTCGACGACTTCGTGCGACTCCTCGGTGAGGAGCACCCAAGCACACTAATCGCCCGCACGAATCTCGCTGTCTCCTATCGGCGGGCGGGGCACACTGCCGAGGCGATTGACCTCTTGACGAAGGTGGTCGACGACTTCGTGCGACTCCTCGGTGAGGAGCACCCGAGCACATTGACCGCCCGTGCAAACTTGGCGGCCTCCTATCGGCAGGCGGGGCGCACTGCCGAGGCGATCGATCTCCTCACCAGAGTGACTGCCGACAGTACTCGGCTGCTGGGCGATGACCACCCCAACACGGTGGCGACGGCTGGCGCTCTGCGGGAATGGAGAGGCGAGGCCTGACGCCTGCTGTTCATTCAAGGGATACGGGCTCCTCAGCTGGAGGCCGTTGTGCGCATTGGTTGTGCTCGACTGGCACTCATCTCTACGCTGCCACGGATCTAACGGACTCGGAGCCGGAGGGTGACGCGATGTCACTGACCGACAGCATTGGCACCGACTTGCAGGCAATGGCGGCGGGTGTGGACCGGACCCAGCAGGAGGCTGGCGCTGTCGACCATGCGATCGAGCAGATCACCGCTCGGGCGGTGGCCTCCGGCTTTGCCGGCATCGCTGCCGGGTTGGCTCGCGCGCGAGAAGTGCTCGGACAGGCCCGGTCTCGGCTGGCGCAGGCCGGTGGGGTCCTGGGTGAGGCGTCGCGGTCGCTCAGTGCCGTGCCGCAGCAGCCGTCACCGCAGGAGACGATCGCCACGCTTACGCCGGTCGTAGCCGCGCTGACCGCCGTCGACGGCCATGTCACTGCGGCCGGATCCGCGGTCGATGACACGCGACGGCTGGTCACGGCGGCGTTGCAGGGAGGACAGCCCGGTCCCACGCTATCGCGGCTGCAGCAGGTGCTGCAGGTCCTGGCGACCGTCCGGACGCGCGGGACCGAAGCCCGACAGCACGTCGATACGGCGCTGGCGCAGGCTCGGCAGGTCGGTGAACTGGGAAATTGACGACGGGCGGTGGCAGCGACATTAGCCGACCGCCCGCCACACGCGACACGTCTGCGACTGCAACGGAAGCACCGGCTCAGCCCGAGTTGGTGCCCGAAGGGTTGACCGATGCCGCTCGGGACCTGCCTCGACGGCAAGCGAAAGACCCTACCTCCGGTGTGGCGTTGATCGGTGGTGAGCGGATACCCATGAGGTCTGGCCGTGACCCGGACGCCGCCGCCGACCTCAAGCCTGCCTACAAACTCATCGCCACCACGACCGACCATCTGGAAGCCAAGCTTGCCGCCCGGATGCGCCGCGACCACATCACCCAGGCAGCTGTGGTGACGAACAATCCGCCCTGCGACTACACCCCCTACGGCTGCGAGAAGATCCTCTCCCGGCTCCTGCCGGCCGGCGCGCGGCTGGCCGTCTACGTACGCGACGATGACGGGCAGGTACGCCATTGGCGTACCTACACCGGAAACGGAAAGGCGATCGCATGAAGGTGACCTGGACCTACGACCGGGGCGACCAGCGCGACAACCACGAGGTCGAACTGACCGACCCCGACGCCCTCGGAGCCCTCCTTCGCGAGATCCAACAGGCCGGCGAGCCCGTCGTGCTGACCATCTTCAGCGACACCGACAATGACCCCGACGACCTGCCACCCGGCATCCAGATCGGACTCGGTCACCCCACCCACGCCTTCGCAGTACACATCGCTGACGACGGCGGCTACCTCAACGACCCCAAAGCGGAAACCCCGGCCGAGGGACTCCACTTCGACTTCGGCGGAGTGCCCACCGAGTACCCAGCTGAGCACCTACAACTTCGGCCCGAAACGGCGATACAACTGGCAGTCACCTTCCTCAAGACCGGCGGCGAACCGCCGCACCTGGCGGCCGTCACCGAGTGATCGCGTGGCGAGGGCAGCGGCGCGCTCTGGCGCGCCCACCCGTGATGCCGAAGGCCCTGCGTGCCCCGCAGGTACGACCCGGACGGCTTCTACGGGCGGTACGACTCGACCTAGCGCCGGTAGTCGCGCCGTCCGTTCAGGGGTCGCTCGATCCGTCCCGTTGTTCCGCCGCCGCGTTTACTCAGACCTTTTCGGCTGGCTGGATGTACAAGGGGCGGTTGAGCTGCGGGCCCTCCGGGTGGTCGTATCGCGTCCATCTCAGCGACGCCCAGAAGTCGTCGGCTTCCTCGCTGAAGGCGAGCAGTCGTCGTTCGGGGTAACTGGACGCCAACGCCCCGATGATCTTGGTCCCGATGCCTCGGCGTCGGTGCGACTCCGCCACCTCGATTAGTTCAATCTCGAGTGCTGCGTTGCCGAGTTCAGGGGTTCCTAGGTAGTGATCGATCACGACGCCGGGGTCGAGCTCGATCCGTGCTACTTCCACTCCACCCTGGCGGACCTCCAGCAAGGTGTATGACTTGACGCCGTCGATTGACCGGTAGTCCCACCAGCTCGGGCTGAAGTCGCTGTTCTCAGCGAACGGATACCAGATCACCTGGTCACCCGGTCCGGGCCGCTTCTCGATGAAGTCGAACGTCACTCGACGCATCCTATTTCGTGCACGGATCGAGCCGGGAGCGGCGGTATGGCCACGGCCGGGCGCCCGGCCAGCGCACCCCCATCGTCGGCAAGATCGCCACTGCCCTGATCAGCCGTCACCGCGCCCGAGGTGCCCGTTTGGAGAGCACCATGGGCAGTCCTTGTCACGACGTGGCATCTGGCCTGTGCGTTCGCGCCGTCTGGGCAGGTGGATCGTGGAGGTGGTGTCGTCGGGGTCGTGGTGCATGCCGGTGACCGCGAGCATGAAGTGGTTGATGGCCTCGGTGGCGACGAGGCCGTTGAGGGCGATGACGCTGGGCGCTGGAACGCTTGCGACGTAGCGGGCGGCAGCCCGTACGTGTTCGGGTTGCATGTCGATCGCGAGTTCGGTCGGGTCGATGAGGCCGTTGCACCACATGCAGCCGGTTCCGGGGACCACGAACCGGTTGGCGGCGTGGATCTGGCCGACGATGTCGTCGTCGTTCACGGGGATCTTGACGCCGATCTGCGTCGTGGGAATCAGGTACTGGTTGGCGGCGGCGTTGACCCAGTACCGGGCGGAGTGGCTGTCCGCGGCGAGGAAGATCCAGTCGCAGTAGTTCAACGACTGTCTCGCCGTGCTGGTCTCGACTCGTTCCGCCATCACCGTCAGGTCGATATCCGAGTTCGCCCGACGGGCGTTCCGGACTGCGGGGAGGGTTTTCGGCCGGCCGACGTCGTCGCGTTCGGCGGCGAGCAGCCGGGGCAGGTTCGTCTCGTCGACGATGTCGTCGTCGATCAGGACCAGGCCGCCGACGCCGAGGCGGGCGAGGAATTCGACGAGGATGCTGCCGACCCCGCCGAGGCCGACCACGGCAACCCGCAGGCGGCTGAGGGACTCCTGGCCGAGCTGACCGAAGAGCCTCGCCTGCCGATCGTGCAGGAGCTCGGCCGTGCCGGCGCGGGCGGGGCGAGGCCGCAGGCGAATGAGGTTGCCGCTCGGGATGACGACCTCCGCGAGGTCGACGCGGGACCCGTCGGGCAACCACAGGTCACCGGCGGCGGCCTGGTCAGTGAAGACCAGTCCGCCGACGACCTGGCCGGTGATTTGCCGCAGTGCCGGGTAGCCCCGCTCGTGGCTGGCCAGGTCGATCCGGGAGAAGCCAACCGTGACGCCGCCGAGGTGGTTGTGCACGGCGAGGTAGGCGAGCCCCTCCTCCCGCGCCCGGACTGCGGCGTCGCGGACGAAGGACGGCGCGAGAGCCCGGTACCCGGTCTCACCGGGCACATAGTCGACCCCGTCCTTGGCGAGGATCAGCTCGCGGGCGAGCAGCCGGGGCCCGCGCGGGCCCTTCGCGCGGCCTGCGAGGATGACCGCGCCGTGTTCGTCCCTGTCGCTTCGGAACAGGTGATTGGACAGGTCGGCCCACAGCCGAGCCGGCACAGTGAGGCTCCAGCCGTCCGCCGGCGGGTTCACTGGGTGACGAGCCATTTGATCACCTTCTCGGCCTTGAGCGCGGCGTTGTCGATCCCGGCCTGCCACCCGTTGGAGCGGCGTGACAACTGCAGAGCCGGCCTGTTCTGCCAGTCGACCTGTTGGATGGCCGGCCCGTGAGGCTGCCCGTCGGTGCGGGTCAGCCGTCCGGTGTAGTGGGGGTACACATCCGCGCAGGGATAGGCGGCGCTGATCTGGAAGCCCAGCCATGTGGTCGACGGGATGTAGCCCGGGCCGATCTCAATGTCGTTAACGATCACGAAGGCGCCGCCGGGGCCGTCCGGGGTGACCTCGACCGGCTTGCCGGCGAAGTGTTCCCGGACGGCGTCGACCGCGGTGGTGACCGCCGTGGTCGGTTCGGTCACGAGTTGTCGTCCGGCGCGACCGCGAGGAACTCCTGGTGAGGGTGGACCGTGATGGTGTCGTCGTCGCCGATGACCTCGTAGCGGTTGCCCCGCTTCACCGAGAGCTGGAAGTTGGGCTGGATGTGGACGCCCTGGGCGACGGCGGCCTGCTTGATGTCCCGGCCGGTGACCCGGCGCTCGGGCAACTCGATCGGCTGGTTGTTGACCGAGACCGTGATGGTCCGGGGCGAGCGCTGGTTCTCGCCGACGTTTTCGGTCGCGCTGGTCGTCATATTGATCTCCTCGGATCGTTGCTGCTGCTGGAGCGCAGCGGGTACGGTAGGTGTCCTACTAGTAGGACATCGTTCGACTTGTCGAACGAGATCAACGCTACCACGCGAGTGTTCGACATGTCGAACGGTGGTAGAAAGGTGGTTCGCGCAACCTGCGAGGAGATGCCCCGCCCATGGCTCAGACCAGGATCAACGTGCCGGCGCTGTACGCCGCCCTCGACGCCGCGCGCAGAAGCAAGAACCTCTCCTGGCGACAGCTCGCCGGCGAGGTGGGATGTAGCCCTTCCACGATGACCCGCCTTGCCAACGGCTACCGGCCGGACGCAGACGCCTTCATGACCCTTACCCAGTGGCTGAAGATGCCAGCGGAGACCTTCTGGATCTCCGACACGGAGGACGACCAAGACGAGGAGCCGGAACTCCTCGCCGAGGTCGGCGTTCTCCTGCGGGCTCGCAAAGATCTCGGCGAGGAGGAGAAGCAACACCTACAGAACGTGCTCGAAGCAGCCATGAAACTGCACGCCACCCAACGCGCGGCTCGGAACCGGTGACACGTGGGCAAAAGGCTCCCCAAGGCTGAGATCCAGCGCCGAGCGATCGACATCCGAAAGACCGACCTCGGTCTCACCGAACACGATCGGCTCTGCCCCTACGAACTCGCCCACGTGCACGGCGTCGCCGTGCACGCCTTGGACAGCCTTGCGGAGATGGGATGTCCTGAGAAATCAGTGACCTTCTACGCCTCCGAGCGTCCGGAGGCATGGTCCGCCGCGCTGGTGCCTGCCGGAACGGGCCAGTTCATCGTGGAGAACACCTCACACCAGCCCCGCCGCCGCAGATTTAACGTCGCCCACGAGATGGCCCACGTGCTCCTTGAACACGAGTTCGACCGGGTCATGTTCAGCGCCGAGGGTCGCCACGGTTGCGCCAATCCCACCAGCAAAGATCAGGAGTGGGAAGCGCAGGAACTTGGAGCCGAACTGCTGCTGCCCCTGGCCGCCGCGTACAAGGCGGCCAGGGAGCGCAGGAACGACGAGCAAGTCGCCGACCTCTTCGACGTCAGCCTTCCGGTTGCCAGGTGGCGCATGAACGGAACGGGGACGCGGATTGTTGCCCAACGCGCAGCCGCGAAGCGGGCCAAGTCCGGAAAGTCTTGGTAGCCCAATTTCATCTACCACCTCGCTGCTCCGCTGGGCGAGACGTCGGCGTCCGGTGGCCTGGTTGGGTGGCGGCAGCCGGGGGACGAGTCCTGCGAGTTCAGGGCGAAAAGCCTGCGCGGCTGGTCCTGAGCGACCCCATCGCCGCCCTGGTCATCGCCGCCGTGGCGGTCAAGGAAGGCCGGAGGCGTGGCGTAGTGATGCCTGCTGCGCGGTCCTGCTCACCGTCCCGCTCGCTGACACCCGCACCCGCGCCGGTGCCGTCGCAGATGGACACGGTGCCAGCGAGGATGACGCGTGCGGATGCCGACCGGGCTGCTCCTGCTGCTCGTCGAATGCGGCATGACCGCACTGGCTATCGGGCGGCGGATGCTGTCCGCGGTGCGCGTCGCGTTCGACGCCGAGTTGACCACCGGCCGCACCGTGACCGACCCGGCGACGGCGTGACGGGCCGCCGAACGCGCGCACATCCTGTCCCAGCTCTGGCCGTGGCCGCACACCGTGGCCCACGCCGTCATGCTGCGCCGCGCCCTGCACGAACGCGACCGCGTAGGAGCGGTCGGGCAGGTCATCCGCCTCGCCGTAGCCGGACCCGGATCCGCGCTCGGCCGCTACCCGGTCGGCAACACCGGCCGCGCCCGCGTACTGCTGACCCCACCCATGCCGATTCCCGCCGGCCTGGCCGCGGTGCTCGCCAACGCGCCCGGAACAGCGGCCGACGCCGCCCGATGAGCCCAATAGCCCACGCCTCGCCCGCCCGGTCACCGACCAGATGACCGGGTGGGCGCTACACGCTGGCATTGGTGACCCCGCCGCACTGGCCGCCCTCATCCCTGCCAGCAGAGCTGAGGGAGTGCACATCTTGGTCTGGTCCAAGACTCGTTTGACGCGGTCGCAAGCGATGCTTTCTCCTCGCGCTCCGTCAGCTCCGCCCCGCCGGTCAAGCGTGATTCGACCCTCGTTCTGCCCGCCTTATGGCGGTGTTGCTGCGACGATGCAGGACGTGGGATCCACGAACATGATGAAGCCATCGAGGACCCGCCACGCGGTGGCGTCCGAGGCCACCGGCCCGAACAAGCCCGGCTGCTGCCGCAACACCGCCAGATCGCTGATGGCCTCACCGCCATCGGCCAGCAACACGGCCAGATCGACCGCGACCCGGCCCGGTTCATGCGCCGACCGGCGCACCCGCTCCAGCCCCAACGCCTGAACGAAACCGCTGGTCAACCCGGTCCTGTCAGCCAGATCCGCGAGCAGACGAGTGCCGGCATGCCCGACCACACCCCGAGCCCCACCGGTGACCACAACCTTCGGACGCGTGCCGGTACTCTGCACCCTGGAAGTGCCTTCCGAAACGGACGAACAGGACCCTAGACAAGTCCCATCGTTCCAGATCAGAAGGCACTTCACGTTCCCGGCCACCGCCACCGGGCCGCCCTTACTGAAGGGCCGAGGTTAGCCGAGCGCGAGCCAATCGGCGCGAGTTGCAGCTCAGCGAACAGCGTTTCCGTAAGGTCTTTGACCACTCCCGCATTGGCATGGCCTTGACCGACCCGAGCGGCCGGTTCCTGCGCGTCAATCCGGCGATGTGTCAGATGCTCGGCTACCCCGAAGGGCAGCTGGTCGGCCGGCATTCGCCGATATCAGTCACCCCGACGACACCGCGGTCGGTGTCACGGGGCTGCGCGACTGCCTTGCCGGGCGCATCGACGGCTTCGACATGGACAAGCGGTACCGGCATGCCGAGGGCCGTGACGTGGAGGCGTCGGTGACCACCGCGCTGCTGCGCGATGAGCACGGTGAGGCGCAGCACTTCGCCACGCAGATCATCGACGTCACCGAACGCCGCGCGCTGGAGCGCGCCCGGCAGGCCAACGAAGCGGAACTGGCCGACCGGGCGGAGCGGTTGCAGCAGGCCAACACGCAGATGGTCGACTTCCTCGCCATGCTCTCGCACGACGTGCGACAGCCACTGACCGGCATGGTTTCCGCCTCCGAGATGCTGCTCGACGACTGGGCCAGCACCGACGACGACGTCAAACACCGCTACGTGCAGCGCATCAACGCCTCCGGGCATCGCGCCGACGCCATCGTCACCGGAATCCTCACCCTTGCCCAACTCGACGCCGGCGCGGTCACCGCCCGCCCGGTGCGCGTGGACGTGTCCCAGGCAGTGCGCCAAGCCGTAGTGGCCCTCAACCACGAGGGCGACTACCCGATCACGGTCTCCGCACCCGACGAGGCAACCGGGTTCGCCGCCCCGCCCACCTGCAACTGATGCTGGGCAACCTGCTCGGCAACGCCGTCAAGTACGGCAGACCCCCGGTCGACGTGACCGTGCGAGGCGGCGCCGACCGTGTACACATCCGCATCAGCGACCACGGCGAAGGCGTCCCGGCCGAATTCATACCCCGGCTGTTCGACCGCTTCGCCCGCGCCGACACCGGCGTAGCCACCGTCAAGCCTGGCACCGGCCTCGGCCTGTACTTCGTGCGCCAACTCGCCCAGGCCAACGCCCTGAGCATCGACTACCAGCCCAACCAGCCGCGCGGCGCCACCTTCATCCTCGCCCTGCCGACCGCCGCACCACCGCCTGCCGACCTGCACGCCGGCTCACGACTTCCCGTAGCCCTCGCTCAGCCCACCTCGTAACCTGGCGCAGGCCTCACCACGGTACTGACCACACACGACCGCCGCAGTGGAGCGTCATCCGGCCGTTGATTGTGTGCGTCGTGCCTCGCGTGGGCCCTGCCAGGTGTGGAGGATGCGGGCGGCGAGGGGTCCGGCGACGGCGAGGATCAGCACGTAGGTTGCCGCCAGCGGAGCGAACCGGGCGTCCAATGCCACCGCTCCGGAAGCTGCGGCGGTGGTGACCAGGCCGGCGATCACGATGGAGAACTCGCCGCGGGGGATCAGGGCCACGCCGGCGCGCAGCCGGCCGGTACGGCCAATACCGGCGTGCCCAGCGGCCCACCAGCCGGTGGCGATCTTGGTGGCTGCTGTGACCAGCGCCAACGCTACGGCCAGCTGGAGCACCGTGGGGATCACTCGAGGGTCGGTCTGCAGGCCGAAGAAGACGAAGAAGACCGCGGCGAACAGGTCGCGCAGCGGCCGCAGCAGGTCGCTTGCCTGGTGCGCGACCGGTCCGGACAGGCTGACCCCGACCAAGAAGGCCCCGACGGTGGCCGAAACGTTGAGCTGGGTAGCGAGGCCGCCCACCAACAGGGCCAGGCCAAGCACGCGCAGCAACAGCACCTCGTCGTTAGGGGCGAACACCAGCCGGGCGACGGCACCGGGCAGCCGTATCGCCACGGCGAACACCACCACCACCGCCGCCAACGCGGCGGCCAGGCTCGCGGTCGCCGCGAGCACGCCCAGCCCGGACAGCAGCGCGGTGAGCGCGGGAAGGTAGCCGGCCATCATGACGTCCTCGAAGACCAGCACCGATATGATCGCCGGGGTCTCCCGGTTGCCCATGTGCCCCAGGTCGGACAGCATCTTCGCCACGATCCCGGACGACGACACGTAGGTGATCCCGGCCAGTGCCACCGCGGCAACCGGTCCCCATCCCAGCAGCAAGGCCAGCGCGGCACCTGGCAGAGCGTTGAGCAGCACATCGACCAGCCCGGCGGGCGCGTGATGGCGCAGCCCGGCGACGAGTTCGTCCGCGCCGTACTCCAGGCCCAGGGCAAGCAGCAGCAGCACAGCGCCCAGTTCGGCGCCCATGGCCACGAACTGCCGACCCTGCTCGCCGTCGAGCACCGACACCACGCCGTGCGGTCCGAACGCCAGCCCGGCCAGCAGATACAGCGGGACCGGTGACAGCTGCAGCCGGTGCGCCGCCCATCCGAGCACGCCGAGACCGAAGAACCACCGCCCCGAGATCGAGCAACAGCTGCGCCGTGCCACCGGCGCCAGCAGCGGCGAGGTGCACGGCGGCGTCTATGGCCGGTCCTCCATCAACCGCCACCTCCGCTGATGGGTTCGTGCCCCGGACCGGATCTCCTCCGGTGGCAGCGCCAACAGCTCACCGACGACCACCCGCTCGTCAGGCTGCAGCGTCACGCTGTCACACACGGTGTCGGGATCCTCGGCGTGGTAGAGCACCAGCTCGGCCACACCGTCACGGTGCATCACCACACCCAGCTGACGGCCGCCGTCCAAGCAGACATCGAAGCGGCTACCCAGTCCGGGCAGCGGCGTCTCATGTACGTCCACGCTTGCCGTGTACCCCGATGACGGCTGGTCAACCGATCCGCTGCGAGGCACAAGCGACGCCCGCCGCGGACATGAAGTGCCGGACCTTGATGGCGCCCGGCCGTCGCCATCAGCTGCCTGTCCTGACGACGGCCCTGGCCGGCCCGGTCCCGTCGAAGACCGATACCGGCGTTTCGCATCGATGAGTGCGGGTAGCCAGCTGACCGCACGCCGTTGCCAACCGAGGACTTTTCACAGGGAGGTACGACAGATGGCGCAGTTGCTGGTGTTCGGGGTGGACAGCCCGGGAAACCGCGGAGAAGGTGTTCGACCTGGCCGGTGAACTGAGCCGGCAGGAACTGCTGGAGCTGGCCGACGCAGCCTGGGTCGAGCGCACCCCGGACGGCAAGGTCAAGCTGCACCAGTCGGTGAACGTGACCGCTGCCGGAGCCGGCTACGGCGCGACCAGCGGCGCGCTCTGGGGCACCCTCATCGGGCTGCTCTTCCTGAATCCGTTAGCGGGCGCCATCGTCGGCGCGGGCGTCGGCGCGAGCACCGGAGCGGTGACCGGGGCGCTGACCGACATCGGCATCCGCGACGACCTCATCAAGGAAGTCGGCCAGACGCTGCAGCCCGGCAAGGCAGCGGTCTTCTTCCTCGCCCGCAACGCCACCGTGGACCGGGTGATCGAGGCCATCCGCCCGTACAACCCGACCGTCATCCAGACCAACCTGAGCCGCGACTCCGAACGCGAGCTCATCGAGCAGTTGCAGCGGAACCACCCCGTCGGTTCACCGGCCGCAGCCGGACAGTGAACCTGGCTGACCTACCGCGTAGGGCGACGGGTCAAGGACGCCCGGGCTGGTAGCCGCGCCTCCGGCATGGGGTTGGGGTGCGCCGCGGCGGAGCCGTCGAACGCCCTGCCCGTGGGCACGTGCCCGCGTGGGGTGTCGGCAGCGGCGAGGAAAAGCCTGCCGCTGCCGACACCGGCGTAACAGCTTGGAGGGGTGTACCGATGGGCGGATGTGCCCGACGACGTCTCGCGTGACGCTCAACCTGCGTGACCGTCGAGCCGACGTCGCCGCCAAGCGAGCGAGTAGCGGTACCTTCGTCGTCGGACGTCGTCGCGTGCTGAGGCCGGTGATCCTCGGTGTGCCGCCGCCGCACGGAGGCGCCTGGATCGTGTGATCAGTACGCATGCGACCAACGCACGGTGAAGAATTGAACCGGACGAAGACCTGTGCTCCGACACCGTCTCCGGTCGGCCGGGGGCTGAGCAGCTTTACGAAGGGGTGAGTTATGCGCCGCTTCGCCAACGGCGTGAAGACCGCAGCCCTACTCGGCCTGCTGACCGCCATGATCCTATTGGTCGGGCGGTGGCTGGGCGGCAGCACCGGCCTGGTCATCGCCGCAGTGGTGTCGCTGGCCATGAACGCCGGCGCCTACTTCTACTCCGACAAGATCGCCTTGCGGGCGATGCGGGCGCAGCCGCTGAGCCAGGCGGAGGCGCCGCAGCTGTACGAGATGGTCGCCGAACTCGCCGCACGAGCCGGCCAGCCGATGCCCAGGCTGTACATCAGCTTCACCGGGCAACCGAATGCGTTCGCCACCGGCCGCAACCCGCGCCGCGCCGCGGTCTGCGTCACCCACGGCATCACGCAGCTGCTGACCCCGCGCGAGCTACGGGCGGTGCTCGGTCACGAACTGGCCCACGTCTACAACCGCGACATCTTGATCTCCAGCGTCGCCGCGGCCCTGGCCGGGATCCTGACGATGCTCGCCGATCTGGCCTGGTTCCTGCCGGTCACCGCCCCGTCCGACGACGGCGAGGACAACGGCCACGGCATGCTGGCCGCACTGCTCATGCTCATCCTCGGCCCCCTCTCGGCCACACTGATCCAGCTGGCGATCAGCCGCAGCCGTGAATTCGCCGCCGACGCCGACGGTGCCACCCTCACCGACGACCCCCTCGCCCTGGCCAGCGCTCTGCGCAAGATCCACGCCGGAACACAGATGCTGCCCCTTCCCGCAGACAGCCAACTCACCAGCACCGCGCACCTCATGATCGCCAACCCGCTGCGCGGCGAAGGACTGGCGGCACTGTTCTCCACCCACCCGCCCATGCCCGAACGCATCGCCCGGCTCGAAGAGATGGCGGCGCACCGGCCGACCCACCGATAACCGTCCGCCACGCCCGCGCCGCGTCGACATCGTTTCCGGCCGTGCGTCGTGCATGCCCGCGTCGTGACGAGTCGCGTGCCTGGTGCACGCCCGGAGGCCGACCTCAAGACTTCATAAGCGTCCCCGGCGACCGCCGGGCCCGCGGGCCGCTCCCTCAGCGCACCCTGGGCGACGTCGCTGACCCGCTCGGGTGCCCGGTACGCGCCAGGTACTCGTGTACCAGACGGAGCGCCATCCCTACCTTCACCGACCGCGGATGCGACGCGTTTAATCGAGCCGTTGCGCACGGCACCCACTGCGAACACTCCCGTCTGCTCATCGGGGTAATGACGGGTTCAACGTCTGACCGCCATGGAGTTGACTATGCCTGACGTGCGAGAACTGTTGAGGGTGCGACCCGAGTCTGCGCTGGCCGATATCGACCCACGGAGCACCCCCGGCCTGCCCGACACCTCTGCCGGGGGCGGCGACCCCAAACGGTGGTCGAGAACCGAAGTGGCCGCCATCTCACAGCAGCTGGCGGACTATCAGGAGAAGCTGTTCGCCGCCGCCAAGGCAGG
Organism: Micromonospora aurantiaca ATCC 27029; assembly: GCF_000145235.1. Lineage (NCBI taxonomy): Bacteria > Bacillati > Actinomycetota > Actinomycetes > Micromonosporales > Micromonosporaceae > Micromonospora > Micromonospora aurantiaca (nom. illeg.). The sequence goes on along the minus strand of NC_014391.1, from coordinate 6,754,568 downwards.
AGCCACCACCAAGCGGGTGCTGCTGGTGCTGCAGGCCATGGACTGCGGTGGCAAGGACGGCACCGTCCGCAACGTCACCCAAGGCATGAGCCCCGCCGGGATGAAAGCGGTCAGCTTCGGCCCGCCGACCGAGGAGGAACGCCGCCACGACTTCCTGTGGCGCATCCACCGAGCGCTGCCCGCACCCGGCTACGTGGGCATCTTCAACCGCTCGCACTACGAGGACGTGCTCATCGTGCGCGTGCACGACCTCGTCGACAAGGACGTGTGGTCGCAGCGCTACGACCTGATCAACCAGTTCGAGTCCGAGGAGGCCGCCGACGGGCTGACCATGGTCAAGGTCATGCTGCACATCTCCAAGGACGAGCAGAAGAAGCGACTGCTCGCCCGCCTGGACGACCCGACCAAACACTGGAAGTACAACCCCGGAGACCTGGCCGAACGCGCCCGCTGGGACGACTACCAGCAGGCCTACCAGGACGCGCTCACCCGATGCAGCAGCAGCGCCGCACCGTGGTACGTCGTGCCCGCCGACCGCAAGTGGTACCGCAACTGGGCCGTCGCCACCCTGCTGCGCCACACCTTCGCCGACATCGACCCGCAGTACCCCGAACCCGACTTCGACGTCACCGCCGAACGCGCCAAGCTACTCGCCGCCCCGTGACAGCCCGAGCAGGATCTCGACCATGACCAACATCCCCGGCAGACAGGACCAGCCCTCAGGTCTCCTCGCCGCTCAGATCCCCACGCGCCACACCCGAACAAACGACCGTCATCCATGATCGCCACGCATGATCCGCGGGACAGAACCTAGGCGGACGCCCCGGCCACGCGCGAGCATGCTTTACCGTGTTCAGCCAGCGGGAGCGGGGCGGCAGCATGCCGACGCTGCGGACCGGCGGTCTGTCCCGGGGTCATGTGGTCGTCTCGTACTGACGGGTAGATGAGTGGGCATGAAGGACTCGCGGTCACGGCGACGATCGACGAAGGGGTGGGTGCCATGACGGATGCGGCACGGTCGGCCGGCGTGGATGACCCGCAGCATGCGCCGTTGCTGCCGGTGCGGCCGGATGATGCGGCTGGGGTCTCTGGGGTGGTCGATTGCTCTGTGTATGAGCATGGGCGGCGGCGTGCCGGCACGGTGGCGCTGTCACAGCTGGGCTCCGCGGTGTCGGCCGACGAGGGGTTCGTGTGGGTCAGTCTGCACGAGCCGGGGGCCGGGCAGATGGCCGCGGTCGGCGGGCAGCTGCGGCTTCCGGAGCTCGCTGTTGAGGATGCGGTGCAGGCGCATCAGCGGCCGAAGCTGGAGACCTACGACGAGCAGGTGTTCGCCGTGATCAAGCCGGTGCGCTATCTCGGCGACGGCAAGGACCTAGAGTCCAGCGAGATTTCCGTGTTCGTCGGGGCGGGATATGTGGTGACGGTGCAGCACGGGGACAGCGGCGCGGTCGAGCTGGTCCGCCGGGAACTCGACCAGAATGGGGCGGCGCTGGCCGATTTCGGCCCGGCTGGGGTGCTGCACCGGCTGGTGGATCTGGTCGTCGACGAGTACCAGACCGTGCTGCAAGCCTTGGGGATGGAGATCGACGAGGTGGAGCAGCGGGTCTTCGGCCGCGACGACGGCGATCACGCCGAATGCGTCTATCAGCTCAAGCAGTACATGGCCGAACTGCGCCGGGCGGTCGCGCCGCTGATCTCGCCACTGCAGCGGCTCGCCGCCGGTGCCGTGCCGCAAGTACCGCGACAGCTGACCCCGTACTTCCGCGACGTGCACGACCATGTGCAGCGGGCGGCCGATGCGGTGGAGGCCGCTGACCGGCTGCTGTCCGATGTGCTGCAGGCTGACCTGTCCCGGATCAGTGTGCGGCAGAACGAGATCGCGCTGCGGCAGAATGAGGTCGCCGCCCGGCAGAACGAGGACATGCGCAAGATCTCGGCGTGGGCGGCGATCGGGCTGGTGCCGACCGCGGTCGCCGGGATCTACGGTATGAACTTCGAGAACATGCCGGAGCTGCGCACGCAGTACGGCTACTACGTCGTCCTTGCTGTCATCGTCTCGTCCTGCCTGCTGTTGTACCGGCTGTTCCGCCGTAACGGATGGCTCTGATCCCGAGTTGGCGCGGTGTCTCGACCCGGTCGGTGTTCGCGGCTGGGATCGGTCGCAATTGTGCGCATGGCCGCCGATGAGGCGGGTACGCGGGCTGGTACCGACAGCGAGTGTGGAGGTCATGGCGATGTTGATGCGTACCGATCCGTTCCAGCAACTCGACCGTCTGATGCAGCAGGTGGCGGGCACGGCGGCGCGGCCGGCGATGATGCCGATGGACGCGTGGCGTGAGGGCCAGGAGTTCGTGGTCCAGTTCGACCTGCCGGGCGTGGACCCCGACGGTATCGACCTGACGGTGGAACGCAACGTGCTCAGCGTGCGGGCGGAGAAGCGGCGCTCGGCCGGCGAGGGCGCCGAGCTTGCCATTAGTGAGCGCCCGGTTGGGGTGTTCACCCGGCAGCTGTTCCTCGGCGACACCCTGGACGCCGGCACGCTGACCGCGAACTACGACGCCGGTGTGCTGACGTTGCGGATCCCGGTCGCGGAGCAGGCCAAGCCGCGCAGGATCTCCGTCGGCAGCAGCGGCGCCGGGGGCAAGGAGATCACCGGCGAGGTCAAGGAAAGCTGATCAGGCAAAACGGTGCCGCACCGCGGAACTTCGCGGTCCGGCACCGCTTCTCTTGAGGGTCTACCGCAGCCTTGAGCGTCTACTGCAGTTGGCCGCCGGCGCGGCCTCGGCCGGGCGCGGTCGGCGTGTCGAGCAGCTGGACGGCTTGGGCGGCGACCTCGGCGTCGACGAGCACGTCGTAGCTGTCGGCGCGCATGCCGGCGATGGAGCTGAAGTCGCGGCGGCCGCCGGTCAGGGCGTGTCCGAGCATGCCGAGCAGCGCACCGACGACGGCGCCGAAGATGGCGCCGTAAAGGGCGAGTAGCAGGCTGGAGATCAGCGGGTTGACCCAGTCGAAGAGGCCGAACAGCCACCCGAACAGCGCGCCGAGGATGGCGCCGGAGACGGCGCCTTGGGCGGCGGAGCGCCAGATGGTCAGCCGGCCGGTGACCTGTTCGAAGCTGGACAGGCCACGGCCGACGATGGCGGTGCGCCCGACCGGGAATTTCTGGTCGGAGAGGTAGTCCACGGCGCGTTCGGCCTCGGCGTAGCTGGCGTAGGAGGCGACGACGACCTGCCCGCCGGTGAATCCGGCCGGCGTGGGTGGGGTGGTGACGGGTGGGCGGTCGTAGTGCGGCTGCACCATGACGGTGGCTCCTTCACATCGATGTCTGGCCGCGACCGTGTTCCCGTTCCGGCTGGGTTGTAATCGTCCGGATGCGGGCATCACGGCCCGCGTGAACGGCCCGGCCTGATCATCAGGAGCGCGGTGGCGGAGTGTAGAGCGCACGCCGGTGGGGTAGTGCGGCAGTCGTGGAGGGCGGACATCGGCAGCGACGGGCGGGCCTGCGGGCGATCATGGGTACGGTTCTGCTGCTCGTACTGGCGGTGGCGGGCTGCTCGGGCGGCGACGGTGGCGGGCAGCGCAGTATCACCGACATCGTTCGGGAGGCGATCGAGCAGGCCAAAGACCGCCGCGACGACACCTCCGGCGACGCTCCGCGGCCGGCTGACCCGCAACCGTCGATCGGCACCGACGCGCGCACCTCGTTCGACTACGCCGCCTATGAGCGGACCATCTCGGCGGTGCTCGGGTTGCTGGAGCAGTACTGGTCCCAGACGCTGCCGACGCTCGGCGCCGCCTACAGCAGCCCCAAGGGCTATACCTATTACCGCTCGGACCAGGGCGGGGGCCCGGCGTGCGGGCCGGAGCCCGCGCCGGCGAACAACGCGTTCTACTGCCCCGTGGGGGACTTCATCGCCTGGGACGAGTCCGGGCTGATGATCCCGTACTACGTCGGTGGTGGGGACTTCGCCGCCGCGTTCGTGCTGGCTCACGAGTTCGGGCACGCCATGCAGGCCCGCCTGCCGAAGCAGGAACAGCTCGGGGTGCTGCGGGAGCTGCAGGCCGACTGCTTCGCCGGGGCCTGGGCGGCCTGGGTGGCGGAACGGGATCTGATCAACGCCGGTGACCTGGACGAGGCGACCCTGGCGGTGTTCATCGCCCGCGACATCCCCGGCACGCCGTGGACGGACCCGGCCGCGCACGGCACCGGATTCGAACGGACCCGGGCCTTCGGCGACGGGTTCGCCTCCGGCGCCAAGGTCTGCTACCCGGCACCCGGCGAACAGTGGATCATCCCGCAACGCTGACCGCCGTCCGCAGGGCGGCGCACTGGGCGCGAAAGCTTGGTTAGCCTACCCGAGCGCGGGTAGGCAGCCGCATCGTGTGACGACGAGGCGGGGGTCTTGCTCATGACTGTCAGCATGTTCGACGCGGTCCGCAACGGTGAGGCCAGGCAGGGGCACGCTGACGGCCGGCCTGGGTTCGTCGACCGCCGCGGCCGGGTGGTGTCCACGGCGGTGTGGCAGCGGCTGTCCGAGCGTCCCGACTACACCCTGGTCGCGCTCGACCATGCCGTCTCGCAGGGCGGGCCGGTGCAGGTGCACACCTTCTGGCTCGGCGTAGCCGGCCCCGACGAACTCATCTCCCGCACCGTGACCTCCGATGGTCACGCGTTGCTTGGCTGGGGTTGGCGCTGCGAGGCCGACGCGCGGGAAGGCCACGCTGCGGTGTGTGCGTGGCTGTGCGGCGAGACCGAGCAGCCGGCCGGGCTCCTCCGGGCGCCGGCCGGCGCGACGCTCGTTGAGCATCCCGAAAAAAGGTTGAGTCGATGTCGCTCAACTTGGGAATGTGGGCGGCGGCACAGGCGTCTTTTCAGGTGTGCGGGTCACCGGCCGAGCGCCGAAGACCTGGTGAGATCTTGATCTTTGGAGGTGCTTGAGTCATGGCGACGTCGATGGTTCCGGTTTCTCGCTCGTCGAGCGCGGTGGGCCGGTGGGATCCGTGGCGGGAGTTGGACGAGCTGCGTGCGCGGGTGGACCAGTTGATGACCGGGGTGTTGTCCTCGGTGGCCGCCGGTGAGGGCGCCGGCGGGTGGACGCCGCTGGCCGATGTCACCGAGACCGACGACGCGTACCTGGTCGAGGTGGACGTGCCGGGTGTGAAGCGTGACGACATCAGCGTCGAGGCCACCGGTCACGACCTGGCCATCACCGGCGAGATCAAGCGGAAGGAGCGCACCGGGCTGCTGCGCAGCCGCACCCGCCGGATCGGCCGGTTCGAGTACCGGCTGAGCATGCCGGCGGACGTGGACGCCGACGCGATCACCGCCGAGGTGTCCGACGGGGTGCTGACCGTTCGGGTGCCCAAGAGTGAGGCGGCCAAGCCGCGCCGCATCGAGATCACCAGCCGGTAAGGACATCGCCGTCCCGGTGCCGCCGCAGCCGCGGTTGCACCGGGTGGCGCAGCGCGAAAGGACGAGAGCGGATGGCTGACGTCGCGGCCTGCCCCAATTGTGGCCAGCGCAATCGGGTACAGCCGGCGGCGTCGGGCACGCCGGTGTGCGGCCGGTGCCGCGCGGCGCTGCCGTGGATCGCCGACGCGGGCGACGACACCTTCACCGAGGTGGTGGAACGGTCACCGTTGCCGGTGATCGTGGATCTGTGGGCGCCGTGGTGCGGGCCGTGCCGGATGGTCGGGCCTGCGCTGGAGCAGGTGGCCCGTGACCTGGCCGGGCGGGTCAAGCTGGTCAAGGTCAACGTGGACACGGCGCCGCGGCTGTCGCAGCGCTTCGCCGTGCAGGCCGTGCCGACGCTGATGGTGGTCGCCGGTGGACAGGTCAAGGCCCGCCAGTCCGGCGCCGCGCCCGCCCCGGCGTTGCGCCGCTGGGTAGAGTAGGCGCTCGCGTCCTGACTCCAGGGGACGTGTGCGCCGCAGGCGGGGCTGAACGCATATGGGTCGTCGGCACGCCCGACGACGACATGGACAGGAATTTGCCAAGGATCGGTCGCTGCGACGTTCGACTCGCAGCGCAGCGGCTAGCCGCGCCCTTACCGAAAGGGCCGGGGTTGTGAGGAGGATTGATCATGGGACGCGCCGTAGGTATCGACTTGGGCACCACGAACTCGGTGGTCGCCGTCTACGAGGGCGGCCAGCCCCAGGTGATCGCCAACGCGGAAGGAAGTCGCACGACGCCGTCAGTGGTGGCGTTCACCGACAATGGTGAGCGGCTGGTCGGTCAGCTGGCCCGACGGCAGGCGGTGCTGAACCCGAAGGGCACGATCTCGTCGGCGAAGCGGTTCATCGGCCGCCGCTTCGACGAAGTGAAGACTGAGGCCGACCAGGTGTCCTACGAGGTCACGTCCGGCCCCGAGGGCGCGGTGCGGTTCAGTGTGCGGGGTAAGCAGTACGCGCCGGAGGAGATCAGCGCGCAGGTGTTGCGCAAGCTGGCCGACGACGCGGCCAAGCACCTCGGGGAGAAGGTCACGGACGCGGTGATCACCGTGCCGGCGTACTTCAACGACGCGCAGCGGCAGGCCACCAAGGCCGCGGGGCGGATCGCCGGGCTCAACGTGCTGCGGATCATCAACGAGCCGACCGCGGCCGCTTTGGCGTACGGGCTGGACAAGAAGGGCCACGAGACGGTGCTGGTGTTCGACCTCGGCGGTGGCACGTTCGACGTCAGCATCCTCGACGTCGGCGACGGCGTGGTCGAGGTGCGCTCCACCGCCGGCGACACGCACCTGGGTGGTGATGACTTCGACCGCCGCCTGGTCGACCATTTGGCCGAGGGGTTCCAGCGCGACAACGGCATCGACCTGCGCCGCGACGCGCAGGCGTTGCAGCGGCTCTACGAGGCGGCCGAGAAGGCCAAGGTGGAGCTGTCGTCGGTGGCGCAGACCAGCATCAACCTGCCGTTCATCACCGCCGACGCGTCCGGACCGAAGCACCTGGTGACCACGGTGACCCGGGCGATGTTCGAGCAGCTGACCGCCGACCTGGTGGAACGCTGCCTGGGTCCAGTGCGGCAGGCTCTGGCCGACGCGCAGGTCAGCGAGAACGACCTGGACGAGGTGATCCTGGTCGGCGGGTCCACGCGGATCCCGGCGGTGCAGCAGCTGGTCAAGCGGCTGACCGGCGGCAAGGAGCCGAACATGTCGGTCAACCCCGACGAGGTCGTCGCGCTCGGCGCCGCGGTGCAGGCCGCCGTCCTGCAGGGCGACGTCAAGGACGTCCTGCTGCTGGATGTGACCCCGCTGTCGCTGGGCGTGGAGACCCTGGGCGGGCTGATGACGAAGCTCATCGAGCGCAACACCACCGTCCCGACCCGGCGCAGCGAAACCTTCACCACCGCCGAGGACAACCAGCCGGCCGTCGACGTGGTGGTGCTGCAGGGTGAGCGGGAGAAGGCGGCCGACAACCGGGTGCTGGGCCGGCTGCGGCTGGAGAACATCCCGCCGGCGCCGCGCGGTGTGCCGCAGATCGAGGTCACCTTCGACATCGACGCCAACGGCATCCTCAACGTCTCGGCCAAGGACCAGGCTTCTGGCGCGGAGCAGAAGATCACCATTTCCGGCAGCGGCACGCTGGATGAGTCCGAGGTGCAGCGGATGGTGGCTGACGCCGAACGCCATCGGGCGGAGGACGCCCGGCTGCGTGAGGCCGTCGACGCGCGCAACACCCTCGACTCGGCCGCCTACCAGGTGGAACGGCGCCTGACTGAGCTCGGCGACTCCGTCGCCGTGCACGACAAGGCCCGCGCCGAGATGCTCGTCGCCGACGCCCGGCAGGCGATCAAGGACGAGGCGCCGCTGGAGCGGGTCCGCAGCCTGACGGCTGACCTGCAGCAGATGCTGCACGGCCTCGCCGCCACCGGCAGCGGTGGCGCCCCGGCCGGCGGGTACGGCCCGACCGGCGGCACTGCTGGCAGCGGCGGTGGTGCCGCCCCTGGCGGTGACGACGTGATCGACGCCGACTACACCCCGACCAACTGACATCTGCCGATGAGGTGAGGCAACGATGAGCACCCCTTCGGACACCACACCGCAGCACGACACCAGCCCCGCCGAGGGGCCGGCCACGACGGAGGAAGGGCAGGCCGGCGCTGCGGCGCCGGCCCCGCCTGACGCCGAGTCCGGCCCGTCGGCGGCGGAGCTGGAGGACCGGTGGCGACGCGCCGTCGCCGAGATCGACAACCAGCGCAAGCGGTACGAGCGGCAGCTGGCCGAGCAGGCCCGCGCGGAGCGGGCGCGGACCGCGGCGGCGTTCCTGCCGGTCCTGGACAACTTGGAGCTGGCCCTGCAGCACGCCGAAGCGGACCCGGCAGCGATTCTGGCCGGAGTGACAGCCGTGCACGCCCAGGCTCTGGGTGTGCTGAGCGGGCTCGGCTACCAGCGCATCGGCGATGTGGGAGAACGTTTCGATCCGGCCCGCCACGAAGCCGCGCAGGCGGTGCCCGCCGCAGGCGGCGTCGAGCCCGGCACGGTCGCAGCGGTGCTGCGCCCCGGCTACACCGACGCGAACGGCACGCTGCTGCGCCCCGCAGTGGTGGCGGTGGCCCGCAACAACGACTAGGAGCACACGACGGTGGCCACGACGACAGGCGACTACTACCAGGTCCTCGGCGTCGACCGAGGTGCGAGCCAGGACGAGATCCAGCGCGCCTACCGCAAATTGGCCCGCACCTACCATCCCGACATCAACAAGGATCCCGGCGCTGAGGACACCTTCAAACGGATCAACGAGGCGTACGAGGTCCTGTCGGATCCAAAGAAACGTGCCCGCTACGACAAGTTCGGTGAGCACTGGCGGCAGGTGCCTGAGGACTACGACGGCCCGATGCCCGGCAGAGGACCCTTCAACGGCGGTGGTCCGGGTTTCCGTTCCGGTGGCGGGCCGGGCTTCGGCGGCCGGCGGGTCTACGTCAACACCGACGGCGCAGGGTTCGACGACGCCGACCTGGGGGGCGTCGACATCGACGATCTGCTCGGTGGCCTGTTCGGCGGCCGGGGCGGGTTCGGCGGCCGGGTGTCCGCCCCGGGCGCGGACACCGAAGCCGAGATCGAGCTGTCCGTGGAAGATGCGTTCACAGGCGGCCGGCGCACCATCACCCTGCACACGCCGGGCGGCGCCCGTAGCTACGAGGTCAACATCCCGGCAGGGGTCAGCGACGGGCAGCGCATCCGCCTGGCCGGGCAAGGCTCCGCCGGGCTCGGCGGCGGCCCGCGCGGCGACCTGTACCTGCGGGTGCGGCTGGCGCCGCATCCGCGGTACCGGGTGAGCGGCCGTGACATCACCGTGGACCTGCCGGTGACGCCGTGGGAGGCGGCCCTCGGTGCGAGCGTGCCGGTCGACACCCCGGGCGGGCGGGTCGACGTCAAAGTGCCCGCCGGGTCGTCCACCGGCCGTCGGCTGCGGCTCCGTGGCCGCGGCATGCCCAACCCGCGCGGCGGCGCCGGTGACCTGTACGCCGAGGTCAAAGTCATGGTCCCGGACCGGCTCACCGACGCCGAACGCGACCTGTGGCAGCGCCTGGCCGAGGTGTCCAGCTTCGACCCGCGCGGCACGCGCACCGGGAGGCCCTGATGAGCTACGCCATCGTCCACGTCTCGCGCGCCGACGGCGCATGGCCGTTACCGCAGTTCGCCGCCGCGGCAGGTATGGACACCCACATGGTCGTGCGCCTAATCAACCTTGGCCTGCTCGAGGCCGCCACCGACCCCACCGGGCACGTGTGGCTGCCCGCCGGCCAGCTGCCCCGCGCCGCCGCGATCGTGCGGCTACGCGCCGGGCTCGGCCTCAACTACACCGCCCTCGGCGTGGTCCTGGATCTACTGACCCGCATCGACCAGCTCGAACACCAACTTCGCACCCGCGACGGTGCCCACCGGAGGTGACAACGTCATGGACCCCAACCGTCTGACCCAGAAGTCCCAGGAAGCGCTGCACGACGCGCAGACCAAGGCGCTGCGCTTCGGCCACGTCGAGGTCGACGGCGAGCACCTGCTGCTCGCCCTGCTCGACCAACCCGACGGCCTCGCGCCGCGGCTGCTGGCCCAGGCCGGCGCCGACCCCGACCAGCTGCGCAACAGCGTCGAAGGCGAGCTCGGCCGCCGCCCGCGCGTGTCCGGGCCGGGCGCGCAGCCCGGCCAAGTGTTCGTCACCCAACGGCTGTCGCGGCTGCTCGACGCGGCAGACCGGGAAGCCAAGCGGCTCAAGGACGAGTACGTCTCCGTCGAGCACCTGCTGCTCGCGCTGGTCGAGGAAGGCTCGTCCAGCGCCGCGGGGCGGGCGCTGAAGGACCAGGGCCTGACCCGCGACCGGCTGCTGGGCGCGTTGACCGGGATCCGCGGCAACCAGCGGGTCACCTCCGCCAACCCCGAGGTCGCCTACGAGGCGCTGGACAAGTACGGACGCGATCTGGTCGCCGACGCCCGCGCCGGCAAGCTGGACCCGGTGATCGGCCGCGACGACGAGATCCGCCGGGTCGTGCAGATCCTGTCCCGCAAGACCAAGAACAACCCGGTCCTGATCGGTGACCCCGGCGTCGGTAAGACCGCCATCGTCGAGGGCCTCGCGCAGCGCGTGGCCAACGGCGACGTCCCGGAGGGCCTGCGCGACAAGACCGTCTTCTCCCTCGACATGGGCTCGCTGGTCGCGGGGGCGAAGTACCGCGGTGAGTTCGAGGAGCGCCTCAAGGCCGTGTTGTCCGAGGTGAAGGCTGCCGAGGGACGGATCCTGCTGTTCGTCGACGAGCTGCACACCGTGGTCGGCGCGGGCGGGGGCTCCGAGGGAGCGATGGACGCCGGGAACATGCTCAAGCCGATGCTGGCCCGCGGTGAGCTGCACATGATCGGCGCGACCACGCTGGACGAGTACCGCAAGCACATCGAGAAGGACGCCGCGCTGGAACGCCGGTTCCAGCCCGTGGTCGTCGACGAACCGTCGGTGGAGGACGCAATCTCAATCCTGCGGGGGCTGCGCGAGCGCCTCGAGGTGTTCCACGGCGTCCGCATCCAGGACTCCGCGCTGGTGTCGGCGGTGACGTTGTCGCACCGCTACATCTCCGACCGGTTCCTGCCCGACAAGGCGATCGATCTGGTCGACGAGGCCTGCGCGATGCTGCGCACCGAGATTGACTCCCAGCCCGCCGAGCTGGACGCCGCGAGCCGCCGGCTGATGCGCCTGGAGATCGAGGAAGCAGCCCTGGCCAAGGAGGACGACCCGGCGTCGAAGGCGCGGCTGGACCAGCTGCGCAAGGAGCTCGCGGACCTGCGGGGCGAGGTCGACGCGATGCGCGCGCAGTGGCAGGCCGAACGCCAGGCCATCCGCCGCGTGCAGGAGCTGCGGGAGGAGATCGAACAGGTCCGCGTGGAGGCGGAGGCCGCCGAGCGGAACTATGACCTGAACACGGCCGCGGAGCTGCGTCACGGCAAGCTGCCGGAGCTGGAGCGGCGGCTGCAGGCGGAGGAGGAACGCCTCGCCGCCAAGCAGGGCGAGCGCAGGTTGCTGCGGGAGGTCGTCACCGACGACGAGATCGCCGGGATCGTCGCCCGCTGGACCGGCATCCCGGTCTCCCGCCTCGTGGAGGGTGAGCGGCAGAAGCTGCTCCGGTTGGACGAGATCCTGCACGAGCGCGTCGTCGGCCAGGACGAGGCCGTCCAACTCGTGGCTGATGCGGTGATCCGGGCCCGCTCCGGGGTGAAGGACCCGCGCCGGCCGATCGGCTCGTTCCTGTTCCTCGGGCCCACCGGTGTCGGCAAGACCGAGCTCGCCAAGACCCTGGCGGCGGCGCTGTTCGACACCGAGGACAACATGGTCCGCCTCGACATGAGCGAGTACCAGGAGCGGCACACCGTCTCCCGGCTGGTCGGCGCTCCGCCGGGCTACGTCGGCTACGACGAGGGCGGCCAGCTCACCGAGGCGGTCCGGCGCAAGCCGTACAGCGTGGTGCTGTTCGACGAGGTGGAGAAGGCGCACCCGGACGTGTTCAACACCCTGCTGCAGCTGCTGGACGACGGCCGTCTGACCGACGCGCAGGGCCGCACCGTGGACTTCCGCAACACCGTCGTGGTGATGACCAGCAACATCGGCTCCCAGCACTTGCTGGCCGGGGTCACCCCGGACGGCGAGATCAAGGACGACGCGCGCACCGCGGTCATGACCGAACTGCGCGCCCACTTCCGCCCCGAGTTCCTCAACCGCGTCGATGACATCGTGCTGTTCAAACCGCTCACCCTGCCGGAGATCGAACGGGTCGTGGACCTGCTCGTACAGGATCTGCGCAACCGGCTCGCGGACCGGCAGCTCACGCTCGAGCTCACCGAAGCGGCCCGACGGCACGTCGCCGCCGAAGGCTTCGACCCCGTCTACGGCGCCCGGCCGCTGCGCCGCTACCTGCAGCGCGAGGTCGAGACCCGGATCGGCCGCGCCCTGCTCAGCGGCGACGTCACCGACGGGTCCACCGTGGTGGTCGACCACACCGACGACGCCGGCCTGACGGTCGCCTGGCGGGCACCGGAGCCAGCCTCGCAAGTCGTCTGACCAGTCACATAACGGCAAGCCGAGGAAGTGTGAAGGGCGGTGATGGCGAACGGGCCCACGACCGGTGACCAACCAATGGGCCCGCCGCTCTGTCGGCCAGGTCGCGAGCCAGGCACCGGTGGTGCGGGCAGCAGCGCCGCACCACCGGTGGCCCCAGCCTCTATGGCGCGCACCCAGGGATAGATCCACAGCCAGCCTGGAGGGAACGTCGGTGCGCGACCCAGGGACATCCCGCGGCGATCGAGGCGACGCCTACCCGGTGACACAGGGACGTTCCTCGCGACCCGTCGACACCGCCGATGGGTCGCGCGACCGCCGCGCACACCGCCCGCCACCCTGACCATCACCACCAACAGCCCACGGAGGATGACCGATGGCACACATCGAATCGGTTCTCGACCCGGACGCCCAGCAGGTCGCCGGGCAGGCACTTCAGCACACCCTGGTCGACCTCATCGACCTGTCCCTGGTCACCAAGCAGGCTCACTGGACGGTCACCGGCCCCCGCTTCCGAACCCTGCACCAGCAGCTCGACGAAGTAGTCGACACGACCCGCCGGCACGCCGACACCGTGGCCGAGCGCGCCGCCACCATCGGCGTCGCACCCGACGGACGCGCCGCAGCCGTCGCCGCCCGCAGCACCATCCCGCAATGGGCGCCCGGCTGGGAACGCGACGAACTGGTCATCGAACACTTCATCGACGCCTACACCAAGCTCATCGCCGGGCTGCGGGAACGCATCACCGCCGTGGCCAACGCCGACCCCGTCACCCAAGACCTGCTCATCGCGGTAACCGCCGACCTGGAAAAACAGCTTTGGGAGTTCCAAGCCGAACAGCAGCAGTAGCAGGCGCGTGCGCGGCCCGGCCCCGACCGGCAGCCGAGCGGCGCAGAGCATGCAGACGCTCGCCGCCCAAGGCACACGGGGCAGCGGACGGGTGTACGTCCGGCCGTGTGCCAGCGAGGCAGGAACGGGTGTCAGAAGGGAAGAAGATGATGGCAACCGCGTTCGAACCGGAAGCGATCACCATCCGCCCATCGACGAACTACTCGACAGAAGCCAGTCCAAGAACGCGCTGATGATCTTCGCCGCCAAGCGCGCCCGGCAGATCAACGCCTACTACAGCCAGCGCGGGCGAATGTCTGCTGGAGTATGTCGGTCCGCCACCACGGCACCATCGCCTGCGCCAACCACATAGACCGGGCACCACCTTCGTCATCCGGCTACCCGTCAAACCGCCGGCCTGACCGCACCGGCTCGGGCCCCACCCGGGCAGGGTCCCCCGATCGCCGGAGACTGTATCCAGCTGACCGATGCCCGCGTGCGGGCGGCACCGTAGCGTCGACAACGCGAGGTGATGCATCGATGAATGCGAGACTGCTGCGGGTCACGAAGGTAGCCGACGCAAACGAGACGGCCGGCGTGGTGCGCATCCGCGCCGCGGGCGAGATCGACATGTTCAGCGTACCGCTGCTGGACGACGCCCTGGCTACGGCCGCCGCCGGCGGCTACCGCGAAATCCACCTCGACCTGGCCGAGGTGACATTCTTCGACTGCGCGGCCCTGCGCGCGTTGGAGGTCGCCGACGACGCCGCACCCGGCAGGCTGCGGCTGGTAGCGGCCGGCGAGCCGGTACGGCTGGTCCTCCACCTGCTCGACAGGCAAGGCCGCTTCGTATCTGCCTGACCGCCCGCTGACGGGCCCGGCGCGGCGCGCCCTGCCGGTCGCCACCACCGGCAGGTTCGGTCATAGCCGTGGGAAACCGAGCCTCAGCGCTGTGGTGCGCCGCAAGCTACGGGCATCACCTCGCGTCACAGGACGGCTCAGGTGTCGCACAAAATACTGGCCGACCGGATCGATTCGATTGGCCGATCCGCTACGGACAGAGGAACGCCGGCTCAGCGCCGCATCAACGACCGATCTTGGCCGCACAGCCTTGGACGGGGAATGTTTGCTACGTCCGGCGGGGGAGTCAAGGCCGTCGCTGAGGCCATCGAGGTGCTGGACACTGACCCGCGTCCGCCGTGGTCAAGGCGGTGCTTCTACGGACACACATGACAAGGCCCCGGGGGTTCCCTAGCCGGAGCTGGTACACCGTCCCATGAGGCGCGGATCGGCCCGCCGGTTTCCCCGGGCGCTCAAGGCTGTGCTGTCTCTGAGGGGGCGGCCAAAATGGCGCCGGCACTGCCGGCACGTCGGCGGGGTGCGCTTGGCTGTCCTCCGGCTCGGCGACATGCCCGCACGCGGCACCGGGGCGCGGATCAACCACGACGCACCGGTCCGGTTCAGCAGCGGTGAACTCGTCGATCGACAGGCCGTGGACACCAGCCGGGCTGCGAGTTCGGGGTTGGCGTAGTCACCGATCCAGACGCCGTCATGACACAGCCGGTGGCTGATACCCTCGCCACCAAGCTCAGGCAGTCGCATCAACCGCCAGCCACCGGCATGAACACGCTGCATGACCCGATCCCCGGTCGACCCAAGACGCTCCCGGGGTGGAAAGCGCGGAGCCTGCACGATCGGCAGTCGCGGGACCGTAGCCGGGTCGTTGGCCTCGGGCGTCCTGGCACTGACTGTGATGACGCCACCGCCGGCACGGGTGGGCGCCGGTTACGCCTGTCCGGAGAGCACTTCGAGCACGCCGGTGATCTCCAGCGCTCGGTGCACACCAATCCTTGCGGGTTGATCACCTGCACAGTGGTCCCTTGCCGGGCGGCGGTGTTACGGGGCCGCACGATTGCACCGATGCCGACCGAGTCACACAGCGACACGCCGGCTAGGTCGACAACCAACTCGGCGGCGTGTCTTTCCATGACGGCCGCCATGATCGCTTCGTACGGGTCTTCAGCGGTGGCCAGATCGATCTCCCGGCGACCGCCAGGCGTACGACACCGTCGTTGACCTCGTGAGGTGCGATGTGCACTGGGCCTCCCGTCCTCGTTTGCTGCTGATCATGCCCGCTCGCCGTTAGTAGCACTTCTGGAGATATCACACGTGCGACTGCGTGGCTGCGATTGCGGTCGTCGTCCCGGGGGTCTCTCGGTTGTCCGCGTGCGCGCCCGGCACTGAATGGGGAAGGGGCGGTGCGATGAGTGAGTTGAGCGGGTATTCGGACGTTCCCTCGGGCGTTGAAGCACCTTTCGGGGCTCGCCGCGCCGTTCATTCGATGCTGCTGAGCTGGGGGCTGGACGACCCCGACTGGCTATATGACGCAGAGCTGGTGTTCAGCGAGTTAGGCGCCAACGCTGTACGTCATGGCGGCGGGTGCCTGCAGCTGCAGATGCAGGCTGGCGACGCTCACATCGTCTTGGCCGTCGCTGACGGATCGATGCAGATGCCGCGCCGCCGCTGTGATGACACCGGCGGCCGGGGCCTCGCCATCATCAAAGCGAACCAATAAGAAGAGACCAGAGGCGCGCAGACATCCATCATGGCAGTCCGATTCGCACCTAGTTATACATCTATTGAAGTCATCAACATGCGATCTCAGAAGTTGGGATGGCTGTTTCTGCGTACAGGGCCGGCTTCAGCGGCTACAGAAGAACCAACGGGCATGAGCGGGACGCCCAGAGCGGCTCCACGGCCGCTGTTGGCGTCGGCGTGCCCGTGGCGAGTCGGGCTGCTCTGTGCGCGCGCCTCCTGCGCGGAGCAGCCCGGCACCGCTTGACGGAGACAACGAGACAGCAGCGGGTGCGGAACGGGTGTCTGGCGATCGGCTGGCCACGAGCGCCGGTGTGGGGCGCAGCCGGCGTGTGCGGCTCGGGTCGAGGCTCAAGGGGCGCACGATGACTCCCCTTCTGATTTAACTAGCCGTATCGGTATGCGGTGATCGGTGGCTGCATTGCTTTGTCGGTCAGGTACGCGCGGCCCGCTTGGTCGATGTGTGCATGACCGGAGTCGATGGATAGCCGGTGCGGCGCTGGTTCGCCTAGGGCTGTGGCGATCATTGCGCGAATGTCCGCGGCGGATGCCGCTGGTTGTGTACCTAGCGGTGCCGTGCACCGCAGAGGGCGCGTGATCGCCGACGGCGTCACCGGCTACATCGCCGACGACCCGGCCGAACTGCCGGAACTGCTGGGTCGGCTGAACCGTCTGGATGCGGCCACCTGCCGCCGACGGGTCGCCGACCTGTTCGACGTGAAGCGGCTGGGCACCGGGTACACCGCCGTCTACCGGCAGGTCCTCGAACGCCGTGCAGCCACCGTGGCGGCGCCGGTCACGGACCTGGAGCAGCTGCGCCGCGACTACGGCGATCTGGATGCCGCGCTGGACCGCCGCTATGAGCGTGACCACCGGCGTTCCGGCCGATCCGGTCGGGCGATCACCCGGCACGCCGGGCAGTCTGCCGGTGAGCCGTCCGAGCCGGCGGGTGCGGCATGACCGGACCGCTCAATGCGGGTGAACCAGCGCTGGTGGGCGATGCCGTCACATTGGTGGAGGGGTCGACGTTCTGTCTGTCCGACGCGGCCGGCGATGTTGACCCGGGTGCCGCGCACGGATTGTTCGTCCGGGATGCGCGGGCGTTGTCGCGCTGGCAGCTGCGGCTGGACGGGCATCGGCCGCAGCCGCTGAGCGTGCTGGCGCCGGATGCGTACGCAGCACGGTTCGTGCTGCGCCGTCCGCCGCTGGCCGGGCTGGCCGACAGCACCCTGCTGCTGACCCGCGAGCGTCTGGTCGGTGACGGGCTACGGGTGAAGTGACCCCTATCGGCCGGACACCTCGATGTGTGTCAGGGACTCTTGGTGGATCTTCTCGTAGGTGTCGGGGCTGACGTTACCCAGACGGCTGTGCCGACGCCGAGGGTTGTAGAAGCCTTCGATGTAGGAGAAGACCTCCATCTCCAACTCGTGCCGTGACGGCCAGGCCCGGGTGTAGACCAGTTCGGTCTTCAGGGTGGCGAAGAACGTCTCGGCCATGGCGTTGTCGTAGCAGTCGGCGACCGAGCCCATCGAGGCCAGGACGCCGCAGGAACGCAGGGTCCGGCCGAACTCGAACGACGTGTACTGCGTCCCCCGATCCGAGTGATGGATGAGCTGGTCACGGGCCGGTCGGCGGTGCTGGATGGCCATGCCGACCGCGTCGAGGATGAGTTCGGTGCGCAGGTGATCGGCCATCGCCCATCCGACGACGCGGCGGGAGTAGGCGTCGACCACGACTGCGAGGTAGAGGAAGCCTTCCCAGGTGCGTAGGTAGGAGATGTCGGCAACCCAGAGCCGGTTCGGGGCGGTGGCGTGGAACTGCCGCTGGACCAGGTCCGGTGCGGTCGCCGTGGACGCGGCCTTGCGGCGGGGCTTGCCGCGCCGCCGCCGGTGAGCGCCCTCGATCCCCGCCAGCCGCATCAGTCTCGCTACCGCCTTACGGTTCCAGCGGTGACCGCGCTCGTGCAGCTCAGCGGTGAGCCGGCGGGCGCCGTAGACGCCTCGGTGTTCCGACCACGCCTGCCGGGTGACCTCGACGCGCTGTTCGTCGTGGCGTTGCCGGTCGGCGGCACGTTGTCGACCGGCGCGGAGCCACTGGTAGAAGGCGCTGTGGCCGACGCCGAGGAGCCGGCAGAGCAGACGGACCGGGTAGGTGGTCTTCTCCGCGTCGATGAACCGGTACACGTCGGTCCGGTTCACCGCTCCGTCTCGCGTGCGAAGAAGACCGCGGCTTTTTTCAAGATCTCCTTCTCCAGCTCCAACTGCGCGACCTGCCGCCGCAACCGCACCAGCTCGGCCCGCTCGTCAGCGGCCAGGTCGCTGGGTCGGCCACCGTCGCGCTCCTGCCGCATCCGGTCGACCCAGTTGCGCAGCGTCTCGTGGTTCACACCCAACTCCCGGCCCACGTCGCGGATCGTGCGACCAGAGTCGAGCACCAACGCCGCGGCCTGGCGGCGAAACTCCTCGGGGTACTTGCTCTGTCGAGCCACAGCGTTTTCCTCCTCCTCGGCAGGATGCCAAGTCAGGAGATGTCCGGTCTCAGGGGGTCACTTCAGTCCAGGTAGGACGAGGCTCCCGGTAAGACAGCAATCGACCAAGATCAGATGCCCCAACCGGGAGCCTCGCTGTGCTGTCTTACCCTGCCGCGATTCCGTTGTCCACCCGCAGCCTGAACCACCTCGCCGCCCTCATCCGAACCCGCCGCCAGCAGCAACGGTCTCGGTGGCGACGCCTCGACCCCGGCCGGCAAGCCCTGCTCGCCCTGGCCCACCTGCGCAACGGCGACACCTACACCCGCCTGGCCGCCGGATTCGACATCGGCGTCACGACCGCCTGGCGTTATGTCCGCGAGGCCATCGACCTGCTCGCCGCGACCGCCGACGACCTGGCCACGGCCATGACCAGGATCCGTCTGCTCGCCTACGCAATCCTCGACGGCACCCTGATCCCGATCGACCGGGTCGCCAACCAGAAGCCGTACTACTCCGGAAAACACAAGCGTCACGGCGTGAACGTGCAGGTCATCGCCGACGCGGCCGGGCGTCTCGTCTGGGCCTCGGCCGCGCTGCCCGCCTCGACGCACGACCTGACCGCCGCCCGCACCCACGGCATCATCGACGCCCTGGCCAGCACCGACGTGATGACCTTCGCGGACAAGGGCTATCAAGGCGCCCCCGGCAGCGTGCGCACCCCGTTCAAGCGGCGCCGCTTCCGGCCGAAGCTGTCACGCCGGCAGAAGGCCGTCAACCGAGCGCACGCGAAGATCCGCGCCCGCGGCGAACGCGCGATCGCCACCCTCAAGACCTAATAGAACCCGAACGGCCGCCGTTGACCTCGGGACTATGCCGAAGCCGGGTGGATTCCTACTCAAGACCCCGGTCCTGTGAGGCCTCTTTCCAGGCTTGGTGCGCCCTGCCGAGTGCACGGTCAGGTGGTCGGGCGGCGGCCGTTCAGCCAGGATTGTCTCGATTGCCGGCGCACGGTCGCTACAGGCCCAGCACGACCGGCACTGCCGGGGCGGATCACTTCACGCAGGTCAGGATGGTTACTTGTTCGTGGTTCGAGCCCGCCAGCATGATGCACCCCTCGCTTACCGGGAGCCGTCGAGCTCTGAACCAGCACGGGAGTCGTGGTGGTCGCTGGGATCGCGAAATGGCTAATCGGAGGGTAGGCCACGAGCCTCGCTATTAGGGTGCCGCGCGATCCTACCAGGGGTTTGACCTAGGTCGATGTAAACGTTCGAGTGAACGGGAGCAGCTTTGAGCAAGGTGTTCTGCGGAATCGACTGGGCCGAACGGCATCACGACGTCGCGCTGGTCGACGAGCACGGCGAGTTGGTGGCCAAGAGGCGCATCCACGAGACGGTCGAAGGTTGGCAACAACTGCTGGACATGATGGCCGCCGCCGGCGACACCGCCGAGGACCCGATCCCTGTGGCGATCGAGACGCCACGCGGGCTGCTGGTAGCGGCGTTGCGGGCCAGTAGCCGGCCCGTCTACGCGATCAACCCGATGGCGGTGTCCCGCTATCGGGACCGGCACAGCGTCTCGCGCAGCAAGTCAGACCACGCCGACGCGATGGTCTTGGCGAACATCCTGCGCACCGACGCCCACGTCCACCGCGCCTTGCCCGCTGACACCGAACTCGCTCGCGCCATCGCCGTCCTGGCCCGCGCGCAGCAGGACGCGACCTGGCGGCGCACCAAGGCATCTAACGAGCTTCGCTCACTGCTCCGCGAGTACTACCCGGCCTTCCTCGACGCTTTCATCAACCGCAAGGACTACCTGACCAGCAGCGACGCCCGCGCGATCCTCGCCGTTGCCCCAACGCCGGCAGCCGGGGCCAAGCTGAGCAAGGCACGCATCGCCGCAGCGCTGCGCCGCGGCGGCCGCCAACGCGGTATCGACGCCCTTGCCGCCGAGATTCAGCAGGCACTACGCGTGCCACACCTACGGCAACCGTCGATGATCGAGGACGCGATGGGCACTACCGCACTGGCGTTGCTGGCCACCCTCAACACCGAGTGCGCCAACGTCGCTCAGCTCGGCGAAGCCTGCGCCCAAGCATTCACTCAACACCCCGACTACCAGATCATCACCAGCTTTCCCGGCCTGGGTGACCTCACCGGCGCCCGTGTCCTGGCCGAACTCGGTGACGACCGCACCCGCTTCACCGACGCCCGCGCCGTTAAGGCCTACGCCGGCTCCGCACCCGTCACCCGCGCCTCCGGACGGAGCATCTCCATCACTCACCGCCGCGTCAAGAACGACCGACTCGCTGCCGCCGGCTGGGTCTGGGCGTTCGTCGCCGCCACCAACTCACCCCACGCACGCGAGCACTACAAACGACGCCGGGAAGTCCACGCCGACCGCCACGCCGCCGCCCTACGCCACCTCTTCAACCGGCTCATCGGCTGCCTACACCAATGCCTCACCACACGGCAGCTCTACGACGAGACCAAGGCATTCCCCACCCGAAACCCAACCCTCGCTTGACCCTTACAGCTATCGGAGGTCTGGAAAATCCTGGTCAAGCTGCGCTGCTGCCCACGCCGAGCGACCGCGATCGTGCAGGCCATCCTCGTCCTGCACCGCGTCGAAGCCGACCGCTACGCAGGATGAAAATGGCTCAGTGGGAAGCGCAGGAACTTGGAGCCGAACTGCTGCTGCCCCTGGCCGCCGCGTACAAGGCGGCCAGGGAGCGCAGGAACGACGAGCAAGTCGCCGACCTCTTCGACGTCAGCCTTCCGGTTGCCAGGTGGCGCATGAACGGAACGGGGACGCGGATTGTTGCCCAACGCGCAGCCGCGAAGCGGGCCAAGTCCGGAAAGTCTTGGTAGCCCAATTTCATCTACCACCTCGCTGCTCCGCTGGGCGAGACGTCGGCGTCCGGTGGCCTGGTTGGGTGGCGGCAGCCGGGGGACGAGTCCTGCGAGTTCAGGGCGAAAAGCCTGCGCGGCTGGTCCTGAGCGACCCCATCGCCGCCCTGGTCATCGCCGCCGTGGCGGTCAAGGAAGGCCGGAGGCGTGGCGTAGTGATGCCTGCTGCGCGGTCCTGCTCACCGTCCCGCTCGCTGACACCCGCACCCGCGCCGGTGCCGTCGCAGATGGACACGGTGCCAGCGAGGATGACGCGTGCGGATGCCGACCGGGCTGCTCCTGCTGCTCGTCGAATGCGGCATGACCGCACTGGCTATCGGGCGGCGGATGCTGTCCGCGGTGCGCGTCGCGTTCGACGCCGAGTTGACCACCGGCCGCACCGTGACCGACCCGGCGACGGCGTGACGGGCCGCCGAACGCGCGCACATCCTGTCCCAGCTCTGGCCGTGGCCGCACACCGTGGCCCACGCCGTCATGCTGCGCCGCGCCCTGCACGAACGCGACCGCGTAGGAGCGGTCGGGCAGGTCATCCGCCTCGCCGTAGCCGGACCCGGATCCGCGCTCGGCCGCTACCCGGTCGGCAACACCGGCCGCGCCCGCGTACTGCTGACCCCACCCATGCCGATTCCCGCCGGCCTGGCCGCGGTGCTCGCCAACGCGCCCGGAACAGCGGCCGACGCCGCCCGATGAGCCCAATAGCCCACGCCTCGCCCGCCCGGTCACCGACCAGATGACCGGGTGGGCGCTACACGCTGGCATTGGTGACCCCGCCGCACTGGCCGCCCTCATCCCTGCCAGCAGAGCTGAGGGAGTGCACATCTTGGTCTGGTCCAAGACTCGTTTGACGCGGTCGCAAGCGATGCTTTCTCCTCGCGCTCCGTCAGCTCCGCCCCGCCGGTCAAGCGTGATTCGACCCTCGTTCTGCCCGCCTTATGGCGGTGTTGCTGCGACGATGCAGGACGTGGGATCCACGAACATGATGAAGCCTGCCATCTCGCCCCTCGCCGGCGAGCCCATCGAACGCGCCGACGCCGAGCGGCTCGCGGGAGTGCTGAAGGCTTTCGCCGACCCGGCTCGGCTGCGCTTGCTCAGCCTGATCCAGTCGTCTCCGGAGGGCGAGGCGTCGGTGAGCGACCTGACCGAGCCGCTCGGATTGTCGCAGCCGACCGTGAGCCATTATCTTCGGATTCTCACAGAGGCCGGCCTGCTTGAACGGGACAAGCGTGGCGTATGGGCGTACTACCGCCTGGTGCCGTCCGCGATCGCGGGCATCGCCGAGCTGTTGACGCCGCCACGCAAGCGGGCGACGAAGAAGGCCCGCTGATCCTGCGGGAGGGACTTCACGGCTCGCATGGTGCTCCGTTGGTGCTCGGATGTTCGGCGCCGGGCGAGCATCAACGCGGCAAAATCAGCACGGTGACATCTCCATCGGGGAACCGCGCGCTTCGCCCTTCGGCTGCAGCGCGCGGACCAGCCGAAACAGCAAGCCCTTCGCGTGGACGAAGGGCTTGCAAAACAGCACGTTCTATGAGACTTTGTGTTAGGTGGGGAAGGTGGTTCACCCTTCCTCCTACGGATCAGAAGGTTAGGGGTTCGAGTCCCTTCGGGCGCACAAGATCATGAAGGGTCTGACCTGCCGGTATGGCGGTCAGGCCTTTCTTGCTGTCTGGCCTGCGTGGATGGTGGGTGTCACGTGGGTGCGATGTGGGTGCAGGTCCGAAATCGGCCTTCTCGCGGGTTCGTCGGGACGTGACCTGCGGCTTTGCGGCCTGCTTGCGTTTCGCTGGGGTCGGAGCACTTGTTTTCGGTTTCGTCGGAGCGGGGGTGCTGGCTTTGGGACCGCGGTCGGGCCGGTTCTTGCGGGCGCTGGCTTTGATCTTCTTCCGGGTGCGGCGTGCGGCGTTGAGCACCAGTTGGGCGGTAGCGTCGGCGCAACGACGCTGGATCTGCGGCAGGACGCTGGTGTAGGTGTCGGCGGTGACCACGATGCTGGAGTGCCCGAGGAGATCCTGCAGGGTCTTCAGGTCGGCTCCGGCTTCGTGGGCGAGGGACGCGGCGCCGTGGCGCAGGTCGTGCAGCCGCACCGGGGGCAGCCCGGCCCGGCGTACGAGGATCCGAAAGCGGATAGTGGCGTAGTTCGGATTGATCGGATTGCCGTCTGAGCGGGTGAACACGTATCCGCTGTCGGTCCACGGCGTGCCGTTCTCCGCCGCCTCCGCCTTTTCTGTCCTGCTCGTAGCGGCGGTGTACGCGCAGGATCTGCACGCTGCGTTTGTCGAGGGCGACCGTCCGCCGGCCGGCGGGGGTCTTGGGTTGGCCTTCGACGATCTGGTAGCCGGCGGTGGTGCGGTTGCGTTCGATGGTCAGGATGCCACGGTCGAGATCGATGTCGGACCACCGCAGCCCGCACAGCTCACCACGGCGCAGCCCGCGCAGCCCGGCGAGCCACCAGAGGGCGAACAGGGGATCGTCGTTGACGGCGCCGAGGAACTCGGCGAGCTGGTCGGCGGTCCAGACCGCCACCGCCGGCCGGGCGCCGGTCTGTTCCCAGGACTCGACGCGGGCGTCGGTCCAGACCCTGGCGTGGGGTTGCTGGTAGCCGGTGATCTCGATGTGCCGGGCCGGGTTGCAGTCCAGGATTCCTTCCTTGACCGCGAGGTTGAGGGCGGCCCGCAGAGTCGTGCGTAGGTGGTGCATCGCCGAGGCGGATTGGGGGCGGCCCTTGCTGTTCCTCGTCGCCGCGATCTCCGCGAACACGGCGCGTAAAAAGGGGGGGGCGTCGAGGTCAGCCAGGCGGTAGCGGCCGAGGTGAGGGATCAGGACGATGTCGACGTCGCGGGTGTAGTGGAAGCGGGTGGTCGGGCGGAATTTCGTGCGGTTGTCGAGCCAGTGCCGCAGCCACCGCTCGACCGTCCAGCCCTGCGCCGTCCGGTCCGCCTCGGTCGTGGTCAGCCATCCGTCGCGGGCACGGCGGGCGGCGGCCTGCGAGGGGTAGCCGCCGCGACGGACCCGTTCTTTGCGGCCGATGAGGTTGGTCGCCGAGCAGTGGAAGTACCAGGTGCCGTGGCCACGTTCGCCCAGTCGGGGGCAGGACTGCTCCAATCGCCGCCGCTGGTCGTCGCGGCATCCGCACCGTTTGAAGATCACACCTGAGGCCGTCATGAGCGTGCCCTTCTGAAGGAGTCACCTGTTGCATCGACGTTGCCCGATCTACGGGTACGGGAACTTATCTCGACGCTCGCCACCCGTGACTTCCGGACATCCGCACACTTGCCCAACGAGAACCATGCAACTCTCGTCGGGGCCGAGGCTCAGGCAGTGGGTAGGGGCCAGTCTGGCCAGGTCGCTCGAGCTGGTGTCACGGGACACTCATGGGCGACGGTGACCGGACATGAGGTTCCTCTCCGCGAGATGCCGATACGTCGATCGCTGAGCGCCGCGGCCCGAATGGGCCAGGGTCCTGGTAAAGACGATGTGTGGGGGCGGCGCGTTCTTGCTGCGGACGCAGGAGAACCGCCGTCGCTCTTGGCGGGCCGCCGCCTCCCGACCACGCCGTCGCACCCTGAACGCCCACCGGGTGCAGGACCTTACCACGCTAGTTGTCCGTTTCACCCGAGTTGCGCTGCCGCAAGATTTAACTGGAGTCACGTGTTTGCCCATGGCTGCTAAATTCTAGATTTGTGGCAAACTTTGACGCATGAACGGCCCCACTGAGCAGGAATTGCTGACCGCCGCGTTCGACCAGTTCACCGAGCTGATCACGGACGACGACATGAAGGTTAACCGCCGGGCCTTCGAGGACGGCGACGCAGGACACGACGCCATGTGGGAGATCCAGGCGGCGAACTACCACTGCACGCTCATCGTCCAGGCGTTCAGGCGCTTCATCCCGCGCGACGTTGACCGTGTGCTAGGCGGGAACCATCGGCTCATGCGCCGGGTCGTCCGAGAACCGATCATCGTCGTCGCGCCCTGGCTCAGCCCACGTTCAAGGGAAGTGCTCCGCGAGCGGGACATCAACTACATCGACCTCACCGGCAATGTGCTAGTCCGGATCCCGCGGCCAGCGATTCACATCAGGCTCGATGGCGCCCAGCAGGACCCGAACCCGCCGGCGAAGCCGCCCGTCCGGCTCAAAGGTCCCGGCAGCAACGCTCTGGTGCGCGTGCTCACCGACTTCGCACCGCCGTATCGGCTCGTGGATCTCGCTGCGGCCAGTGGCCTCAGCAACGCGTACGTCTCGCGCACTCTGACCGCACTCGTCGACGACCGCCTGGTCGAGCGCGACCCGGGCAGCAAGGCTGTCACCCGCGTCGACTGGCGAGAACTGCTGCGTGCCCGAGCGCAGCACTACAACCTGCTCAAGAGCAACCGTAGCCAGACCTATATCGCACGAACCGGCGTCCCATCGCTGCTGCGGAGGCTCAGCAACGATGACCAGGCCGTCATCACCGGCAGCTATGCCGCAAACGAGTACGTGCAGATTGCCGCCCCGACGCAGCTCGCCCTCTACGTCCCCGACATCGCCGCGACCGCCTCCCGGTTTGAGCTCATGCCCACACAGCAGGGCGCCAACGTCATCCTGCTCACCGCAGCCGACGCATCTCAACTGGCCCGTTCACGCATGGCCGAAGACGGTACTTTCCACGTTGGACTATCGCAGCTCGTCTTGGATTGCCTGGCGGGCAACGGCCGTCTCCCAGAGGAGGGCGAGGCACTACTGGACTGGATGTCGGGCGATCCCGCGGCCTGGCGCCAAGACCATCTGCCCAAGCCGGTGTAGCGTCGGCGGGTGACCGCGCCCGATCCCTTCGTGTACGTGGCTGCCCGCCGCGTCCTCCTGAACGCCCTGGACGCTCTTGGCGAGCACCGCGCCGCCGTTGTACTGGTGGGCGCGCAGGCGATCTACCTGCAGGCGGGCGAGGCGGACCTGGAGGTCAGCGTCGCCCCGTTCACCGCCGACGCTGACCTGAGCATCGATCCGGCCAGGCTCGGCCCCGACCCGCGCATCGCCGAAGCGATGACCGAAGCAGGCTTCACCCTCAAGGTGAAGACCGACAACGGCGGCATCGAACCGGGCACGTGGCTGGCACCCGCAAAGATCGAAAAAGAGACCGTGTTCGTCCCTGTCGACCTCCTCGTTCCCGAAGCGCTCGCACCCGGACGAGGCAAACGCGACGCCCGGCTGCCCGACCACGGAAAGAACGCCACCCGCTGGACGCCAGGACTCGAAGCGACCATCGTCGACAACACTGAGATGACGGTCGGCAGCCTCGAACCAGACCTCGACACCCGGCAAGCCACGATCAGAGTGGCGGGCCCCGCAGCTCTTCTGGTCGCCAAGAGCCACAAGATCGCAGACCGGCTGACTGACGGCGACCGCGGTCGCGCGCATCGCGTCAAGCCCAAGGACTGCGCCGATGTCATCCGGCTGATGCGGGCTCCCACACCGCCGGACGCCGTCGGCACCCGTCTGGCCGAACTCGCCATGAACCCCATATGTGGCGCCAGCGTCGCCGCCGGCGTCGACCGCCTAGTCGCGCAGTTCGGCGGGCCAAGCAGCCCTGGCGTCGATCTCGCAGTCACGGCGCTGGCCGGAGCGCTTCCCGAGGAATTGCTGCGTGGGCTAGCCCCCATCTACGTTGAGACGATGCTCCGCGCCTATCGGCAGCGTTCTTAAGAATCTTGCTCCCAGGTATCGAGTAGTTGATCAAAGCATCCAGTTCGGGCCCCGGTCGGTGCCGATGGGGCTCCCGCTGCGGCCTTCGGATCAGAAGGTTAGGGGTTCGAGTCCCTTCGGGCGCACCGACGTGACCAGGGAAGATAGCTGACCGGCTGGGGCTGGCCCGGGTTCGGCGGCGAGTGCTGCGGACAGTGCTGTGGTGAAAGCGCCTTGGACATCTCGGCCAGTTCCCGGGTCGGCATCAACGAAGCCCGCCGGTTCTTCTCGATAAGCGCCGCCGAAGTCGTGTCGACCAGCCGTAATGTCATGGTTGACTTGTTGCAGCCAGGGCCACCGGTTACCACCATATGCCGATGCCGCGCCAGCGCGGACTCCACCGACTCCACCAGCGCACCGGGGTCCGCGTCTCGCTGGGACGAGCCATCTGGCATGGGTGGCTGCCGGACGTATGCGTCGGCGAGGTCGACCTGCGCGGTGCGGGACAGCCGGTAGGGGGAGCTGCGGCCGGCAGCCACCTGGGCGCGCAACAGTGCGGCGGCACTCGCGCCCTCCACGCTGCTGATCATTCGCGGGAGCTCCGGCAGCGGGAAGACCACGACCGCCCGCAGGGTACGCCGCCGCTTCGAACGCGGTGCGGCGCGGCACCTTTCCGTATAGGGAGGTGCCGCGTCGCGTCGCGATCGGTGAGTCTCAGTCCTTTAGCGCCTCGGGCATGACCGGTAGGACGTACTCCTCGGCAAGCTTCGCCAGGTGCAGTGGAAGGGGCCGCGCTAGCGGCGGGTAGTCGTCGTGGAAGCGGAGTTGGTGGGTGAGGGCCGCCCAGGTCGCGGGCGAGTCCGGCTTGCCGTCCACGACGCCGGCGTCGGCCAGCACCTTCTCTGAGAGGCAGCCGAGGACGACGAGTTCGAGGTACTGGGGGTTCCGCCCGACCACAGACGGACCCTTTGGCCATGATGGGTGCGGGCCGAGCTTCATCAGCCCCTTGTGAACCTTTCCCGCGCTCGCCGGCTTGTCGGTGATGCTGACGAAGACCCGGTTCCCGGCCGCCGCGTCCTCCGCAGCCCAGAGTCCGCTGGCCAGGCCGGCCACCGCGTCGTCCGCCGCCGGCGCGTACCACTGGGGCGTCTCCTCCCGTCCCGCGCCGTCGCGGGTAAGGACGAAGCGGAGATCGGGACCATAGGCGGCCAGCCGTTGTGGTTCGTCGGCGGAGAAGCCGATCCTGTCGACGGTGAGTGAGGGGTTGCGGAGCCACCGCCAGGCGCTGCGGAGGTTGCCCGCGTTCGCCAGCAGTAGCGTCGGTCGGTGGCGAGCCTGGTAGAGGACGGAACGGATCTGCCGCTCGATGTCCTCGCGTTGTTCGTCCGGGGAGAGGGCCTGCGTCTTGGCGTGTTCGTCGCTCTCCGTGTCCCGAACTTCGACCGACTCCACCCGCTGAGCGAGTCGCAGCAGCAGCACGGGGTAAGGTACCCACTCCCGGCTTAATTCGTCCCACCCGCAGACACGGTGGTGGTCGTCGTGCGGCCGGATCAGCAGCGCTACCAGCTTCTGCCCCGCCCGCCTGGTCGGCCCGTTGGCGCGTCGGCGCACTACCCACAGCGCCAGGTACTGGACGGCCTGCGGCACCCCGTCGCTGACTCGAGGGCTGGGGATGGTCGTCGCGCCGAGCTGCCGCAGGCCGTCCAGCCATGCGGCACGCGCCCGCATGCTGACGTCAGCCGTGGCGTCGGTCGGCACGGTGATGAACTGGCTGAGTCGGCCGGTGTCGGCAAGGCCCAAGCGGACCGCGAACTTGGGGTCAGAGTCCTGAGCGGTGAACCGCTGCTCCCCACCGATCTCGACGATGGCGAGCCCAGGTGGCCCGGACCGTTGGCGCAGCCGCGCCGCGACAGCGACCCGGCGCGCGCGAAGTGCCTCGTCGAAGGCGCCGGACCGCGTCACTCCCGCCCGCCGGGAGACGTCGAGCGGCGCCCCGAGCGCCCCGAGCTCAGCGGTACGCACGCACACCCGTAGGCCATCAAACCGCCACTCCTGGTCCGGCTGAGTGCTGGCAACGTCGGTCGGAAAGCCGAGCAACTCGGCGAGTTCGGACAGGAGCGCGTGCCGGGTCTCCGGGAACTGCCAGAGGAGATCCACACCTAGGGGCTCGCCGGCGAGGCTTGTCTTCAGTGCCTCGCGGCGGGCGGCGACGGCTTTCCGCACCGCCTCGGCGTGACCGGCCGGATTGGTCTTCGCGGCAGGCTTGGAGATCAGGGTGGGTTTGTTGGCTTCGCGAACCCTGTGCAGTTCGGGTGCCCGGCGGAACAGTGGCCGAAGCCCTTCCTCGACCCACCCGTCGATGAGTGACCGCTCGCCGGAGAGCAGCCCGGTCTCAACCCCGTGGGTCCCGTACCGGTTCTGGTGCACGATCCCAGCCGAGATCCCGCCCCGGCCTTTTATCCAGGTCGGGGCCTGCGCGACGACCTCGTCCGCCCTCGGATAGGTCCGGACGATGTCAAGGTCGGGCAGAAGACCTGCCACACTGTGGTCCCGCCAGTCGATGCGCCGCCGGTCCCGGCTCCACCCCACGCGGTTGGCGATCAGCCGAGACGTTCCCTTCTCGGTGAGGTCGGACCAGGGAAGCGGAACATCGAGGAGGACCCGAGCCGTCTGGTTGTGCGACAGATCCGTCCCGGAGGTCATCCACCGGCGAATCCCGGACGACACATGCACCCGGTATGTCGGCACGAACGGCACGGTCTGCACCGTGATGGTCAGGACGGCTGAGTAGAACCAGGTGCGACGGTTCGTCACGAATTCCTGCGGTGGCCACGACACCAACTCGGCCCCCTGCTCCCGGTCGACCACCCGGAACCACAGGTCGCGCCCGACGCCGGGTAGGCGCAGCGGGCGTGCCGCGAGCCGGGCCGCCAGGATCTCCGGCACCAGTGCGTATAACTGACGCGAGGGATCCGCCGTGCCTTCCGGCGAGGGCTGGACGGTGGTCAGGTCGACCTGCGCCACGTCCCACTCAGGGATGCTCTTGTGGGCCGTCTCCACGACGTCAGCCAGGCGCTGCTGGTGCTCATCGGGAATCGGAAAGCCTGTGACCCAGGAGGAGATCACGGGCCGGATCACGTCGGCGGGTACCGGCTCGCGCGCGTAAATCCACGGCACTGTGGCGTCGCTTCCAGCACCGCGCCCGGTCGCCGTCACGCCCGGGGCAACCGCGCGGAACAGCCCGTTGAGTTGGCGCAACGGCAGTCCGACATGGTTCTGCCTGCGCTTCCAGCCGAGGCGATACACCTCTTCGAGGCCTGTGCGCCAGCGCTCGGCGAACCGGATGACGTGGTACTGCTCCAGCCAGGGGCCGGCCGCGGGATCGGGCTCGTAGGCGGTGGGGCGAATCAGCGTGTACACGTTTCGTTCTTCTCCTCAGTTGGCGGGAGGAACCGGTCAAGGGCGTCCCAGAGAGGCCGGTACAGCGACTGGACAATGTCCCGGTCGAGCGGTGAGACCTCGCTGTCCGTAAGGAAGTACGGCGCCAGCACCTCGGCGA
This sequence comes from Micromonospora aurantiaca ATCC 27029, assembly GCF_000145235.1. Classification (NCBI taxonomy): domain Bacteria; kingdom Bacillati; phylum Actinomycetota; class Actinomycetes; order Micromonosporales; family Micromonosporaceae; genus Micromonospora; species Micromonospora aurantiaca (nom. illeg.). Next base: position 6,724,013 of record NC_014391.1, on the reverse strand, counting down.
TGCTGTACAAGAGGCTGGTTTCGGCAGTGTCCGGAAGCTTTGTCCCATCCCCCAGGTTCGGCATGAACGCGGCGTCGACGAAGACCACTCGGGCGTGCACGCCGCCGCGGACGAGACGGCCGATGACCTGCCAGATCAGTACGAGCATGTCCCAGGTGACCGCCGGCCGGTCGTCCTTGAGTCGGCTCCACGCCAGGGAACGACGTAGCACCCGGTACCACGTCTGCCTTGCCTGCCGGCGTACCTCCCGAGCTCCGGCGCTAAGCGTGGCGGCGCTGCGTACCCAGTCGTCGAACTCGCCGGAGTCGATCGACCTGATCATCCAGTCGTTGACGGCGTGGACCGCGAGGCCGATGTCGTCCGGACGCGGATTCGGCCGCGCGAGGAAGTAGACGGTGCCGATCGCGGCCTGGCCGTCGCTGTTCAGGATGTTGTGTCCCCGTTCGACGGCGAGCAACGGTGCGACGAGGACCTCCGCGGATGTGTTTCTCAGGGTGTCCACGTCGCCACGACGCAGAATCCCGGCGTGTTGGTCGTCGTCGTCGAAGGGGTCCGTGGCGAACTCTTCATCGAAGTCGTCGGCCACCAGGCGCAGCACCCGGCCCCGCCACCGGTTTCCGAGCGTGTGCAGGGTGTCGGCGACGGCCCCGGCCTCGTCGTAACTGCCAACCAGGAGCAGCAGGTGACGGCGAGCCTCCGGTAGCCTCAGCAACTCCTTCTCCAGCATGCTGGCTTCCCCGTCTTGCGTCTCACCGAGCCGGAGCGCCATCTGAGTGAGAATCTGTGTTCGCGCCTCCGGTCTCGCGCCGGACACGCGGAGCTGCGGAGCGTCCTCCCCGAGCAGCTCAAGCCGGATCTCCGTGCCGGCCACCAGGGCCTCGAACTCTTCGGGGTCCGGCTTGAGGAGCACGCCGACCGGAAATCGGAGGTGGTAACGACTGGATTTCCCGGCCCAGCTACTGCCGGACATGAGGAGTACGTTCGTCGGCGGCCTGCCGTCGGCCAGTGGGATGTCGGGCATCGCGTGCAGCAGTTCCCGGCCAATGCCGTTGCACCGGAAGTACCGGAGCTCGCCGCTGCGGACACCGCCCGAGTCCGGGCCGTTCACCAGGAACTGGAAGCCGAGAACATTGCCCATGGGCGCTTCCGGAATGACCGGCCCGTAGGACAAGGGGCTGCGATACATCTCGTTGAAGCCGAGCTTCAGTGTCGCCTCAACGCGAGGCCACATGGCGTTCATCAGTGACAGCTTCGATTCCAGTGCGGCGAGCAGCAGCGTGAATTCGAAGCGGCGTGTCCATTCGGACAACCAGTCGTCCGGGCTCTGCGGCGGCTTCGCCCTCTTCCGGCGCGGCGCTTCAGACGCCTTCTCGAAAACGCACTGCTTGTCGGCGAGGAATGGCGGCAGGTTGAACAGATCGACCACGAACGCGACGAGCCGCAGGCGGGTGTGTTCCTGGTAGCTCGTGTGCAGCAGCTCGGTGACCAGGTCGACCAAGCCTCTGCGCAACTCCGGACGCCGGTCCCCGAGCGGGTTGTCCCGGAACTCGTCGAGCCGTTGCTCAAGCTCCACGCGGTCCGGCTCGCCAGCCTCCGGGTAGCGTTCGTCGAGGAGTTGGAGCTGGAGTGTCCAGGCGTTGAAGTATCCGATCCGCACCCAGGTGCGTAGTGCGTGGTCACCAACCAGCATCGCGTACAGGCGATCCGTCGCTGCCGTGATCGTGTTGACGGCGGCGTTCCAGACCTCGACGTCGCGGTTCGAAAGTTGCAGACGCTCTCCGTCGGCCAGCTCACGGATCTTGTGAGCGTTGAGCTCGTCGAGCAGGGAACGGTCACCTACTCCGGCGACCAGTTTCGTAGCCGGCGCGAACATCCGGTCCAGCTGCATCTGGACCCGGTCCGCCTCGTCCACGATGACGAGGTCACTGCGTCGGCAGGCTAACTCGAGGTAGTGCAGGTGCTCGGCGTTCTGCACGCGGGGTACCGCAGCGTCGATCAGGCTCGGCGGCGTGGCGACCCAAACGTGGGCGTCCACGAGTTCCCGGGCGCCATGGTGGCGGGGGCACCCCGACCAGTATGGGCAGGCATGCCTCTTCCCGGACCGGCCGCTCTCCTCTTCGCGTCGCTCTCGTCGGGACCGCCCCTGAAGCCGGGCGCACGGCGCGGCACCGTAGGGAAGTATGTCGTCATCCTCGGGGAGCAGCGCATTGATCGCACAGGACGTGCTCAGATAAGTGAAGCTCGGGTCGGTGTGACTCAGGATGTTCTGCTCTCCTCGGCTGGCCAGCCGGCGGTGCAGCCGCTGCGCGTGCCGTTCCCGACCAGACGCGCCGATGATCGGGGCGGCAGTGCGACCCGCCGTCAGGTAGGTGTTGTAGAGGCTCACCAGCTTGAGCGACTCGGCCACGTCACCCACAACCACCGTGATGCAGAAACCGTGCCGGTTCACGAGGTACACGGTGATCACGTCGCGCAGCGTGCTCTTTCCGGCACCGACAATGCCGAGCAGGTGCTGCACCCCGGCGACGGAGAACTCCTCGTCCGGCGCGAATGCTCCACCGGAACTGGTGAACAGGTGCGTACGCGACAGCCTGTCCACCCAGTTCTGGGACAGAACTTCGTCCATCTCCGCTGCGGTCTCCAGCAGGTCCCGCCAGCGCAGGCAGATCGGCGCGCCACCACCTGCCGGAAGAAGGCCGAGGTCGTGTGCTGTCGGAGCCGGCATGTTCCCCGTTCCGGACAGCCGGATGGTCACCGAGTGGCGGCCGACGGGGAACTCGGCCGGGCCGTCCCCCGCCACCGGCATTTCCGTGCGCCTGAACGGTGGCGCACACCTCAGTAGGAGGTCGTAGGTGTCCCAGCGGTCCGGCGCGAAGGCAGACAGTCGCTCGGTCGCCGGGCGCGAGATGTCCGGCACGTCGTAGCCGCGTAGGGAGGGATCAGTCTGGTCGTACGAGCGCAGTGCCTCCTCCCAGGCGGTCTTGCGGCGAAGTGTCCAGAGGCTATAGCGGGCAACGCGGAGCATCTGCTCACCCTGTTGATCCGCGACCAGCCCTCGGGCGTGGGCGAAGGGGTATCCGCTGAACAGCACCCAGGCGTCCGTGGCGGGGGATTCCGGGGCCAGGTGTTGCTGGAGACGAAGCCCCAGCTCCACCTCGCAGAGCCTGACCAACTCTCTCGACCGCAGCTCGCCCGTCTGGCGCAGTGCCTGGATGACCGGGGCGAACCCTTGCGCCGTGCTACGCATGCTGCGGTGCTCCTTCCGATGCGGCAGTCTGTGTGGTCACCACGACGTCGAGTTCCGGGGGCAGCGCGTCACGCACCGACTTCAGGAGTGCGGGGCGCGCCCGCGCCAGATGATCGGGGATAACGGCCAGCAGATCGGAGCGTCCGCTCAGCTGGGCGGCCAGCAGCAGTGGCTCCACCCTGTCGAACACCTGCACGTTGCTCCGGCCAAGGACTGGCTCGCTGAGCTGGTACGCGCCGAGCTCGCCGGGAAGAAGCGTTCCAGTCACGCCGCGCTCCGCGAGCCGTCGCATGACCGCTCGCTCCGTCCGCCCTGGCAGTGACAGAAACAGGCGCAGCGGGAAATCGAGCACCCGCACCTTGCCCTTCTTGTAATCCGGGCCCGGAGTCGGCCCCCGTTCGCAGATCTCGCCTTCGCACCAGGCGATGCGCCCGTGCTCCACCGTGGCGAGAAGACCGCACGTCGGGCAGGTGGTCAGTCCGCCGTGGGCGTAAGCCGATACCGGAGGTCGGTAAAGATCCTGTACGAGCTTCCAGATCTGGGGCTTCCAGGACGTGCCCCGTGTGTCGTCATTGGTGACGGCGACCCGGTCGATCAGGAAGTCCCGGCATTGTGTGAAGAGCGCCGGCGTGGAGGCGGCCTGCGCGAACTCGTCCAGCTTGCGCACGACACTCTGTTCGGCGGAGTTGCCCGACCCGTATGCGGCGAGTTCCGCGCACGAGCGGGTCGGAAGGCGTCGCCGTAGATCGAGCAGGGTCACCTCGGCACTGAGGAACCCCGGCAGGGCGGAGGACGGCCAGCGGGCACCCAGGGGAGCAGTGCACCAGGCGATGAGTTCGGGGACGCTGGACGGTGGTGTGCGCCCCTCACGCAGGCAGGCGAGCACGATCCGGTCCAGCACGCGCTGTATCGACGGTGGATAGGGAAGGTCCAGTGAGCCCCGCCGGGCGGCATCGCCCAGATCGATGAGGCCGCGGGCGAGCTGCGGCAGAATTGTAAGATTAGCGCGCCCGTGCAGGTCCGCATGGATCACCGCGCCCGTCCCGGCATGATCGGCCCCGCCCCGGCCGGGGTGCCTGGGCCTGACGGGCACCAGCGGGCGACCTCGCACCGTGCGCACTGCGGGCCAGGGGATGGCAGGAACCGGTCGTCGGCGTGCCAGGCGCGGACGTGATTCGTGAGGGCACGGCTCGCGGCTGCGCGGACCTCGGCAGTGAACGGGTCGATGATGACCAAGTCCGGTCCGCCGGGACGCAGCGTCTCCAACTCGACCCGACCATGCCCGCCACCCAACCGTCCGGCACCGATCAGCGCTACGGCTAGGGCCAGCTGCGGGTATTCCACCAGCGGGTCGCGGTTCCGTCGGCGGTCGCTACCGACGGTCTTCGTCTCACGCCACACCCAGGCGCCGTGCTCCTTGTAGAGCAGGTCGGGCTTCACGAGGACGACGAGGTCGGCGTCGGCGTCGTCGAACACCAGGTCGGGTTCGACGCGTACGTCTGAGGCGTCGTGCACGTGCTGAAGTGGGCAGACCTCCGCGTGGTGCCGGATAAGCTTGCGGCCCAGTGCCAGATCCTCTTCCGACAGCCGACGGCCGTCGTTCTCCCACGTGCGCGGCACGTCGGTGGTGCAAGGCGCGGTGGGCAGGGCGGCGTGCCGGCGTTCGAGGTACGCGTGCACCGCGCGGCCACGCTCGGCCGCCGGACCGTACTCGATGTCGGTGTCGATCGGCAGCCACTGGCGTCGCAGGTACTCCCGGGCCGGGCAGTCGCGGTACTGGCGGGCGTTGGTAGCCGACCAGGTGCGGCGCGGCCGGCTTCGATCCGCGATCCCCAGCAGGCCCGGTGCCCGAAGTAGCGCCGGGCAGCGGGACGCGAGCGCGCAGCCGGCACAGGTGCCTCCGGGTCGGTACTCGACGTTGTCGACCAGCTCACCCAACGTGGCCTTTCCCTGGGCTTGGTAAAGCCTGAGAGCCGACTCGACGTTGTCGTCGAAAAGCGTCTCCACTGCGCCGTCGACAAGTGCGACCTGCAGGATGCGGACGCGTTCCGGAGGCGGGCCGGGTTCACCGGCGGCGACGACCAGGGCCGCCACGGATATCTCGGCAACCGTCCGCTTTCCGGCCCCCAGGCGATTCTTGATGAGGCGCAGCTCCCGCATCCGCCCATCGGCTGAGGTGTAGCAGCGCCCCCATGCCGTGATCGCGTAGTCGGTGGCACCGCGATCGTCGCGCCGTGACAGGTGCCGTCGGTACTCCCACTTCTGCAGCACCGGGACCATGGCGTCGTCCGTTTGGCCGAAGGCTCGCAGGTAGGTGCGGACCGCGTGGGCCGTCCACGCGCGGACGCCCTCGTGAACGGGCCGGTTCCGCCCTGCGGCAATTCGCCGGTCCAGCTCCCGGAACGCCTCGTCGACGTCGACTCCCTCGCCCTCGACCATGTCGAGGATCGCCATGAACGGTCCCTGGGCGAAGCTCTCCAGTGCCTCGACCTTGCGCCTCGCCGAACCGGCGGCTGACCGGATCCGGCGTGCCGCCATGGCATCATGGGCGGGACATCGGTGGGCACTCGAGGCCAACATGCTCAGCGATACTTTGATGCCAGCGGTCGCGGCGGTCGGGATTCCCGACATCTGCACGTGACTCATGTCGTTCTCATTCCTCACAGGGGTGTCAGTGCTTCGGGGTGGCGTTGTCATCGACGACCGGTTCCGCGTCGTCCGTCTGGCGGGCGAGGGTGCTTCGGCCGAGGTCTATCGGGCTTGGGACATGGAAAGCGAGCGAGAGGTGGCAATTAAGCTCCAGCCGCCCCGCGGGTTCGAGTCAACCGCCACCTTCGCGCGGGGTGGCGAACTGATCGTCGACGAGGGCGGCCTCGGCGATACGTTGCGTGGCATTCCAGGGGTGCCGGCCCACATCCGACGCGGGTCGCATGGGGAAAGGGCCTACCTGGCGATGGATTTCGTCGACGGAATCCTGCTGCGCGAGCTGATCGAGCGGAGTCGACCGCTCTACACGGAGACCGTTGTCTCGGTGCTCGCGCAGCTCTGCGAGATCCTTTCCGAGGTTCACGGCCGGGGGATCGTGCACCACGACATAAAGCCCGACAACATCATGGTCGGCCACGACGGACGGATCTGGCTGTTCGACTTCGGCATCGTCTCGACCTGTGAGGACGAGGAGTACACCGGTTGTGGCACGCCGGGCTACGCCGCGCCGGAGCAGTATCACCGGCAGCACCACCAGCCCCAGGTCGATGTCTACAGTCTCGGCGCAATGCTGTTCGAAATGAGCGCGTTGCGGTTGCCCTACCAGGAACACAGCGGGCGGCCGGAGGAGCAGACCGAACAGTTCCCGCCGGGCTCGTTGACCGGGATGCCGGCCGTGCTGCGGACGCTGGGCACGGCCATGGTCGCCTTCGATCCGGCAGACCGTCCCAAGTCGGTGTCCGACATCCTGGCCACGCTGCGGCCGTTGCTTCCCACTTCCGGCACCCCACCGCACCCGAAGGCGCCCCGGCCCGACCCCGCCGCCTGGTACCGCGTGCCGTCGGATACACGCTGAGCGCCGTCCCAGCCTCATCGCGGCGACTCCGAGAGCGCGGCGAGCCGGGACTCTGCCTCGTCGGCGGCGACCGGGTCCAGTTCTCGAAGGAGGTCGACCGCCTCCCGAAGCGCGGTGCGGGCCTCCGGGACACGGTTTAACGTGTTCAGCGCCTCGGACATCTCCAGAAGCGCCGTCGCCTCCCGGCGGGGATACGTCAACTGGGCGTACCGGTCGGCAGCCGACGCAAAGCTGTCCAGCGCGCTGTGCCCGTCCCGGCGGGCGGTGTGCACGCGCCCGAGATCCATGAAGGTGCTCGCCTGGCTGTTGACGTCGGCGGTCGTCAGGAAGAGCCGCAGTGCCTCCTGGCCGCGCCGCAGTGCGCCCTCGTGGTCACCGAGGTCGAACCGCACCGTGCCGAGTCCCCGGAGGGTGCCGGCTTCGCCCAGGACGTCGCCGAGCCGGCGATACGCAGACAGCGCCAACTCGAACAACTCGGTGGCCGTCTGCGGCTCGCCGCTCTCCCGATGCAGCAGTCCGAGCGAGTGCCGGCTGTGAGCGACGCTGAGCGGGTGGCCCGCTGCCTCACTGAGCAAGATCGCTCGCCGCAGGTCAGCCTTCGCGTTCTCCAGGTCGCCGAGCCCACGGCGGGAGCCGGCCAACATGCGGTACACCATGGCCTGGTCGGCAGGGCCGGCGACGCGGCCGGCAGCGACCGCCGCGTACGACAGGTAGCGCTCGGCGTCGGCGTACCGGTGGGTGCGCCACTGGTAGGTCACCAGCGACATGCTCAACAGCCACGTGTACCGGTCCTCCTGCCGGGCATGGGCCCGCCTGATCGCCGCCGTGACGGTGGCATATTCCGCGTGCAGCCAAGCCATCGCCTCTCGCGAAGAGGCCGGCGCGACGACATCGATGTCGTCCGGACCGGCGATGGGCAGCCCGCGATCCGGGGCGAGCGCCCGGTCGCAGGCCCAGGTGTTGCGCAGGAGGAAATCCGAGACCCGGCGGTCGACGCGGTCGTAGTCCTCCGGCCGCATCGCGGCGGTTCGGTCGGCGGCGAAGATCCGTACGAGGTCATGGAAGGCAAACCGGCCGACCGCCGGCTCATCCAGCAGGCTGGCCTCGATCAACTCGTCGATCGCCACGGCCGGCGTGTCTTCGGCGAGACAGCCGACTGCCCGACGGCTGATGGTGGGGCCGGGGTGGACCGCGAGCCGGGCGAAGAGCTCGGCCGCCGGTGCGCTGAGCGTGCCGTAGGAGCTGCTTAGGGCCGCCCGCACGTTCAGCTCGGCGGATCGGTGTCCGAGCGAGTCCAGGCGTGTCCCCTCTTCCCGCAGCGCCGCCGTGATCTCCTCGAGGGCCTCGGGGGGTCTCGAGCGGGCCTGGGCCGCGACGATCGAGAGTGCGAGCGGTAGTCCGCCGCACAGCGCGACGATCTCGCTGACGTGCTCGGCACCGGCCCGCATCCGCGCGGCACCGAGTTTGCTGGCCAGCAGGGCGACCGCGTCCTCGTGACCGAGCGGGCCGAGCCTGACCTCATGGGCGTGCTCGCGGACGATCATCTGCATGAGACGGTCCCGGCTCGTCACGATGGCTACCGACGAGCCGGTGCCGGGCAGCAGCGGCCGCACCTGATGGACGTCACGGGCGTTGTCGAGCAGCACGATGGTCTTGCGGCGCGCGAGCTCCGTGCGGTATTCCGTGCTCATCCCATCGACAGTTGGGGTGCGGGGCCGGACGCCGAGGTCGTTGAGGATCCGGGCCAGGAGCTGGGCCGGCTGCTCCGGAGACCCGTTGGCCGTGTAGCCGTTGAGATCCACGTAGAGCGTGCCGTCTGGGAAGTCGCCCTCCACCGAAGCCGCCCAGTGTTGCGCGAGCTGCGTCTTCCCGACGCCGGCCATCCCGGTGACCACAGCCAGCCCGGTGTTCACCGGGGCGTCCGCCAGCAACGCCTCCGACAAAGCGCTGAGCTCCGCCTGCCGTCCCGCAAGGGGTGCCCGGTGGGGCGGAAGCTGGCGCGGTACGCCAGGTTGCGCCGGCTTGGTGACGGAACGGCGGGTCAGCTGGTCGACGTACCTCTCCAGCTTGGCGTCCGGGGCACCGTGCAGTCTCGTCCACTCCTGGTATCGCTGGCGGACCCGCGACGGGCCGTCTGTGCTGGCAAGGAACCGTAGTTCGAGGCTGAGAAGCGGTTGATCCGCTGGCCACCGACGCAGTGCTGGCCGCAGCTCACGGTTGAAGCCCGACGTGTCGACCTTCAACAGCTCATCGAGGAGGAGGAAGGTGGCGCGCAGGCGGCTCTGATCGAGGCGCTGCCTCTCGTCGCTCAGGTCCGCGCCAGTGATCTCGCCCAGGGGCTCGCCTCTCCATTCGGCGAGGGCGTCGCGCAAGGTGCCGATCCGGTCCGCGCCCTGCCGAAGTCGGGCCAGTTCGAGCTTGTCCTCGAATCGGAAGTAGTCAACAACAGTCCGGTCGACACGGAGGCTGCAATAGCGCCGCTCATTGCTGTCAGGCATGACGTCCGGGAAGTAACTGCGCAGCTTTCGGCAGCACGAACGCACCCTGGTCGGATTGTAGTCGCCCTTTGGCCAGAGGCGGTCCGCGATGTACTCGTGCGATGCGCGTTGCCCGGGCGCGAGCAGAAGGGTTGCCAGGAGGGCGCGGACCTGCATGGACCTGATCTGAATGCGTCGGTCGCCCTCGAAGGCGTGAAAGTCGCCCAAGAGCTCGAACTGCATGTTTCCCTCCCACCGGTTCATTGCGAGCAGGCACTCACGTCACTGCGCTAGGGAAGCTTCTCATCCCCTCTGGCTTACTGCTCACGCTGCGCTCACGCTCCGATTCGTCCGGGCCGGTCGCTGTGGCAGACTTTTGTCGGCAAAGATCACCACAAGCAGGGAACCCCCGTCTGAGGGGATCCTTGGCGCAGTTGCTCATGTCGGAGGAGTGAATCTTGGAAAAGTCTGTGTGCGGTGCCGTTCGGCCCGGCGATCCTGTCCGCCCGATGTCGGGCGGCGGGCCGGGGCGTACCTATCCGCCGCGCAAGCGACGCGGAGCGAGCAAGCCGCCTATCGCTCCCAAGGCGCCGAAGCCCGGGACGCCGCGCAGCCTCGCGCGGCATCGGCGCTACCTCAGCCGGCGGTCCTGGCGGCAGGAGTAGCGAGCGGGGGAGGAGTGCCCTGAGACCAGCCTGGCGCCACTGCCAGCGAGGACATGTCTGAGCCACCCTTCGTCGACCTGGGTGGCTCGGTGCTCGAAGGGCCTCGTCACGCCATATTCGGCTGTAGAAGGACGTGGCCCGCTGCCGGTGGTTACCAGCCGTGATGGTGCTCCGTTGGTGCTCGGATGTTCGGCGCATGACCAGCACGGTTGGAACTAAACCAGCCCAACGCGGCCTGCGCGGCCGCTCCTCACCTTGGAGGATGTCGCACTCTGCGGGCGGCATCGCCCTGACCAGCAGATACTAAGCCACTTGTTTCGGCACGCAGCAGCACTCAGCGATACGCACGAAGTGGCGGTTACGCAGCATAGGGAGCATCTGACGGGTTCGGACTACGGATCAGAAGGTTAGGGGTTCGAGTCCCTTCGGGCGCACAGTACAGGGAGAAGCCCCCGACCAGCCGAAATGGCGAGGTCGGGGGCTTTCTCGTATCCGTCCTCGGCGGGTTCGGCGCGGCTGTGGGAGCCACGGTGGGATCTACTGGCCCCTCGCTGATGCGCGACGGTGAACAGCCGGGCACGGGCCTCGTCAAGGGATTCCGGCACGTCGTCCAGGTACGTACTTCCGGAAAACTTCCGGAAAATCGTTGACGTGCTCGAAACGCCGCTGCAATACTCCGAGCGCCGGCAACATCAATCTCTGTCGATTAAAGCCATGCGTCGTCAGGTGTCACCCGTCCCGAGGAGGACCTGCGCATGTACGCCAGCATCGGCGGCTCCCGCCGCCCGTCCACCCCCCGAACATCGCGTCTCACCGTCCGGTTGGCAGTGCTCGCCTCCACCGTGGCGCTGAGTGCCGCCGGTCTCGCGGTCGCCGCCACTCCGTCCAGCGCCGCCGTCTGCAACGGGTACGTCGGCCTCACCTTCGATGACGGGCCGACCGGCAGCACCAGCGCACTGCTGTCCGTGCTGCGCGCGAACGGCGTACGGGCGACCATGTTCAACGTCGGGCAGAACGTGCAGAGCAACCCGTCCGCCGCGCGGGCCCAGGTCGACGCGGGCATGTGGGTGGCCAACCACAGTTGGAACCACGCGCACATGACCTCGATGAGCCAGAGCCAGATGCAGTCGGACCTCTCCCAGACCAACTCGGCGATCCAGTCGGCGACGGGCGTCCGGCCGCAGTTGTTCCGCCCGCCCTACGGGGAGACCAACTCGACCCTCCAGTCGGTCGCCTCGTCGCTCGGCCTGCGCCAGGTGATCTGGGACGTCGACTCCCAGGACTGGAACGGCGCCAGCGTCGGCCAGATCGTTTCCAACGCCGGCCGCCTCCAGGCCGGCCAGGTGATCCTGATGCACGACGGCATTCAGAACACCCGCGACGCGATTCCGCAGATCATGGCCAACCTGAGCAGCCGCAACCTCTGTCCGGGCATGATTTCACCGAGCACCGGCCGAGCGGTGGCCCCGGACGGCACTCCGCCGCCGACCACTCCGCCGCCGACCGGCACGCCGACCACTCCACCTCCCACCACTCCGCCTCCCAGCGGCGGGTGCACAGCGACGGCGACGACCCCCAACGTCTGGGGTGACCGGTACAACACCTCGGTGACGGTTCAGGGGGCCGGCAACTGGACCGTGGTCGTGGCTCTGACCCCGCCGCAGCGGGTCTCCACCACCTGGAACGGCTCCCCCAGTTGGGACAGCACCGGTTACGTGATGACGATGCGGTCCAACGGCAGCGGCAACACCTTCGGCTTCACCACGATGATGAACGGCAACAGCGGCGCCAGACCCCAGATCCGATCCTGCACCACGGGCTGATCCCGGTGGCCTGCCCAGGCCACCGAAAACGGCTCAGGTGGGTGTGGCCGACCAGGTGCCCCTACGGTGAACTCCAGCTGACCCTGGACCGTAGGGGCACCCCGGCGCTCACTGCGCGATCGCTGTCGCCTCCAACTCCACCAGCACGTCGGGCTCGAACAGGTGGTCGACGCCGATCAGCGACGCCGGCGGAAGCGGCTGCGGGAGCCCGAGCTCCTCGGCGACCGACTCGACCCCGGCCATGAACGGCCCGATCTTCTCGGGCGTCCAGTCGGTGACGTAGAAGGTCAACCGGACCACGTCCTCGAACGACGAGTCTGCGCCGGCGAGGGCGCGGCCGGTGTTGCGCAGTACCTGCGCGACCTGACCGGCCAGGTCTCCGGTGGCGACGGGTGAGCCGTCGTCCAGTCGTGCCACCTGGCCGCTGACGTGGATGTGGCGCGACCCGGTGGCGACTGCCACGTGGTGGTACGGCGTGTGCGGCTGAAGACCGGCAGGGCTGAGACGGGTGACTGACATGTGGGCTCCTCCACTGGGCAACTGAGGTTTACCATTGATACCTAGTTGACGGAGGACACTTCAAGGAGACCTGGTTTCATGAGCGATACCGCCACCCCCGGTGCCGCCGAGCTGCGCATCGACGCACCGCACCGCGAGCTGCTCGATCAGGTGCTGGACAAGTGGTCGCTGAGCGTCCTGAACGAGCTGTGCGAGCGTCCGTGCCGCTTCAACGAGCTGCGCCGCGCGATCCCGGCGGTGACGCAGAAGTCTCTGACGGCGACCCTGCGACGACTGGAACGCAACGGCATCGTGGAACGGCACGTCGTGGCGACGCGCCCGGTCGCTGTCGAGTATCGGATCACCCCGCTGGGCAAGACGCTGCGTGCGCCGGTCGACGTGCTGCTCGAATGGGCCGACGCCCACATGGCGCAGATCGAGCACGCCCGACGGGCGTTCGACGACGAGGTGGAGTGACCACCGGGGCGGCACCGCACGGTCCGCCCCGGCGTCGCGTGTCACTCGCAGACAGTGCCGTCGTTGTCCCGGTCGATGTACCAGTAGTACTCGGGATCCTTGCCCTGCCTGTACGGGCCGTACCCGTTCGCGTTCGCCTCCTTGCAGGTGCCGAAGCGCGGGTCGTTGCCGCCGCCGCCCGAACTGCCGCCGCCGGTGCTTCCGCCGCCGGAGTCACCGTTGCCGCCATCCGGCTCACAGGCCTCGCCGTCGAGGTCACGATCCAGCCCGGTCCGGTACCCCGGCTGGCCGCGCAGCAGCGGCGCCTTGCCGGCTGCGCGTACGGCATCGCAGTTCTTGTAGTAGACGGCGGGCTTCGTGGTCTTGCGCGGGGTCGGCTTCGACGCGGGCTTCGCGGTGGTCGGCGCGGCCGTGGTGGGTGACGGCGACGGCTCGGGCGACACGGTGCTGACCTCGGGCGCGGGGACCGTGGTGGTGGGCGCCGCCACGGTCGGCACCTCCTGGGCGACAGCCTTCTCCGGTGCCTTGTCCGGTTCGGTGGCGGGGCCGGCGGCGATGCCGATGCCGAGCAGCCCGCCGCAGCAGGTGAGGACCGCGACGCCGCTGACGAGGAGCAGCTTGATCGCCGCGGGCTGGCGGCTCCACCACGACGGCCGTGGCGGTGGCGCGAACGGCATGCCGGGCTGATGGGGCGGTGGAGGCGGCGGGCCCTGCCCGTGCCACGGGTTCGGGGGAGGGATTTCGGTCACAGCGGGCAGTGTGGAGCGATGTGTCCGCACGGGAGTGTCGCTGAGCCGACAGACCGGCCCTTACCGGCGCGATAAGCGACGAAGTGGTGGGCAGCTGCCGGAATACCGGCATCGATGCGGCGGATGATCGGACTCGGCCCCTCGCCGAACGGCCGACGGCGAGGGGCGCAGTGGATCAGGCGTACGGCCGGGCCGTGAGCCGTCCCGCCGCCGCCAGCCGCTCGACGGCGGCCCGGTGGGGAACCGCGTGACTCGTACGACCGCCCACACCGGTGGTGGTGACGGCGGTGAACAGCGAGTTGAGCAGCGCCTCCTCCACCGCGTCCAGCACGGCGGCGAAGACCGGATCGATCGCGCCGTCCGGGATCGGCGGCTGGTCCGACGTGGTGAACGCGATCGCGTAGTCGCCGCTCGTGGTGCTGAAGGACGCACCCACCCGGGCCATCGCGAACACCGCCCGGCGGGCGAGCCGCCGGAGCTGGCGCGCGTCCAGCGGTACGTCGGTCGCCACCACGATCATGCACGAGTTGCCGGGTGGTTCGGTCCGGTCGGCGGCCGGGACCAGCTCGTCGACCGGTAGCGGCACGCCGAGTGCGGTGAGGACGCCGCCGAAGTTGGACTGGACCAGCGCGCCGACCGTCCGCGTGCCGCCGTCGGTCCAGACCGTGCGGGACGAGGTGCCGATGCCTGCCTTGTAGCCCAGGGCGGTGGTGCCCGCGCCGGCCCCGACACAGCCCTCGGCGGGAAGCCCGTCGGTCGCCCCCGCGACGGCCGCCAGGACGTGTTCCTCGGTGATCGGGCGGCGGCGGATGTCCGACAGGTGCCCGTCGTTGGTCTCACCGACCAGCGGGTTGAACGACAGCCCGTCCGGCCGGCGCTCCATCAGGTGCCCGAGCAGCGCGTCCGCCGCCCGGAACACCGACAGCGTGGCGGTCAGCACGACCGGAGACTCCAGTACGCCGAGCTCGTCCACCTGGGTCGAGCCGACGAGCTTTCCGTGGCCGTTGCCGGTGTACACCGCCGCGGGCAGCGTCCACCGTCCGGGGCCGAGCCCGCTCGGCACGATCGCTGTCACGCCGGTGTGCAGGTCGGCGCCGTCGTCGACGGTGGTGTGACCCACCAGGACGCCGGGGACATCGGTGATCGCGTTGTGCGGCCCGGTGGGCAGCGACCCGACGACGATCCCCAGGTCGCGGGCGCGCCGGCCAGGCCGGCTCAGGAGGCCGCCGCCCGGATCGCCTGCACGATGCCGGTCGGGGAGTAGTCGTCGGGGACGCCCTCGACCAGGATGATGTCGCCCTCGATGTGCCGCGAGCGCAGCGGCGCGATCTCCTGGTAGGCGGGCGAGTCCCACCAGGCCCGCGCCTCGGCGATGCCCGGGAAGCCGAGCATCACGACGGCTCCGGGCCAGTTGCCCTCCTTCACCTCGTGCGGCGTGGCGTGCACGAGGAAGCGGCCGCCGTGCGGGGCGAGGGTGCCGGGGAGCCGCTCGATGTATTCGGCGATGTCCGGGTGAGGGGCGGCGTCCTGGAGGTGAGCGATGGCGTACGCGGGCATGGTGTCCTTCCGGCCGTCGAACTCCGAACGCCGATCCTGACACAGCGGTCAGCACGCTTTCTCGCCCATTTCGGTGAACTCGTCGAGCGGGACCGTTCGCAGCACCTCCCCGCTGTCGTCGAAGTCGGTGACCAGGACCGAACCCGGCCGCAGCTCGGCCAGTTCGGCGATCCGGAAGTCCACGCCCTCGGTGCGGAAGCTGTTGTCGTGGGTGGCGCCGGAGACCCGGAACGCCGCCTGCCCGTCGGCCACCGGCCCGGGCGGGAAACCCTCAAGGGGTACGAGGGCAGGCGCTGCGGCGTCGCGAGGCACGTCGTACTTCCGCCTCGGCCAGTACGGCCGCTCCGGTGTGGGCGCACCGGGCGAGGCGGACTCCGCCACGGAGGTGAGCACCACGAGGTCGGGCGGCCGGTCCGCGCACCAGGCGAGCGCCGCGTGCGGCCGGCCGTGGGCGTCCACTGTGAGGCCGGTGACGCCCTTCACCTCCGGCGTACAGGAGGTCAGTCCGGCCAGCACGATCAGGGCGGCGGCCGGTGCCGCGACGGCCCGGCGTGTCCTCGTACCCCTTCGTGCGGCCATGCTCCGACGGTGACAGTGCCGTGTCACCCCGCGATCCGCGTTCGGTTGCGGCCTGGTGACGATGGTGCGCGCTCAGGCCCCGGAAGCCACGGCCGCGACGGCGGCGTGCGGGCGGTGGGCGTCGTCCAGGCGCGTCAGACGCTCGACCTCCGCGAACCCCGCCTGCCGCAGCCGCGCGGAGAACTCGTCCACCGGCCAGCGGTACGCGGTGGCGACCTTGTGCTCGAAGGCACCCACCTCGTCACCGACGAAGATGCCGGCCACGAGCGGTCCACCCGGCACGATCGCGCGGCGGAACTCCGCCAGCACGCCGTCGAGGTCCGGTGGCGGGAGGTGGATCAGTGAGTACCAGGCGAGGATGCCGGCGACGGAGTGGTCGGGGACGGCGAGGTCGTCCAGTGACCCGAGCCGGTATGCGCAGTCCGGATGCGTCGCCCGCGCGTGCGCGACGAACTCGGGAACCATGTCGATCCCGGTGGCGTCGACGCCCAGCGAACGGAGATGGTCGGTGAGGTGACCGGGCCCGCATCCCAGGTCGAGCACCGGGCCGGTCCGGACGGTCAGGTGACGGCCGATGAGGGCGAGGTCGTCCGCGTGGACGTGGCCGGTGGTGCCGAACAGTTCGATGTAGAGCGGCGCGATCGTGCCGTACGCCTGCCGTACCCGTGTGTGGTCCACCCGTCGATCATAGAGGTCGGTACGCCTTGGCCGCATTTACCAGATGAATGAGATGAATGAATGGAAAAGTCGTCGCAAAGCCGCCGCCCGGTGAGGAATCGATAGCTTTCCGTCACTGAAGTTTCTATCCTTGAAGAATCCGATCGCCAGCAGCGGAAGGGGCGGCATGCCGCGCCGTTCGAGCCTCAGCTATCGAGATGCGTTACGACTGCTGGCCCCGGGCAGCGCGCGCATCACCGAGACCGACAAGGTCGTCAGCGCGGGGATCCTGGGCGCTGGGGCCCTCTCCCACGGTACGGCGCTCGCGCTGCTCGGCCCGAAGAACGCGCTCATGCAGCTCGTCCGGGACGCCACCGGAAACCAGGCCGGGCGCATCCGGGCAACCGGCGGAAAATCGTATTACGAGCTGCTGGAGGCCAGCCATACCGTGCTGGCCCTCTCCGCGTTCTTCGACGGTTTCCGCGACGAGGTCGGGCCGGGTTTCGACAGGCTGGAACTGACCGACGAGGAGAAGGTCGGCATGGTGCCGGCCGAGCGGCGGCACCACACGCTTCCGCAGGAGATCGACGGCGGCTACTTCCCGCTGCCCTCCTCCGTGCACGGCATGGACGACACCCGGCGGGACGTCGAGGCCGCGTACGTCAAGCTCTACGACGCCACCATCGCCTTCTGCGAGGGTCTCGCCGCCTGGCCGTCGGTGCGGCGCGGGCTCGACCTCACGTCGATGCGCTCCCGCGTGGTGGGCCGGGCCATGTGGCACTACGAGGACCGCTTCGACCGGCTCGCCGCGGACCTCCCCGAGTTCGGGTTCCGGATGATCCGGCAGGCGATCGAGCACAACCTGATCGACAACCGGAAGCTCACCACCGAGGTCTCGGCCCGGCTGGACGCGCTGGCGCAGCTCTACCGCAACCTGGACGAGCTGTCCGGTCCGGTGGCCGCCGACCGGCCCGACCTGCTCCGCGAGTCGCTCGACCGGCTCACCGGGTCGCTGGCGGCGGTGTTCCGGCAGCCGCTGCTGCGGATCAAGGACGTCGACTTCCACCTGCGGCTGCCGAACGTGGACAGCGGGTTCATCAGCCCCGACTTCCGGGCCGCCGAGTACGGCAAGCACACGTCACCGGAGCGGGAGCACTGGTGGGAGGACCAGCCGCGCCGGGGTGACCTCGTCGGGTTCCTCTCCGAGTATCTGACCGACCCGGCGAGCCTGCACCGTCCGCTGCTGCTCCTCGGCCAGCCGGGCGCCGGCAAGACGCTGCTGACCCGGGTGATCGCGGCCCGGCTGCCGGCGAGCCGGTTCACCGCGATAGTGGTGCCGCTGCGCCGGATGTCCGGGGACACGTCGCCGACCGAGCAGATCGAGGCCGCGATCGAGCAGGTGATGGACGAGCGCATCCGCTGGGCGGACCTGCGCCGGGCCACCCAGCACACCACCGTCGTGGTGATCTTCGACGGGTTCGACGAACTCGTCCAGGTCACCGGCACGGCCCACTCCCAGTACATCGACCGGGTGGCCGAGTTCCAGGAGACCCAGTGGGATCTGGGCTACTCGGTCATCCCGATCATCACGTCGCGGATCCTGGTGATGGACCGCGCCAGCGTGCCGCAGGGCACAGTGCTGGTCCGGCTGGAGGATCTGACCGACGCCCAGGTGACGGCCTGGCTGACCGCCGTGAACGCGGCAAACGAGGACCGGCCCGGCTACCGCCGGCTGTCCGCCCGGGAGCTGCTGTCCCACGGCGAGCTGGCCCGTCAGCCGTTGCTGCTCACGCTGCTGGCGATCTACTACAACGAGCACTGGGCCGACCGCCGTCCCGGCGCCGCCATCTCCCGATCCGACCTGTTCACCGGCCTGCTCACCGCGTTCATCAGGCGGCAGGTGAGCGAGAAGGCACCGACCGCCCTCGCGAACCACGAGCGGGAGGCCCGCGAACACCAGCTCCGGCGCGACCTGGCGATCACCGCGTTCGCCATGTTCAACCGCAACCGGGAACTGGTGAACCGGGCCGCGCTCCGTCTCGACCTGGACTGCTTCGGCTCCGGGCCCGGAGACGGCTCGCGCTTCGAACTCGGCGACGTGCTCGGCCCGGAACAGCTGGTCACCGCCGCGTTCTTCGTGGTGTACGGCCCGGACGACGTGCAGGGCGAGGACGCCCGACGCACGTACGAGTTCCTGCACACCACGATCGGCGACTTCCTGATCGCCGAGTACGTCATCGGGGCGCTGCGGAGCCTGGCCGTGCTGCGCCGGCACACCCGCAGCCCGGCCGGCTTCGGCTACCAGCTGGACACCGGCCAGTTCCGGGCGCTGCTCTCCCACCAGCCGCTGGTGAAGCGCGAGGCGGTGGTGGGCTTCGCCCGGGAGCTCGCCTCCCGCCACCCGGAGGAGCTGGACGGGATCGTGGAGACCATCGCCGGCCTGCTGGCCGAGGCCCGGCAGCGGACCAACCTGGCCGGCGTGGACGGCTACCGGCCCGCGCCGTACGACCCGGTGCGGCTGCTCGCCGCGTACACCGCCAACCTGGTCGCCCTCGCCGCGCTGGTGTCGCCGGACGGCGTACGCCACACCGATCTGATGGACGAGGCGACCTGGGTGTCCACGGTCCGGCTGTGGCGGGCGGGACTGGACGAGAAGGGCCAGCTCGCGATGATCAGCTGGCTCGGCCGGGACGCCGACGGCCGGATCATCGCCGAGCGGCGGCGCGAAGGCCGGGGCGAGACGGTGAACGTGGCGGCCGAGGAGGCGCGGCTGCTCGGCGACATCACCACCTACGGCCAGTTGCAGGCGGGCGCGCGGACGTGGCGCGGCCAGCAGCCGGACAGCTTCGAGGCCGGCCGGTTCCACGCCGACCTGGTGTCGCTGGCCACCCGCCGCTGGCCGGTGCCGTCCCTGCACCAGCTCATCCTGTACGACGAGCGCAGCTACCGGCGCCTGTGGGCGCGCGCCGTCGAGTCACCGGAGGCGGTGTCCAGCACGAGCGCCACTGTCCTGCTGGAATGCCTCGCCGAGGACGGCGCGCAGTTGCCCCGCGAGGTGGTGTGCGGGCTGACCCGGGTGGCGTTGAGCCGGCTGCCCGACTCGCCGACCGCGCCGCCCGAACTGATCATCTCGTGCCCGTACCTGATCGACGAGTTCCCGGAGCTGGTCGACTCGCTCGGCACGACCGACGACCACGCGGTGCTGCACGCGCTCATCCTGCGGCACGGGCTCCACCGGCTGCCGCAGCGGTACGTGCCCCGGGTCCGCCGGGTGCTCGCCGACATCGAGGACCGGCTCGCGGAGCTGCCGCTGGAGGACGGCGTGGTGTCGGCCGAGATGGCCGAGCAGTTCGCCGCCGCCCGGGTCGACAACCGCACCGCGCTGTGGCTGCTGATGGCGTTGAGCGAGTACGCCGAACTGGCCTGGCCGAAGATCCCGCCGAAGACGATGCACGCCCTGCTCGCGCACCGGCTGCCGGACGAGTTCCTCGACGAGGCGAGCCTGTGCCGGCTGCTCCTGGACTACCTGCGGGCCTACGACCGGGTGCCGGCCGAGGTCTCGCTGGCATCAGCCCTCGACACGCTGCGCGTCCTCGCAGCATCCGACCAGTCCGATCACACCGGGCGGACCGGCCAGATCCCGGCCGCCGGGGCGGTCTGACCACGCCACCCGTACCGCCACCACCCGTCCGGAGGCCCCGATTGGCACACTCGCCCACGCACCGAGAGCACATCGTCCGGACGGGAAGGAGGAACCTGGCGGTCGACATCGCCGGGGCGGAACGCGGCTGGCCCGTGTTCCTGATGCACGGCACACCCGGCAGCCGCAACGGCCCACGACCACGGTCCATCGTGCTGCACCGGCTCGGCGTACGGCTGATCTCGTACGACCGGCCGGGTTACGGCGGCTCCAGCCGGCTGCCCGGCCGCCGCGTCGCGGACGCCGCGGCGGACGTCGCGGCCATCGCCGACGACCTGGGCCTGGACGGCTTCTCGGTGGTGGGGCGCTCCGGCGGCGGCCCGCACGCCCTGGCCTGCGCCGCGCTGCTGCCGGACCGGGTACGGCGGACCGCCGTCCTGGTCGGTCTCGCCCCGGCCGGCGCGGCAGGGCTGGACTGGTTCGGCGGCATGACCGACGCCAACGTCCGGGACTACGGCGCCGCCGAGCACGACGTGCCGGTGCTCGCCGAGCAGTTGCGGCTGCGGGCCGAGCGGACCATGGACGACCCGGGCTCGCTGCTGGCGCTGCTGGTCGAGCAGATGACCGAGGCCGACCGCCGGGTGGTGGCCGGCGTGCCGATCCGCCGGCAGCTCACCGACGCCTACGCCGAGGCGCTGCGCCAGGGGCCGCACGGCTGGATCGACGACGTGCTGGCGTTACGCGCCGACTGGGGGATCACGCTGGCGGACATCCGGATGCCGGTCCGGCTGTGGCACGGCGCCGACGACAACTTCGCCCCGGCCAGCCACACCCGCTGGCTGGCCGAGCAGATCCCCGGCGCGCAGTTGCACGTGCAGCCGCGCAGCGCGCACTTCGGCGCGGTGGAGGTGCTGCCGGAGATCCTCGCGTGGCTGGCCGACCCGGTGGAGCGGACCGCTGTCAGATCGGATGCGGGTCGATGATGCGCCGCTGCAGCCGGCTCTCCCGGACGGCCTCGACCGCCGGGTGGTTCTCGCCCAGCCGGTAGGTCAGCTCGCGGGTGACCGCCTCCAGTTCCGCCCGCCGGCCGCTCTCCACCCGCTCCTGCATCACCACCAGGTTCGCCCGGCAGCGCAACGTGTTCGTGTGGTCGCGGCCGAGGGTCCGGACCAGGCCGTCGTGGGCGCGCCGCAGCAGGCTCAGCGCCTCCAGGTCCGCCGCCTCCCGGCCTTCCGGCGGGTCGGGCTGTTCGGCGATGCAGATGCCCTGGTTCATCCAGCCGGAGAGCGGGTACGGGTGCCCGCTGCCCAGCACGCCCGCGAGCGCGTCGGCGGACCGGCCGGCGAGCTGCCGCGCCTCGGCGAAGTCTCCGGCGCGGCGGGCCACCATGGCGAGGTTGACCATGCAGACCAGGGTCAGCGGGTGCGCCGGGCCGAGGTTGCGCTGGTAGATGCGGTGCACCTCGGTGAGTTCCCGGCTGGCGCGCTGGAACAGGTCGACCGTGAGCAGGTTGATCGACAGGCTCAGCCGGCAGGTCAGCGTCTCCGGGTTGTCCGGCCCGAACCGCTCGTTCAGCAGCTCGTACGCGGCTTCGAGGAGCTTGCCCGCCTCGACCGCGTGCCCGGCCGCGCGCAGCGACACCGCCAGGTTCGTCTGCGTCCGCAGGGTGATGAGGTGTTCGGGCCCGGCCGTGTGCAGCAGGTCCCGGTGGACGCTGCGCAGGCGGGTGACCGACTGCTCGAAGTCGCCCGCGTCGCGCATGTCGATGCCGACGTACGCGGAGGAGGCGAGCGTGTCCGGGTGGTTCTCCCCGAGAATCGCGCGGCGCCCGGCCAGCACCATCTCGTCGTTCTTGCGGGCCTCCCGGAAGTCGCCCATCAGGCGCTGGGTGCTGGCGAGGTTGTTGAGCGCGGCGAGGGTACGCGGGTGCTCCTCGGTGAAGTTCCGCTTCCACGCGTTGAACGTGATCTCGTCCAGGCGCAGCGCCTCGTTGTACATGCCCATGCCGCGCAGGTCGCGGGCGAGCCCGCCGGCGGTCATCAGCGTGTGCGGGTGGTCCTCGCCGAGCAGTTCCCGCTGGGCGGCGAGCACCTCCTCGTCCAGCGCCCGCGACTCGGTGAACTGCCCGAGGAAGGCGAGGATGTTGGCGAGGTTGAACTGGAGGTGCAGCAACTGCCGGCGCAGGTCGTCGCGCGCCCGCGCGTCGTCCTCCTCCGCGAGCATCTGCTCCCAGGTCTGCGCGACCTCCTGCCCGAGCCGCCGGCCGGTCTCCAGGTCGCCGCGCAACTGGAGGTAGCGGACCCGGTCGATCATCAGCGCCCGCACCTCCACCTTGCGGCTCAGCGGCGCCTTCGACGCCTCCAGGTGCGGCCAGATGACCCGGAACCGGGGCCAGCCGTCGGGGTCGTCGACCTCGCCCTCGGGCCGGGCCGCGGCGAGCACGAGGTGGACCTGCTGGCGCGCCTCGTCGAGTTGCGCCTCCGTCATCCGGGACCGGACGGCGTGCTGGAGCAGGCGGTGCATGAGCACCAGGCCGCCCCGGCCCCGCTCGCCGCCGGACGGGTTCTCGGCCCGCAGGTCGACGCGGACCAGCGCGAGCCGGTTGGCCTGCTGCACCAGTTGCTGGCGGACCAGCCGTTCCTTCGCCTGCGGGTGGAACGGCACCAGCGCCTCGGCGAACTCGTCGCTGTAGACCAGGTCGGCGGAGATCTCGGGCGCGAACACCGAGCAGAGTTGCAGCACCCGGTAGGCGGCCGGGTTGCGGGTCCGCAGGTGGTTGAGCGACAGCTCCCAGGTGGCCTCCACGGAGACGTTGCTGTTCGGCTCCATCACCGCGCCCGGTCCGAACCTGGCGATCTCGTTGAGGTAGCTGTCGACGGAGTGGCCGGTGTCGGCGAGCCAGGCCGCGGCGGCCGTGACAGCGATCGGCAGGTCGCCGAGCAGGGCGGCGATCCGGTCGGCCTGGTCGACGCGCATGGTCGGCACCCGCTCGGTGAGGTGCTGGATGCTCTCCGCGCGCTTGAACACGTCGACCTGAACGGTGGTGGCCCGCTCGACCCACTGCAGGTTCCTGGACGTGATCAGGACGTGGCCCTTGCCGTCCGGCACGTACGGCAGGACGCCCTCGACCTCGTCCGCGTTGTCCATGATCAGCAGCCAGCGGAGGTCGGTGCGGCGCAGCGCCTGGAGCACCAGCCGGGCGTTCTCCCGGTTCGAGTCCGACGACGGTACGCCCAGGTAGGGCGCCAGGTCACCGATGGCCGACTCGATGAACGGCACCTGGTCGGCGTCGATCCACCACACCATGTCGTACGCGGCACGGTAGCGGTGGGCGTACTCCAGCGCGAGCTGGCTCTTGCCGATGCCGCCCATGCCCTGCAACGCCACCGGCCCGGTGCCGGAGAGCACCACCTTCGGGCTGCTGCGCAGCAGCGTCCGAAGCTCGCGCAGGTCCGCCTCCCGGCCGGTGAAGCGCTTGTTGCGGCCCGGCACCTCGAACACCGTGTTGTCCCGGCCGGGGAACCGGGGACCGGTCGGCAGTTCCAGGTCGGCTGGCACGCCCTCGCGGCCGACCAGGCGCAGGATCCGCGCGGCGGCGGTCCGCGCCTCCAGCCCGGCGACCGAGACGGTGTGCGCCGCGGGCACGTTCGCCAGGCGCCGCACGTCGGCCACGTAGACGACGAGCGGCGCCTGGTCGGGCGAGCGGTCCGGCGCGGCGAGCACCGCCTCCTCGGTGGCGTTCGCCTCGGAGACGATGATCAGCTCCCGGGCGCTCCGGGGCGTCTCGTCCTCGGCGAACCACGGGTCGGTCACCCGGACGTCGGCCGAGACCAGCAGGTGACCGATCCACTCCGCCCACACCCGGTCGTACGGGGCGTGCCGGAGCAGGATCTCGTTCTCCACCGAGTTGGAGGTACGGGTGAACCGGGCGTTGACCCGCTCGCGTACCGCGCTGCTCATCGGCGGCAGCGACTCCACCTCGCCCCGGGTGATCTCCCGGGCCAGCACCTCGTACGCGGACAGCAGCGATCCGTTGACGCCGGGCTGGTCGGCGAACGTGGCGAGCAGTTCCTCGTACGCGTAGAACGCCTGGTAGGGCACCTGCATCCGGGCCCAGTACCGGTCCCGGTCGGCCTCGCTCATCCCGCTCGGCAGACCGCTGAAGCGCTGCCGCGCCACCGCCCGCCCGGTGTCCGCCTTGACCTTCTCCGCCGGGTCGATCCGCATCGGTACGGGCAGCACCCGGATCCGCCGCGACCCGTAGCGGTGCTCGACCAGCCGCGCCACCTTGGCCGCGCCGGTGATGCCCTGCTCGCTGAGGGTGAAGCAGGTGACCAGCACGTCCGGCAGCTGGATGGTGCAGATGTCGGCCACGTCGGAGAAACCGGTGCGGCTGTCGATCAGCACGTAGTCGTAGTTGCGCTTCATGTCGGCGCGCAGCGCGTCGAAGAAGTAGCCGCCGCCCTGCCGCTCGTAGAACTCGTCCCAGTTCATCCCGGCGAGCGCGCCGGCGTAGTCGTTGTTCTGCTGGCCCGCGCCGAGGAAGTCCAGCGTCCCGTCACCGGGGAAGTTCGACCAGTTCAGCGAGAACGAGTACTTGTGCACGCGGGCGTACTGCTCGTGCCAGCGGTCGTCGCCCTTGTCCTGCTTGGTGGTGGTCGCCCACTCGTACTCCCGGATCAGGTCGATCACCCCGCCGGTGCTCTCCAGCGCGTCCCGGTCGATGAACGGCGCGAAGAAGCGCGACAGGCCGGGGGACTCCAGGTCCCAGTCGACTGCGAGCACCCGCTTGCCGTTGGCGGCGAGGATCCAGGCGACGTTCGCCAGCGCCATCGTCCGGCCGGTGCCGCCCTTGTAGGAGTAGAAGGTGACGACCTGTCCCTCGCGTCGGGTCATGTGTCCACTCCCTCGTCGGGCGGCGGGTTCTCCCAGAGCCGGGGTTTGCTGATCGGCCGTCCCGGCGGCGGGTAGGCCGGTCTCGCCTCCAGGTAGCGGCGGCGCATCCGGTCGACCAGGCCGTGGATCCCGGCCCGCCAGTCGTCGTAAGTGGTGATCGCCAGTGGGCGTGCCGCGGCCGGGAAGATCTCGATGGCCCGGTCGAGCAGCACCGCCGCGTGGGAGCGGCGACCGGGTGCCGAGTCCTCGATGATCACCACGACGCCCACCCAGCGGTGCAGCGAGGCGACGGCCGCGCGGACGGCCTCCGCACCGTCCGGCGTCTCGACCACCCGAGGATCGATCATGAGTACGCCCGGGCAGCCCCGGAACAGCCCGGCGTCCGGTACGAAGTCGCGGACGTCGATCGGCATCCGCAGCCGCTGCACCGCGTCGGTCACGTCGTCGACCACCGGCGGCCGGTCGCGGAACGGGCGCCACCGGCCGGCGTGCGTGTCGGACCGCCCGTTGAGCCGTCCCGGGTCGGCCGGTTCCTCGGGCGCGATCACCACCGCCCGGAACGGCACCTCGCTGGTCGGGGACGACGGCAGATCGGTCGGGCCGGTCGGCGGCTCGGCCGGTTGCAGCGGCGTCTGCTCGGCGGTGTCGACGATGTGCTGGGCGAGCCGGCCCAGCACCTCCTTGTAGGCGTGCTGGAACTTCTGGAGCCGGCAGAGCGCGCTCATGCCGTTCGCCGCGTACGCATCCACGTCGGCGGCCATCGCCACCGCCCGGGCCTGGTCCGGCGCGTGCACCGCGGCGGGCGACGGGATCCACAGGACCGGCAGGATGTTGTCGCCGTCGGCCGGCCGGCCGGCCCGGATCAGCCGTTGCCGGAACCACTCCCGTTCCCGGCGCGAGTCGTCCCGGTTGAGGTAGTCCGGCGAGTACAACGGCACGAACACCTCGGCCTCGGCCAGCGCGGTGCGTTTTCGTTCCGTCCGATCCTCCGGCGGCCGCACCATGAAGTCGGCGAAGCCCTGCCGGCGTAACCGGTCGCCGGGCCGGCCGTCGATCGCCAGGTTGAGATCGTGGTAGAAGCGGCGGACCCAGTGGTCGCCCGGGGTGCGGTCGTTGTGTGTCGGCGGGGGGACGTAGCTGAGGAAGAAATAGGGCGGGCCCGGCAGCGCGGGCCGCTCAGAGGTCACGACGACACGACCGTTCCACGGGAAGTGCGCCTGACCCCCAACCGGTAATGATCACGCGCTGCTCCCCAGTCGACACGATACGGCGTCTATCGATCAGGGTAGAGAGGTTGCGCTCGGGTTACCAGGCTCACCGTCCGATGTGGGCGTCCATCCAGGCGACCGCGACGCGTACCGCACCGGATATCGGCAGCAGCCGGGCCGGTGCGTCCCCTACCGTCCCGTGCCGGGTGAACGCCGCCCGGTCGAGTTCCGCGCCGATCGCGGGAAAAGGGCCCGCATCCAGGTGCGGAGCCTCGAATTCCAGCCGTTCCCGGCGGCCGTCGCGCAGCACGTAGCAGCGGTACGGACGACGCGGCGCCGGGCGGCGTGACCGGTACTCGGCGAGGTGCAGCGCGGTGCATGTCGCATAGCCGACACCGAGCAGCAGCGTCCGGGCGCCGGCCGCCTCCAGGGCGGCGAGCGGGGACCGCTCCCCGAGGTGGGAGTCCAGGTCGTGGACGCGCATCAGCTCCTCCGCCCGCGGCCCCCACGCGCTGAACGACGTCTGCGGGTGCCGGCTGCGGACCGCGCCGGGCAGCCGCCGTACGTGCTCGGCGAACGCGCCGACCCCGAACGACGGCGTGACGGCCGGGTCGAAGCCGGGCATCCGGTCCTCGTACGCCAGGCGTTCCTCGTCGGTCAGCCCGGCGGTCGCGGCGCGGTACGCGGCGCTGCTCACCGAGTTGTCAGGGGTCTGCGCCGGGACCACGACGGTGCCGGACGGACCGACGGCGGCCCGCAGCGCTGCAGCCAGGGTGCCCGACCCGCCGTCCACCGGCCCGAGCGCCCGCAGGGAGCAGTGTACGAGCACCACGTCACCGGGGCCGAGCCCGAGCGCGCGCAGGTCGGCGGCGAGCGTGCCGGCCCGGTACGCGGTCCGGGCGGCGGTCACGACGGCCACCCGGACATCGAACGCGCGACCTGCCGGACCAGCCGCGAGCCCGCCGGGGTGAGCGCGTCCGCCCGTTGCAGCGCGCCGATCGCCTCGGCCGTCCAGTCGCGGTACCGGCGGTAGACCGCCTGCGCGCCGTCGACCTGACGGTCGGCCCGGATCCGCCACATGTCGGCCACCGCCGCGTGCGCGTAGATGCCGTGCAGGACGGCCTCGGCGGGCCGCGGGTCGGGCCGCCAGCCCACTGTGATGTCGATCGGCCGCGTGCCGTCGACCAGGTCGCAGATGTCCAGCAGCGCGTTCATCTTGCTGTGCTGGAACTCGTGCACGAGCAGCACCGCGAGCGATCCGGCGTCGGTCTCCGTGGCCGCGACACCGCCGAACGCCTGCCGCGCGGTCGACGCCTCGCTGACACCCGCGCCGCTGCGCCGCAGCGGCACCACGGCCCGCAGCCCGGCGCGCAACTCCTCGGCGTGGCCCGGCACCTCGTCCCGGATCACCTGCCACGCCGCCGCGAACGTCTCGGCCCAGCGCGCGGCGCCCGCGTCGTCGAGCCGGTCACCGGCGGGCAGCCGGTGGCAGTCGCGGTGCGGGTCGCCGTCCTCCAGCAGGACGCTCACGTCCGGCGCGGCGAGTACGCGGGTCGGCCACCACCGGGGCGCGTCCCCGGGCGTTCCGGGACGGATCGCCACTGTCACGTCCCCGGCGGCCACCCGTAGCGAACCCGGGCCGGTCTCGACCCGTGCGGCGCCGTCGCCCACCTCGGGCAGAAGCACGGTGCCCACTGTCGGCAGGTGCAGGCGGCCGGACCGCACCGGCACGTCGAGGCGTACCGGGGTGCCGGCGTCGAGCGCGGCGGCGACGGCGAGCGCGCTCAGGTAGTCAGGCCCCTGCCGGGCGCCGGTGCCGCTGCCGGCGAGGCAGTCGACAGCCCACGCCCGCACGTACGGGTGGGCCGCGATCCGGGCGACGGACTCCGGCGCGCTGCGGTCGAGGGCGGTCAGCGCCTCCCAGCCGTCGGCTCCGGCCCCGCCGGCCGGCAGGCGGTCGGCCACTTCGGCGAGCAGCGCGCGGACGATGGCGATCTGTGCCTCCACGAGCCGGCCGATGGCGACCCGGTCGCCGGTCAGTGCCGCGAGGCGGTCGATGAAGTCGTCGGGCAGGCCGGCGTCGAGCCGGACGGGTGCTGGTGGGTTCTCGTTCACGTGCACGATCAGCTCTTTCAGATCGGCGCAGTAGACACTCGGATGATCGAAGTGCCCGGCGCCGTACCGGTGGGCGAAGAGTCCGCCGCCGCACTGGTCGACCACCGGGCACCGCCGGCACTCGTCGCTGAGCCCGGCCCGGCCGGAGCGGCGGCGGGCCAGGAGCGGGCTGGCCGCCACGTCGTCGGCCGCGTGCGAGAAGACGGTCATGCCGGTGGCCGGCGCGCCGTCGTACGCGGTCTTGAGCGAGTCCGCCTGCTCCCACTCGCCGTCCGTCTCGACGACCGCCAGGTCGACCGGGTCGAGACCGAGCCACTCGGTGCCGCTGGGTCCGCCCGCGGCGGTGGACAGCAGCGAGTCGAAGAGGCGGACGGAGACCGGTCGGCCGTCCGCCAGCCAGCGGTCGTAGACGGCGCGCAGCCAGCCCGCGTACGCGGTGCCGCCGCCGGCCGGCCGCCACGGCGGGTCGTCCCAGGTGGCGTGCGGGAGCAGGAAGTCGATCCGCGGTGGCTCCTGGGCGAGCAGCGATTCGTACACCGCGATCGGGTCGTTGCGCACGTCCACCGTGCACAGCAGGCCCGAGTAGATCCGCCGGTACGCCGGGCGGCGCAGCAGGCCGAGGGCGCGGAGCACCTGGTCGTAGCTGCCGGCGCCGGACCGGAAGCGCCGGTGCCTGTCGTTGGCGGCACGGTCGCCGTCGAGCGAGACGCCGACCGCGACATCGTGTTCGGCGAGCAGGTCGCAGAGCTGCTCGGAGAGCAGTACGCCGTTGGTCTGCATGCCGAGCCGGAGCCGGGTGACCGGGGCGATGACCCGCCGGAGGTCCGCGAGCACCTCGTCGAGCCGCTCGGCGCCGAGCAGCAGTGGTTCCCCGCCGTGCAGGATCACCGTGACGTCCGGCAGGTCGTGGGCCGCGGCGTGTTCGGCGATCCGCCCGGCCGCGGTCCGGAGCACCTCCGGCGTCATCCGTACCGGGCGGCGCCGCCAGCTCTGGTCGGCGTGTTCGTAGACGTAGCAGTGGTCGCACGCCAGGTCACACCTGGCGTGCACCTTGAGGACGAACTCGGTGAGCGCCGCGCGGGCGGGCCCCGGGGCCATCGCGGATCAGATGAACGACGAGAACTTCGCCGCCGGGATCCGGGTCTGATCGAGGTGAGCCGCCATCACCCGGCGCACGATGGGGGAGATGTCCGCGGCGGAGAGCCGGTCGAGCGGCTCCGCGCGGACCCTGCCCAGCGAGACCGGGGGCTCATCCTGGCGCAAGGGTGCGGTTGTCATGAGTCTTCCTTAGGTTCGTGCACACGCCAGGCGGGGAACAACAAGCAACGGCTCAAAATAAAGGCTCTGTGAGCCGGGCGCTATCGACCCACCGGTGGGAAGCAGTGCATTTTGGACGGTTGCGCGACCGGCGGCTGCTGTGCCGTCGAGGGAGCGACCTGGGGGATCAATATTATGCCCCTTTTTGCCCATCCGACATGATTCCAAAGTCCATACTTTTACAGAAATCGTCCACCTCGACGCGTGCTCGAGGTGGACGACCACTGTCTCCGGCGCTCAGACGGCCGGGCCGCTCCCGGACGGCGTGCCGAGGCGGATGTCGACGTCGGCCGGTTCGGTCATCTGGTCGTACGCCTTGGTCCGGAGCCGGTTGGTCTGCACCTCGCCGTCGAGCAGCGCGGCCCGCAGCGCCTCCGCGTCGCTGATCTCCTTGGCGGTCACCGCGTCGGCCGCTGTCGTGGCGCCCTGCACCACCTCCAGGTGGGTGCCGTCGGTGGGCATCAACTCGGTCCACTTCGCCAGGCAGTACACCCGCTCCGGCACGTCCTGGCACTCGGTGGTCAGCTCGGGCATCTCGTCGCCGGTGCCGAGGTGGCCGGTCCGGTACGTCGTCAGCTCGTCCACGAACGCCGCCAGCTCGTGCTCCACCTGGGGCGCCAGGCTGGTCGCCACCACCTTGCCGAAGATCCACCGCAGCGCGGTCAGCTCCATGCCGGCCCGTACCGGCAGGTAGAGCTTCGCCCAGCTCGCGTTGACGAAGTCGCCGGGGTCGCGCTCCGGGGCGCGGGCGTCGCCGCCGGACCACCAGCCGGGGTACGCCACGAACGACGCGCGCTCCCAGTCGAAGACGCGGTGCCAGAAGTCGATCTCCCACGCCTCGTCCCGCACGCTGGCCGGGAAGTGCGTCTCCACGATCTGCGAGACCATCTCGTTCACCGGCGAGAAGCCGGCCCGCAGCCGCGCCTCGAACTCGTCCCCGGCCGTCTCCGCCGCGGCAAGCGCCTCGTCGCGCCGGTCCTGCCACTCCTGGAGATCGGTCAGGTAGCCCGCGACGAGCGCGTTGTACGCCGCGTCGTCGGCGGTCTGGTCCACCACCGTCGGGGTACGCCGGAATCCGGCGGCGAGCTGCACGTCGGCACCCGGACCCGCCAGCCAGCTCCGGGCGCCGACGTGCACGCGTACGCGCAGCACGGGCCGGCCGTCCGCCTCGGTGACCACCGGCACGCCCACCACCCGGGCGGCGATCGCGTCCGGCGGACGGCGGGTGATCAGCGTGAGGTTCTGCCGGATCGTGTCGATGTCGCCGTCCCACTCCCAGCCGGCGTCGAACGCGACGTCGACGTCGTAGTCGGCGCTCATGTCGCCGGTGAATCCCCACTTGTCGAGCGTGACCACGGGGGAGTACACGACGCGCGTCTCCACCGCGGCGGGCGCGCCACGCGGCGGGCGCTCCGGCTTCACCGGCGCCGGGGGCAGCGCGGCGACCGCGTTGTCGCGGATCCGCTGCCGTCCGCCGATGATCTTCTGGGCGAAGGCGAACGCCGGATCCTTGATCGTCGGGGCCCAGCAGACCCGTGCCCCGTACCGCTCGTGGGCCAGCTCCAGCCGTTGCAGCACCTTGAAGTAGTGCAGCGTGATCGGCGTGGCCCGGTTCGGGTTGCGGACGGTGCGCTTCGAGGAGGACTCCGTACCGGTCTCGCTGACCAGCTTGAAATCGGTCCTGTGCTGGGTGCGGTAGCGCGCCGCGACCTTCGAGGTGGCGGTCCGGCTGTCCTTGACCGCGCGGCGGCTCGTCTCCTGGCTCGCCGCGGTGACGCTGCTGGCGAAGCCGATCGTGTGGCTGGCGTTGAAGGTGCCCCAGACGCCGGTCGGGCTGGTGTACTGGCCGGTGTGGCTCGCGTTGAGCCCCCAGGTGTCGGTGAGCGACTTCTGCCGCTCGAAGCCCTCCTGGAGTTCGGTGGTGAGCGCGCTGGTCAGCTCGACGTCGGTCTGCTGTTCCGACTCGTTCTGCTCCTCCAGGGTCAGCTCGCGCTTGGTGTAGGTGCGCTGCTCCAGCACCGCCTCCTCGCCGGGGGCGAGCGCCAGCGCGTAGACGTGCTCGCCGAGCGCGAAGCCCACCGGCCGGATCCGGGTGCGGTCGAGGAACGCGATGCCCACGTCGGACTGGAGCAGGCCGGCGAGGAACTCCGCCTGCTGGTCGCCGAGGAGCGTCTGGCGTCGCGCCGGCGGCTCCCGGTACGACATGCCCGAGTCGGCGCCGGGCAGCGCCTCGGTGGCGGCGTCCATCTCGTTGGCCTTCCACAGGTCGTAGAGGCCGAGTTCCTTGAGCAGGTGCGGCAGCCGGTCGCCGTCGAGCCCGCCGTAGCGGATCGCCTCGATCAGCGCCTGCTTGACGTAGAACGGCAGGATGGGCGTCTCGCCACCGCCGAAGGTGAGCCGGACCGGTACGAAGTAGTTGGAGTAGACGTACCGGTCGGAATGCGCGGTGCTGAAACCAAGCGTCGCCGGATCGGCGTCGGCGACGACGACTCTGCCCATCGGTGCTCCTCTACAGCGGCAGTTCGAACAGGGATTGCAGCCCTCGGTACGTCATCTCGTGCGAGGTGACGAAGAATCCGGGGAACAACTGGCTGAGGGCGGCCTGACGGAGGACCGTCTCGCGTACGGCGTGCGTGGTCAGCTCTTCGAGGCCGGCGACGACCTCCGCCGGGACGCCGCCCTTCGCGGCTCGCTGGTACGCCTCCGCGATCGCCTCCCAGCGACCGTCGAACGTCTCCCCGAGGTCGTCGGCGACGGTTCCCCAGGTCTTCTCGAAGCGCTCCAGCTTCGTCGAGGACGTCCAGTCGACGTTCGTGACGCGGGCCGCCTCGGGGTCGACGAGCAGCAGGTCGGAGCGGAGGTCACCGACCGTGGTGGATGCCTTCCACCGGAACCGTTCGGCGAGGTGGGTGGCGAGCGCCTTCTCCGCGCCGGTCGCGGCCGGGTTGCCGGTGAACCCGACGAGCCGCAGCAGCAGATCCCGGTCCGGGTGGCCGAGCAGCATCTGCGCGACCGTCTGGCGCAGCACCGCCTCGGAGCCGCGCAGCGCGGGCGCCAGCTCCGGGTGGGCCGCGCGGACCGCCTCGACCACTGTCGCCAGCGACTTCTCCGCGAACGGCTCCAGGCCGGGCGACCGGCCGACGAGCTGCGTGACCTCGGCCGCCATCCGCCGGTGCACCTGCTGGCCGAGCCGCCACGGTTGCGCCTGCCCGGCCTTGCGCAGCGCGCGGAACTCCTCGTACGCGACGGTCTGGAGTGCCCTGTTGAACGCGGTGGTCAGCCGCTGCTCCAGTTGCCGGGCGATGGCGGCGCGTACGGCGGCGGCCCGGATGTCCCGGGGTGTCTTCGGCGGTTTCAGCTCGCGCAGGTCCTCGACCCGCTTGATGATCTCGTCGAGCGCCTCGGTCAGCTCGGCGCGGGTCGCGGCGCGGCCGGCCGACGAAACCGTCTCCGACATGCTCGCCATCAGCACGGGCCGGCCGTCGAGGCTCACCAGCGCGCCGAGCCGGGTGCCCGCACCGGCGCCTGCGAACGCCTCGGCGTGCGCCGCCTGGTTGAACACGGTCAGTGTGAGTTCGGCGTCGACGAGCAGCGCCCGGCCCTGCCGGAACAGCGCGTCGAGCACCTTCGGGGGGAAGAGCGTCCGCAGCATCGCGAGGCCCACCTGAGGCGTGGCGACGATCGCCGCCCGGCCGATCGCCACCAGCAGCGCGGCCGTCTGCGCGGTCAGCAGGCGCGCCTCCCGGGCGCCCGCGAGCAGCAGCGGTACATACCGGACGGCGGCGCGCACCGCGACGCCGCCGAGCAGCCGGGCGAGATGCACCAGACCGGTGAGCACCTGGTAGAGGTCGCCGGCGACGCGGCCGAGCAGGCGGCCGGCGGCGAACGGGTCGAGGTCGTCCAGGTGCCGGGCGAACTGGGCGGCCCAGCCGCGCCACAGCGCCAGCAGCCGTTCCGGAACCGTCGTCGGGTCCAGCGCGGCGACGATGCCGGCCAGCGCCTGGCGTACGACTGTGGCCTGGTCGGCGAGACGCTGCACACCGGCGCGCGGGTCGACTGTGAGCACGATGAGCGTGGTGAACTGCTCCTGCTGGAGCCGGCCGATCAACTGCACGAGCTTGCCGAGGTCGACCACCACCGTCGCGACGGACTCCCCGACGCCGACGGCGAAGCCGTCCAGGAACAGCTTCGGGTTGATCCCGTTCCAGGCCGCGTAGTGCCGCATCGCGTCGAGCAGCGCCGGATCGAGGCCGAGCAGGTAGTGGCGGAACGCGCCGTCGGAGTCGACGTCGGAGGCGGCCAGGTCGAAGAACGCCTCGGCCAGCCGGAGCTTCGCGAGCATCGAGACCAGGTCCCAGACGTTGTCCGGGGTGATGCGGCCGGTCATCGCGGCCAGCACCCGCTCGCGGGTCATCGACCGCGTGGCGTGTGCGTCCATCCAGTACTTGACCGTCAGCGCGACGAACTCCACCCGTGGATCCTGGGTGCGTGCGCCGAAGACCGCGGCCCGGTCCTCGGCGGACACCCGCGGCACGCTGAACCAGTCCCGGATCATGACGGATTCGTTCGCCGGCTGCCCCAACTCCCCCACCACCCCTCCAGCCGTGTGCACTGTCGGGCCGCGCTGAGGGCGGCGGTAGTGCTGGGTCGAGAAGCTGACATGGCCCCACGGCGTCACGCGCCCGTCGTCCATCGACTGTTACGACTTGACGAACGACGTGTTATCGCTCACAGTCGATGGCACAGGGCGGCGCCTTCGGCGGCTCACCGGGCGGGCGCGGATGGCCACGTGGCAGGCCGGGTGTGGGATCAGTGCGCTTCGACGAATTGTTAGCGCTCACAACATGTCTGATCTGAAGGAGGAACATGTTCGCTTTCGGTAGGTCCCCATCGACTGTGTCGCCGCCACGACGGCGCGGATGGCTGCCGCGCGTCGTCGCGACGGGTGCGGCCGCGGTACTCGTCGGCGCCGGCGCCGTGGCGGTCGTGTCCGCGCCCGCCGCCGCCGCGAGCGTCGACACGAACGCCTGGTACGTCCTTGTGAACCGCAACAGCGGCAAGGCGCTCGACGTCTACAACCTGGCCACCAACGACGGCGCGCGGATCGTGCAGTGGTCGCGCAACAACGGCAACCAGCAGCAGTGGCAGTTCGTCGACTCCGGCGGCGGCTACTACCGGCTGAAGTCCCGGCTGTCCGGCAAGGTGCTCGACGTCTACAACTGGTCGACCGCCAACGGCGGCAGCATCGTGCAGTGGTCCGACCTCAACGGGACCAACCAGCAGTTCCGGCTGGCCGACTCCGACAGCGGCTACGTCCGGCTGATCAGCCGCCACAGCAACAAGGTGGTGGAGGTGCAGGGCGCCTCGACCGCCGACGGCGGAAACATCGTCCAGTACGACGACTGGAACGGCGCCAACCAGCAGTGGCAGCTCGTACGGGTGGACGGTGGCGGCGGCAACCCCACCACGCCGCCTCCGACGACCCCGCCGCCGGGTGGCACGTGCAACCTGCCGTCGTCGTACCGGTGGTCGTCGACGGGCGCGTTGGCGCAGCCGCGCTCGGGCTGGGTGTCGTTGAAGGACTTCACTGTGGTGCCGTACAACGGGCAGCATCTGGTGTACGCGACGACGCACGACACCGGCTCGTCGTGGGGGTCGATGAACTTCGGCCTGTTCTCGAACTGGTCGCAGATGGCCTCCGCGTCGCAGAACGCGATGTCGTCGGGGACTGTGGCGCCGACGTTGTTCTACTTCGCGCCGCGCAACATCTGGGTGCTGGCCTACCAGTGGGGACCGACCGCGTTCTCCTACCGCACCTCGAACGACCCGACGAACCCGAACGGGTGGTCGTCGGCGCAGCCGCTGTTCACCGGCAGCATCTCCGGTTCCGGCACCGGCCCGATCGACCAGACCCTGATCGCCGACGACCAGAACATGTACCTGTTCTTCGCCGGTGACAACGGCAAGATCTACCGCTCCAGCATGCCCCTGGGCAACTTCCCCGGCAGCTTCGGCTCCACCTACACCACCATCATGTCGGACTCGACGAACAACCTGTTCGAAGCCGTGCAGGTCTACAAGCTCCAGGGCCAGACCCGCTACCTGATGATCGTCGAGGCGATCGGCTCCCAGGGCCGCTACTTCCGCTCCTTCACCGCCACCAGCCTCAACGGGGCGTGGACGCCGCAGGCGGCCACCGAGTCCAACCCGTTCGCCGGCAAGGCCAACAGCGGCGCCACCTGGACCAACGACATCAGCCACGGCGAACTCATCCGCACCACCGCCGACCAGACCTTCACCGTCGACCCCTGCAACCTCCAACTGCTCTACCAAGGCCGCTCCCCCAACTCCGGCGGCGACTACGGCCTCCTGCCCTACCGACCCGGACTACTCACCCTCCAGCGCTGAGCGCGTACCCCGAGATCCGGAGAGCCCGGCCCCGCGACCACGCGGGCCGGGCTCTCCGGCCTCTCGCCCGACGGCGATCGTTGCCCTGGAGGCAACGACGGTGGCCCGGTCAGTCGTTGATCGGCACCGTCCCGCCCGGGAGTGTGGAGGTCGTCACCACCTCCCGAGCGAAGGGTTGGGCAGATGTCCTTCCAGGCGTACCTCGACGCGATCGAGGACAAGACCGGCAAGACCCCGCGCGTCCTGGTCGACGAGGCCAAGGAGCGCGGCTACGACGCGGCCGACGTCAAGGCGGGCGTGATCGTGGCCTGGCTGAAGGACGAGTACGGCCTCGGCCGGGGACACGCGATGGCTCTGATTCACGTGATCAAGAACGGGCCGAGGATCAGCGCCAAGCACGTCGGCTCCACCGGCTCCCACCGCGACGACAGCGACACGCTGTGGCTGGACGGCAAGGCCGCCCGAGCCTCCGCGTAGCGGCTGTGGACAGCGACGCCTATCGTTCGCCCCATGGGAGCGATCAAGCCGTGGCACCTGTTCGTCCTGACGCTCTGCTGCCTACTGCCGCTCATCGCGGCAGTGGTGGCGGTGGTGTGGACGCGGCGGAGTCGCCGCTGACCCGTCAGCGGCCGGCGGCGAACTCCTCCACCGCCGTGCAGACCCGCCCGAGCGCCTCGGCCGAGGCCGCCAGCGGCCCGGGCACCATCATCGAGTGGTCGGCGTCGGCGACCTCCACCACGTACGGGGTCAGCCGGCGCGCCACCGCACCGTCCCAGAACCGGTCGCCGGTGCCGCCGGCCAGCAGGAATGGCGCGGTGGCCCGGCCCAGCGGCTCCCGTACCGCGGGGTCGGTCAGCAGCGGCGTCAGCCACACCGCCGGGATGCCCCGGTCGGCGGCGAGCGGCGCGGCGAAACTGCCGAGCGACTTGCCCACGAGCAGATCCACCCCGGCGTCGAGAACCGGATCCAGCTGCTCGGCGACCCACTCCGGCGCGCTGTCGAGCCGCAGCTCGCCCAGCGACCGCCAGGTCACCTCGTGCACCTCGAAACCGAGCCGGCGCAGCGCCTCCCCGATGTAGACGAAGAGCGGTCCCCGGGTGTCGTAGCCCTGTCCCGGTGCGAGTACCGCGCGCCGATCCGCCATGGTCGCCTCCCTTGCGTTCGATCGATGCGTCACGCTAGCCGCTGCATGGATTGCCGGTGACCCCTCGGCCTCACAGCCGTTCCGGGGTACGGATGCCGAGCAGGTTCAGGCCCTGCCGCAGCACCCGCCCGGTCAGGTCGCACAACACGAGCCGGCTCTCCCGCACTGGCCCCTCGGCCCGCAGCACCGGGCAGCGCTCGTAGAACGCGCTGAACGCGACCGCCAGCCGGTGCAGGTAGGCGGTCAGCCGGTGGAACTCCAACCCACCCGCCACCTCCTCGACCACCGCGGCGAAGCCGACCAGCTCCATGGCGAGCGCCCGCTCGGCCGGCTCGGCGAGCGAGACCTCCGCGTCCGGCCGCGCCGCCGCGCCGGCCCGCCGGAAGATCGACCGGACCCGGGAGTACGCGTACTGGAGGTACGGCGCGGTGTTCCCGTCCAGCGACAGCATCCGCTCCCAGTCCAGCACGTAGTCCTTGTGCCGGTCCCCGGACAGGTCGGCGTACTTGATCGCGCCGACGCCCACCGCGCGCCCCACCTCGGCGGCCTCCGACTCGCCCAGCTCCGGATTGCGCTCCCGGGCCAGCGCGGTGGCCCGCTGGACCGCCTCGGTGAGCAGCCCGGCCAGCTTCACCGACCCGCCGGCCCGGCTGCGCAGCATCCGCCCGTCCGGGCCGAGGATCGAGCCGAACCCGACGTGCTCGGCCCGCGCCGGTGCGGTGAGCCAGCCGGCCTGCGCGGCGACCGCGAACACCATCTCGAAGTGCCGCCGCTGCGGAAGCCCGACCACGTAGAGCAGCCGGGTCGCGCCGAGCGCGCCGGTCCGGTGCCGCAGCGCGGCCAGATCGGTGGCCGGGTAGCCGTACCCGCCGTCGGACTTGCGCACGATCAGCGGCAACGGCTCGCCGTCACGGCCCACCGACCCGGGCGGGAACACGCAGTCCGCGCCGTCGCTGCGCCGCAGCAGCCCGAGCCGGTCCAACTCCTCGACAGTCGGCGCGAGCTGGTCGTGGTAGCTGCTCTCGCCCCGGAAGTCGTCGCCGGTCAGGGTCACGTCGAGCAGGTCGTACACGGTCAGGAAGTAGCCCTCCGACTGGGTCACCAGCAACCGCCACAGCCGCAGCGTCGCCGGGTCACCGCCCTGCAACGCCACCACCCGCTGCCGCGACCGCTCCCGGAACGCCTCGTCGTCGTCGAACTTCTCCCGCGCCGCCTTGTAGAACCCGTCCAGGTCACCCATGGACAGCTCCTGCGCCGCACCGGCCTCGCCCAGGTCGAGCAGGTGCTCGATCAGCATGCCGAACGGTGTGCCCCAGTCACCGAGGTGGTTGGCGCGCAGCACCCGGTGCCCGAGCCACTCCAGCGTCCGCGCCGCCGCGTCCCCGATCACAGTCGACCGCAGGTGCCCGACGTGCATCTCCTTCGCCACGTTCGGCCCCGAGTAGTCGACCACCACCGTCTCCGGCTCGGCCACCACTGGCACGCCGAGCCGCGGGTCGGCGGCCAGCGCGGACACCAGCCCGCCGAGCGCGTGCCCGGCCACCGTCAGGTTCAGGAAACCCGGACCGGACACCTCGACCGCCGCGCAGACGTCGGCCAGCGCGGCGCGCTCCCGTACCTCCGCGGCGATCTCCCGCGGCGGCCGGCCGAGCCGCCGGGCCAGGCCCAACGCCGCGTCGGACTGGAAGTCCGCGTGCTGCGAGCGCCGCACGGCCGGGTCCACCGGCACGCCGGCCACCGCCGCGAACGCCGGCGCCAGCCGGTCGGTGAGCAACCTTTCAAGATCCATGAGTACGCCGATCTCGCTGTGGATCCGCCGCGCGGATCACCTGACGGGAACGCGGCGGCGGAGCGAGGACGATCGATGACGACCGGCGGCTCGATCCGCCGGTCGCAGGAGGGGAAGGCTCAGCGCAGGCGGTCGCGGGACCGCCGGCGTCGCAGCGCGCCGAGCCGGACGTCGGAGGACGTCATCGGGTACGCGTGCGAGCTGGCCATGTCGGCAGCGTAACCGGCCGGTCCGGGGTCGGCGCAAGCGCGTACCCCGGACCGGCTCGTGGTCAGGCCGAGGTGGCGACGGCCTTGCGGTAGCGCTCGGCCCTGCGCCGCACCTGGGTGTACGCGCTGCTCAGGCCCATCGCCCGGCGGACCTCGACGAGCGTGCGGCGCACCTGCTCGCGGGTCCGCTCAGTGCCGGTGACGATCAGCTCGTCGACCAGGCCGGGCTGCGCCTCGAAGCGGGCCCGGCGCTCCCGGATCGGGTCCAGGAACCGGTTGAGCGCCGTCGCCAGCGCCTCCTTGACCTCCACATCACCGACCCGGCCGGCCCGGTAGCGGGCCTTGAGGTCGGCCACCTGCGCCCGGTCCGGATTGAAGATGTCGTGGTACTCGAAGACCGGGTTCCCCTCGACGGTGCCGGGCACGTCGGCGCGGACCCGATTCGGGTCGGTGTACATCCCCATCACCTTGCGGCGCACCGTCGCCGCGTCGTCGGAGAGCGCGATCGCGTTCCCCTTGCTCTTGCTCATCTTCCCGGCGCCGTCCGTCCCGACCAGCGTGGGCGTCTCCGACATGAGCATGTCGGGCACCGGGAAGACCTCGCCGTAGAGGTGGTTGAACCGGCGGGCGATCTCCCGGGTCACCTCGACGTGCGCGGCGTTGTCCTTTCCGACCGGCACGACCTGGCCCTTGACGCAGAGGATGTCGGCGGCCTGGAGCACCGGGTAGCCGAGCAGGCCGTACGGCATCTCGTCCTTGCCGGCGTCCCGGGTCATCTCCTTCAACGACGGCACCCGTTCCAGCCGGGGCACAGTGATGAGGTTCTGGAACAGCGTGTTCAGGTCGCCGACCTCGGGGATCGCGGACTGGAGGTAGAACGTCGCCCGTTCCGGCTCCACCCCGGCGGCGAGGATGTCGGTGACCATCTCGCGGGCGTTGTGGGCGACCTGCTCGATGTCCGCGCGGCTGTTGCGGGTGGTGAGCATGTGCAGGTCGGCGATGATGAAGAAGCTCTCGTAGCGCTGGTGCAGCCGCACCCGGTTGGCGATGCTGCCCACGTAGTGGCCGAGGTGCAGCCGCCCGGTCGGGCGGTCACCGGTGAGCATGCGTGCAGAGGACATGGTCGTACGCCTTTCGTGCCGTTCGCTGGCGGGGAGACGCGACCCGGGTGTCACCCAGGTCGGTGGAGCGGGCTCGTCAGAACGAGCGCCGCCATCGCCCGCCGGCGCGGAAACGGAGTCCGCCGGCACGGAGTA
The DNA here is from genome assembly GCF_000145235.1 of Micromonospora aurantiaca ATCC 27029. Taxonomy (NCBI): domain Bacteria; kingdom Bacillati; phylum Actinomycetota; class Actinomycetes; order Micromonosporales; family Micromonosporaceae; genus Micromonospora; species Micromonospora aurantiaca (nom. illeg.). The sequence goes on along the minus strand of NC_014391.1, from coordinate 6,683,740 downwards.
CGTCGAGGATCTGCTCCCGGCCGTCGACAGCGTGGCCCGGGAGACCGCTGCGGGTCTCCGGGAGGCAGCTGCGCGGCCGGACCATGACTGACACGGTAACCGTTCACCGGCCTGCGCCGCTGCCTCCTGCCGCGCTTACTGCTGTCGATAGCTCTCCGTGTAGTAGCTGCCGACCCGATCCCGGTACTCGGGGTGCGCGAAGTGGTCCCTGTCGAACGCCGGCGACTCCTTCACCTGCTCCCGGGTGCGGTCCACGTGCACGACGCGGTCCAGGTGGTCGACCTGCGCCACCGTGCCGGCCGGCAGCAGCACCTTCTTGCCGAAGATCCACGGACCGGTGTCCACCACCAGGTACCGCGCGTCCGCGTCCTCGCTCGCCTCGTCGATGGAGCCGATCCGCCCGTCCGTTGCCTCCACCCGGTAGCCGGTGAGGTCGATCGGCGTACCCGGGCTGGGGGCGTCCAGGCCGTCGTCCGCCTCGCCGGCGCGCTGTTCCGGCACGTCTCCGGGCCGGGTCTGGTCGTACCCTCCGGCCAGGGCGGACGGATCCCGCCAGGTCCACGGGTTGAACGGCTGCATCGGTGGCACCTCCGTCGAATCGGCTCGACAGAACAGTGCCCCGGCGGCGGGAACGGAAACGCCTGCTGCGCCGACCGCTGGCCTGACCTGGGCGGACGGCGCGCTGGCATACTGGCCGACCATGGTCCTGTCACGTGGTTGGTCGCTGTTCCTGGTCGCCGTCGGCGTCTGGACGTGGGCGATCTGGCCGAGGTTCGCGGTCGCCATCTGGAACGACGAGCGCGCCTGGTCGGCCGGCGTCGTCGGCGAGGGCAGCCCGACCGGCTTCCTGTGGGTGCACGCCCTGCTGATCGCCGCCTCCCTGGCCATCGGCACGACTGTGGGAGTCCTGGGCATCCGCGCCTACCGGGCCGCCCGCCGCCCGTCTCCCTCCTCGCCCTCCGCCCCGCCGTCGCCCCGGTGATCAAGGAGTTTGTGTCCGGTGGGGACGCTGATCGGGACGCGAACTCCTTGATCGCGGGCGCCTGTGGACGGGTGTGACGCGCGCCGCTACCCCTCGATTTGACGTTCAAACCCGCAGACGCGTAACTTTCTCTCTGCCAGCGCGGAACGGGGCAAACGGGACGAAAGCCCGGGAGCACCGAACAGGGCTGGCACCGGGTCCGACCGAGGCTTTCGGCCTTGCGAGGACGCGGTCCGGGCGAGGCCCGCCGAAACGCCG